>CANCLK010000087.1 GCA_947378785.1 Comamonadaceae bacterium
CGTAGCTGAAGATGTTCTGACCGATCCAGGCGGGCGGCAAATAAGCCAGCACTTCTTCGGCCGAGCTGAGTTTGTCGAACTCGGCGCCAGCTTGTGCCCGGTCGATTAAGTTGTTGTGGGTGTGCACCACACCCTTCGGGTTGCCCGTGGTGCCGGAGGTGAAAAACATGGCTGCTACGTCACCGGTTTGGCCTTTGTCAATTTCACCTTTGAAAAAGTGCGGGTGGCTTTGTGCAAATACGCGGCCTGCTTCGATCAGTGCGTCGAGCGAGCTGAGGCCGGGCTCTTCGTAGTTGCGCAGCCCGCGTGGCTCGTCGTAAATCAGGGTGGTTAGGTCCGGGCAGCGGTCGCGGATCTCGAGCAACTTGTCGACTTGCTCTTGGTCTTCGACTACGGCCAAACGAACATCGGCGTTGATGATGGGGAATACGCATTCGGCACCCACGGCATCTTGGTACAGCGGAATCGGAATCGCGCCCAGCGATTGCGCGGCCAGCATGGTGGCGTAAAGCCGCGGCCGATTAGCGCCAATCACCACCATGTGCTCGTCGCGTTTTAGTCCGGCTAGGTGCAAACCGCAGGCGATGTGTTCCACCAGTGCAGCCATGTTGGCCCAGCTGTGCGCTTGCCAGATGCCGTATTCTTTTTCCCGCATGGCTGGCGCGTCCGGGCGCTCGGCGGCATGTTTCAGGAGCAGTCTTGGAAACGTGGTCTGCATCGGCGGGATCTCTCTTGCGGCTGTCCGATTGGACTTTTTATTAGCACAGGTATGAGGCGGATCCTACGACTCAGTTTGACGTCAAGTTGTCACTGGGGCGACAATTCAAGGGTCATTCCTCTCAGGACTTTCCCGTAGTCATGGCACTTCAATTCGTCCATCAACAAGATCCGAGCTTGTACCAGCGGCGCCGGCAACCTTCGTTCACGGAACTGCAAAGCATTCCATGGCTTGCGTTGTTGTCGCCGGCTGAGCGAACGCGCGCTGAAGCTGAACTGGTGGTGGCTGACGCCAAGTCCGGTGATTTCATTTGCCGTTTCGGTAAACCCGTCACTTATTGGTTTGGCGTGGTCGAGGGTTTGCTCAAAATGAGCGCTGACAACGCGCAGGGCATGACCATGACCTTCACGGGTGTGCCGCCGGGCGGCTGGTTTGGTGAAGGTACCGCCCTTAAGCGCGAGCCTTACCGTTACAACATTCAAGCCTTGCGCAACAGCGTTGTGGCCGGGCTGCCTTTAGAAACTTTTCACTGGCTTTTAGACCATTCCATAGGCTTCAACCGCTTCGTTATGAACCAGCTCAATGAGCGGCTGGGGCAGTTCATTGCCGCGCGTGAAATTGACCGCATGAACAACCCTGACCTGCGCGTTGCGCGCAGTCTGGCCGCGTTATTTAACCCGGTGCTGTACCCAGGCGTTGGCGACATCCTGCGCATCACGCAGCAGGAGCTGGCTTATCTGGTTGGGCTGTCAAGGCAGCGTGTCAATGAGGCTTTGAGCGCGCTACAGGTTCAGGGCACGATCCGCATTGAATACGGTGGCCTGCGGGTTCTGGACTTGGCGGCGCTGCGCAGCCGCATGTCTTGAAGCCGCCTAAGCCTAATGAAGCGCCAGCGTTTCCTTACATCGGCATGGCAAAACGCAAGCCCAGTGTCCAGTTCCGGCCAGGGGCTGGTTCATAGAACTGCCCAGATGACTGGTTAACGATAACCGAACCCACGTACCGTTTGTCGGCTAGGTTGTCGACGCGCGCGTAGGCCGTCAGCAGATTATTTCCCAGCGCCCAGCCTTGGCTGACTTTGGCGTTGAAGGCGTTGTAGCCGGGGGCTGAGTCTGCGTTGGTGTCGTTGGCATAAAGCCGGCCGGCACTGACCAGCTCAAAGCCGGCGCGTGTGCCCAGCATGGCGGCGCGTCTGCCACCGCCCATGGCTTGGCTGGACCACAGCAGCTCTGAAAACACAAAGTGCTGCGGTATGCCGGGCATTTTATTGCCGGCCGCGACATTGCCTGTGCTGCTGGTGTAGGCCTGCGTGAAGTTGGCATCAATCCATGACGATGACAACAGGGCGCTGACATGCGGTGTCAGCCAGTTGGTGGCTGAGAGTTCCAAGCCCCGGCGTTGGGTGCCTGGCGCGTTTTTGTAGGAAGTGGGGCCTGAGCCGCCATACGCCACCACGATCTCATCGCGTGAGTCGATTTGGTAGGCCGTCAGATCAACTCGTGAGGTTTTACTCGGCAGCCACTTGGCGCCGATTTCATAGTGCCGGCTGCTGGCCGCTCTTAAGCTGGGATTGAACTTCGCCGTTGGTGTGCTAACGCCATTGTCGATGTAAGCAACTTCGGCCAGCGTCGGAGTTTCAAAACCTTTGCCATAGTTGGCATACAGGTTGAGCCGATCGGTAGCGTGATACGTCAGACCCAACACCGGGCTGGTGGCCCGGTAGGTCACTGAGCCAGAGCCGTCAACCGGGGTCGGAATATAGTCTTGGCTGGCGAAGCTCACGGTGCTGGAGCGCACACCGGTGACGACCGAAATGTTGTCGGCTGCCAGTGTGGTCGCCTGCACAAAAAAATCACTGTTCTGCGACCGGTTGTCTTCATTACGTGTCAAAGAACCCGGTGTTTGTTGGCCGTTTGTGGCCGTGCCGCCTTGGCGTCGCTCAGTCGAGTAGTCGAATTCATACCCAGCGGCCAAGCGCACTGGTCTGCCTGCCAGCGATGTTTTTTCGTTGTATTGCAGACCTGTGCCGTAATAATCCCGGTTGAGGCCTACCCAAGCGCTAGTGGCTTGGTACTGCAGATTCTCACGCACGCCGTAGTAGGCGCGTGCTGTCAATGAGCGGTCGGCGTCCAGCGTGTAAGTCATGGCGCTGCCAATTTGGTTTTGGCTGGTGATTTTTCTGACGCTTGCGCTGACCGCATTGGTACCCGCTATTTGCGGGTTGATAGCCAATTGCTGCGCTGTCAGTCCCAGCGGATCTTGCGCCAGCGGCATGTCGAACTGGTTGAAAACCACGTTCACCTGGGTTTGATCGTTCGGGTTGAAGCTGAGCTTGCCGTTGAACTGCGTGCGTTGTGTCTTGCTGTTGTCCCGGTAGCCGTTGGTGTCAAAGGTGCTGTAGTCAGCGACCAAGCCGTAGTCACCGATGCGACCGGCGTATTGCCAGGCCGTGCGGCGCATGTCAAACGAGCCGGTGTAGGCCTGCGCGGTGAACTCTGGTACTTCAGGGGCGTCACGGGTGAAGGCCTGAATCACGCCTCCAGAAGAGTTGCCATACATCAGCGCGAGTGGTCCGCGTAGCACTTCGATGCGCTCGGTGGACGGCAGGCTGACCGACGAGCCTTGGCCCTGACCATCGGGGGTGGTCGCAGGAATTCCGTCGATCATCAGCCGAATGCCGCGGATCCCAAAGGGCGTGCGTGCGCCAAAGCCACGTATCGACAACTGCAAGTCTTGCGCGTAGTTTTGCCTGTTCAGAATGGTCAGACCCGGCACACGATTCAGTGATTCAGACAGGTTGATCTGCGGTCCGGCGTTCTGGATCGTGTCGCGGTCGACCACGCTGATCGCCGCCGGCGCATCAAAGCTGCGCTGCTCAGACCGGGTTGCAGAGATCACCACTTCTTCAAGTGACTGGGCTGCCAGTGGAAGGGGCGAAACACCCGCAACCACCAGTGCCCATGATGCTTTTTCCCAAGAACGGCCGATCAACGGAAGGCTGTTTCGGCGGATTGTCTTTTTCAATGGCATGGTTATCCCGAACTCATTTAAAACGTTAGTCACCGTCAAGCGGACAGCGGTTTCAGGGTACTTGCAATGTCGACAGGTATTCCGCCAGCATGTCCAGCTCTTCGACGACTAAACCTTGTGCGGCGGATGTCATGGTGCCATCCAAGTCACCACGCGTGCCGGCCTTGAAGGCCTTGAGTTGCTCTAGCAAATAAGGCTTGTGCTGTCCCGCCAGCCTTGGCATTTGCTGTTGGCCGACCAGCGTGGCGGTGTGACAGGCCACGCAGTTGTTGGCGGCTGTCACGGCGCGGCCTTTGGCGACGGTCTCCTCGCTGGCTTGGCCGGTCGGGGGTGTCATTTTTTGGGCATTGAAGAACATCGCTAGATCGTTCAGGTCGGTATTGCTCAGCTTGGCGGCGAAAGGTGCCATGACATCGTTTTTGCGCCGACCTTCACGAAACATGTAGAGGGCCGTCACGATGAACTGACGCGGCTGACCGGCTATGGATGGAATGGTTGGGATGACAGAGTTGCCATTAGCACCGTGGCAGGCGATGCAGGCCTGCGCTTTAACACGGCCTTCTTCGAGACCTGCTTGTGCATGAGAAGCGAGCGCGGCTAGAACAAAAACGGCAGCCATTTTCAGGGCCGCCGTGGTGTTCCAGCGCCGCGCGTTGATTGAACGCGTGGGTTGGAGCAATGTCATGCGCTTACTTTGAGTAGCTCACGCGGTAAATGATGCCGTTGAAGTCGTCAGAAAACAAGATGGCGCCATCCTTCATCTGCAGCACGTCAACTGGACGACCCCACATAGGCGGGTCACCCTGTTCATTTTCCAAGAATCCATCGATGAATGCATGCTTGGTGGCTTTGCCCTTGGCATCGACGCTCACGCGGATCAGGTTATAGCCTTGCTTAGGATTGCGGTTCCATGAACCGTGCTGTGCAATCAACATGCTGTTCTTGTATTCGGCCGGGAACATGTTGCCGGTGTAGAACTTCAAGCCCAAAGGTGCGATGTGTGCACCCAATTTCAAGACAGGTTTTTTGAACTCGTCGCAGCTGCGGTTGGCGCCATAAACCGGATCAAGCGTATCGCCTTGATGGCAAAAGGGAAAGCCAAAGTTTTCACCTTTTTTCGTTGCGACGTTCAGCTCGTCGTTTGGCAAATCGGTGCCCAGCCAGTCGCGACCATGCTCGGTGAACCAGAGTTGTTTGGTGACAGGATGAAAGGCCATACCAACGCTGTTGCGAACGCCTTGAGCATAGTTCTCCATGATGCCGGTCTTCGGATCAACACGCAGGATCGAAGCCTCGTTGTAGGTCGGCATGGTGATGTTTTGCGGCGAGCCGATGTTGAAATACAGTTTGCCGTCCGGCCCCATGACCATGTACTTCCAGAAATGGCCAGCCGCCTTGTTCGGATCCAAGTTGTCGATTACCACCTTGCCTTCGCCGGGGTTGTCCAGATTGGATTCAATGTTGTCGTAGCGCGTGATGCGGTTGCGCTCGGCAACATACAGCGTCCCTCTGTCAAAGACGATGCCGTTAGGGGTGTTCATACCTTTTAAAAGAACCTTAACTTCCCGTTTGCCATCTTTGTCCACGATGGCGTGAACGACCGACAGGTTGCGATTGCCCACAAACACGGTGCCCTTGTCGCCCAAGGCCATGGTGCGGGCTTCTGGCACGCCTTCTGCCCAGACTTCAATTTTGAAGCCCTTTGGGAGCTTGAGGGTGTCCATCTTCAGCTCGCTGACAGGCCGGCCGGTCAGGTGCGGCGCAAAAGGGTGCAGTGTGGAAGCCGCTTGTTCCGGTGCGCTGCCTTGTTTCCAAGAGGGCGGTGCGGCTGGTGCTGCAGCTTGTTGGGCAAAAGCGGTACTGGCCAAAGTTGCCAGTACAGCGGCGCCTAGAATGTTCTGAATACGCATGATGAAGGGGTCTCCTGTGTTGTAAGTTTTTACCCGTCGCACATCCGGTCATGCGCCGCAGTGAAATCATTCTATATTGAGGAATGACTGTTTGCAGTGAATTGCAGCTCTTGTAGCAAAATGGTGAGTCCATGACTGCTCCACTCCCCCCCACCGGCGCTCGCCGTATTCCCAAGCCTGTGACTTCCGGTGCCTTGCCCGGCAGTGGCCCGGCCACCATCCGACTGAACAAGCGTATGGCCGAGCTCGGCATGTGTTCGCGCCGTGAAGCCGACGACTGGATCGACAGGGGCTGGGTGCGCGTTAATGGCAAGCCGGCCTTGATGGGACAACCCGTTTTGCCCAGCGACCGCATTGAAGTGGCGCAGCAGGCGGAACATCAGCAACGCCAGCAGGTCACTATTCTGATCAACAAACCGGTGGGCTATGTCAGCGGCCAAGCCGAAGACGGGCACGAGCCGGCCGTGGTGCTGGTGCAGCCGCAAAACCGCTGGACTGAATGCAACAGCCGCATGCGCTGGGGACATGAGCAGCTGCGTGGCTTGGCGCCTGCTGGCCGCCTGGACATTGACTCCATTGGCCTCTTGGTGCTGACGCAGGACGGCCGCGTGGCGCGTCAGCTGATTGGCGAAGACTCCGAGATGGAAAAAGAATATTTGGTGCGCGTGAGCTACGGTGCAGAGACCGTGAATGTGCAGGGTGTCTTTCCGGCCGAGCAGTTAAAGCGCATGTGCCATGGCCTGAGCCTAGACGGCGTCGCACTGAAGCCTGCTCAAGTGTCTTGGCAAAACCCAGAGCAACTGCGCTTCGTGTTGAAAGAAGGCAAGAAGCGGCAGATCCGCCGTATGTGCGAGCAGGTGGGCCTGTTTGTCACTGGCCTCAAACGGGTGCGCATTGGCCGCGTCAACTTGGGCCATTTGCCCGTCGGGCAGTGGCGCTATCTGGCCTCACACGAACGGTTCTAGCGCACCTTGGCTCCGGCTAAGCGCCACCGGGGGAGAGCGGCCGTTCTGAGCTTTCTATTTCATAACGCGTGACCACCGGGGGCTCGGGTGCCACATGAAATGCGAGTTTACGGTCGCGCAAGGCGACGTCTGCCGCTGTGACCCGGTCAAAGCGCCGCAAGTGCTCAGTCCAAGATTCATCGACGACCTGTTCGACATAGCGGCCAGGTTCGCCTAAATCATGCAGTAACTCCCAGCTGAGGGCGCCTTGGCGCAGCCGGCTACGCCGACTTTGCTGCATGAGGGCGACAAAAGACGCGGCGCGTGCTGGGTCGATACGGTATTCGAAAGTCACGACAACGTGGCCGGTGAGAGGCGCGGTTTGGGCCACCGGGACTTTGAACTCACGCGATGGCGTCAGGTCTTCTTCTTGCCCAGAGTCTTTCATTCGGCGTATCGCTAAAAACATGGCGACGCTGCCGGTCACAGCTGCAATCAGCAGACTCACCGTCAAAGAACTCACGGTGGCGACCTGTCCCCATAGTGCGGCGCCAAGCGCACTGCCGCCCATGATGGCCATTTGGTACATCGACATGCCGCGCGCTCGGACCCAGTCGGGCAGCGCCATTTGCGCTGAAACGCTCAGACTATTGGCGGTACAGAGCCACGCCATACCGCCCAAAAACATGGCCGGAACGGCGACGTAAACATTGGGGGCAAAGGCCATGACCAATGTGGCAAAGGACTGCAACAGGGTGCCGGTCATCACCAGCCGGTTGCCGGACAAAAATCGTCGAATTTGCGGCAATAACATCACCACCGTGATGGCGCCTGCACCCATGGAGGCCAGCAGCAACGTGAAGGTGCCGGCGTCGCCACCGACCAACCTTCGGGCAAGCAAGGGCAAGAGCGCGAGCAGCGCAGTTGAATGCAGAAAGAACAGCGCGACCCGAACAAATACAGAGCGCAGGCGGGCCGACTGGCTGACAAACTGCATGCCCACGCGCATGGCACTGAGCAAGCGCTCACGACCCAGCGGGCTGGGCGAATGCTCGCGCCGCCAACGCATGATGACGAAACCAGAGAACACGGATAACACGGCGTTCAGGACAAAGACATAGGCAGTCCCCGCGCTGGCGATCAAGGCCCCGGCGACTAAGGGGCCGATGATGCGCGACGCATTCATGGCCACGCCGTTGAGGGCGAGCGCGGTGGGCAATTGCGGCCGCGGCACGACTTCCGGGATCAGCGCGGAAAAAATCGGCCAGCGCATGGCTAGGCCAATGCCGTTGGCAAATGTCAGTGCCAGCAAGAGGGGCGGCGTGATGACATCGAGCAACACCGCCACGCACAAGACCACCGCCGTACCGGCCAGCCAGAACTGCGTGATGATGAAGTACCGACGGCGATCCAGGATGTCGGCCAGAGCCCCGCTCGGCAAGCCCAGCAGGAACACGGGCAAGGTTGAAGCTGTTTGCACCAGTGCAACCCAGATCGGTGACGTGGTCAAGGATGTCATCATCCAAGCCGCGGCAACGTCATTCATCCACATGGAAATGTTGGCGGCCAACCAAGTGCCCCACAGCATCCGGAACACAGGAATTTTCAGTGGCCCCCAAACTGACTGAACGACGGCCGGTGCTACGACTGCCGAGTGGTTGGCGATCGGAGCAGCTTCAGGTGAGGGCGTCATGAGGGGCTTGGTTGGGGGCTGGAGCTGTGCTGGGCGATGACATACGAGTTTAGGACAGGGTTTCCCAGCGCTGCAGTGCCGTCATCAGATCTTCTTCAAGCTTGGTGTTGCGGGCATTGAGTTCGGCCGCCCTCTTGGCGTCACGGGTATAAAGCGTGCCGTCATAGAGCTCCTGCTCGATCGCCTTTTGTTGCGATTCAAGCTGCTGTATCAATGCGGGTAAAACGTCTAACTCGCGTTGATCTTTGTAGCTGAGCTTTTTCTTGGGTGAGTCGGTGTCAGCTTTTGTTGCCGTTGGCGTCGCCTTGCTAGGGGGTGCTGGCTTGGCCGCCGTGGGTGACTTGCCGCCCCCGTTGATCTGCGCAGCGCGCTTGGATTGCGTGATCCAGTCGGTCACGCCGCCTTCGTATTCACGCCAAAAGCCCGGGTTTTCTGGTGTGCCTTCATAGGCGATCGTGCTGGTGACCACGTTGTCCAGAAAGCGGCGATCGTGGCTGACCAAAAATACGGTGCCTTCGTAGTTCTGCAGCAAGTCTTCCAAGAGTTCGAGGGTGTCAATGTCCAGATCGTTCGTTGGTTCATCGAGCACCAGCACGTTGGCTGGACGGGCGAAAAGGCGGGCCAACAACAAGCGGTTGCGTTCGCCGCCCGAGAGCGTTCGAACAGGAGAATTGGCGCGAGCTGGCGAGAACAAGAAGTCCGTCAGGTAGCTCTTGACATGTTTTTTCTGGCCATTGATCTCGACCCATTCGCTGCCGGGGCTGATGAAGTCTTCGAGCGTGGCGTCAAGGTCGAGCGCATCGCGCATTTGGTCAAAGTACGCCACTTGCAAATTGGCGCCCTGGCGAATCTTGCCGGGCGGCGTTGTCACGTCAGGCTGCAATTCACCGAGGATGAGTTTGAGCAAGGTGGTCTTGCCGGCACCGTTCGGGCCGAGCAAGCCAATTTTGTCTCCGCGCAGCAAGGTCCCAGTGAATCGGTTGACGATCATTTTCTCAGCGCCCGGATGGCCGAAGCTGAGGGAGACATCGGTTAGCTCCGCAACGATCTTGCCGCTCTTTTCGCCGCTGGACACATCTAGGTTGACCCGGCCAACCGCATCACGTCTGGCCGAGCGTGTGTCGCGCAGCGCTTCTAGCCTGCCGATGCGCGCCACACTGCGCGTGCGGCGGGCTTCGACGCCTTTGCGAATCCAGATTTCTTCCTGTGCCAGCAGCTTGTCAGCCTTGGCGTTGATCACAGCTTCCTGTGCCATCCGATCTTCTTTAGTGATCAGGTATTGAGCAAAGTTTCCGGGGTAGCTTCGCAGCTTGCCACGATCAAGCTCGACGATCACGTTGGCGACCTGGTCCAAAAAGGCGCGGTCGTGGGTGATGGTGATGATGCTGCCGTTGAAGTTGACCAGCAGGTCTTCCAGCCAAGCGATGGAGTCGAGGTCCAGATGGTTGGTCGGTTCATCTAACAAAAGAACATCAGGTTTTGCAACCAAGGCCTGAGCCAAAGCAACGCGTTTTTTGGTGCCTCCTGACAGCGAGCCGACGATCGCATCTTTGTCGAGGTGCAAGCGGTGCAGGGTTTCCTCGACACGTTGCTCCCAGTTCCAGCCGTCCAATGCCTCAATCTCAGACTGCAAAGCGTCGAGGTCGGTGTGTTCGTCAGCGGCGAGGTATTGCTCCACGACGTGTCGCGTGCGAGCCAGTCCCGCGCTGGCAGCGTTGAAGACGGTGGCATGCGGGTCAAGGCTGGGTTCCTGCGGCACGTAGGCGATGCGCAAATTCTGTTGAAGCTGCAAGGTGCCGTCATCAGGTTTGTCAAAACCGGCGAGGATTTTTAACAAGGACGACTTGCCCGTGCCGTTACGGCCAATCAGACCGATTCGTTGGTTGGTTTCGAGAGAAAAATCTGCGTGGTCTAGCAGTGCGACGTGCCCAAAAGCGAGTTGGGCGTCCAGGAGGGTAATGAGTGCCATATAGAGGGCACATTATCCCGGTAAGAGCGAAGACCCCGTCTATGGCGGTGCAAGTGATTTGTTGGCGCGTTCTAGATCAGTCAAGGTTGTAGTCCGAGGTGGCATCGGCGAATGTGCCTTTGCGCTTAGACGCGACAGTCAGTGGAGGAGGAGCTTTACGCAGAGAAGAGGATTTATCTACAAGAAATAATTGCGAGCCATCAAAAGCGGTGATATGATTGCTGGCTCAGCTGATGACGGCAAGCCGGGTTCAATAGAACCAAGCAACGTTAGCAGATGAGAAAAAACTTCAAAATTATTTGACACGGCTTTAAAAACCGGTATATAATTCGAGGCTCAGCTGATTACAGCGAACGACAAGCAAAGCGGCTAAAAGCGGCTAAGCGAAGTCAGGATCATTAAAAATTTACAGCCGATAAGTATGGGCGTTT
>CANCLK010000088.1 GCA_947378785.1 Comamonadaceae bacterium
GAAGGGCACCAACGAAGACCTCGGCAAGAAAATGCTGGCCGAGTCGGGTCTGCCCATCATCGCCGCTGACACCATGGCCGACGCTGCGCAAGCCGCCGTCAAAGCCGTCAGCCACGCCTAAAGCCGAAGGAAAAAAACATGTCGATCTACATCAATAAAGACACCAAAGTCATCACCCAAGGCATCACCGGCAAGACCGGTCAGTTCCACACGCGCATGTGCCGCGACTACGCGAACGGCCGCAATGCCTTCGTGGCAGGGGTGAACCCGAAGAAAGCTGGCGAAGATTTCGAAGGTATCCCGATTTACGCCAACGTGTCGGAGGCTGCCAATGCCACCGGTGCCACGGTGTCGGTGATTTACGTGCCGCCGGCAGGCGCTGCGGCCGCCATCTGGGAAGCGGTTGAAGCCAACCTCGACTTGGCCATTTGCATCACCGAAGGCATCCCTGTCCGCGACATGCTGGAAGTGCGCAACCGCATGAAAGCCAAAGAAGCCGCTGGCGGCAAGCGCACGCTGCTGCTCGGCCCTAACTGCCCGGGTCTGATCACGCCTGACGAGATCAAGATCGGCATCATGCCCGGTCACATCCACCGCAAGGGTCGCATTGGTGTGGTCTCGCGTTCCGGTACTTTGACGTACGAAGCGGTCGCTCAGTTGACCGAAATCGGTCTGGGCCAGTCCAGCGCCGTCGGCATTGGTGGCGACCCGATCAACGGCCTGAAACACATCGATGTGATGCGCGCTTTCAATGACGACCCGGACACCGACGCCGTCATCATGATTGGCGAAATCGGCGGTCCAGACGAAGCCGAAGCGGCTTTGTGGTGCAAAGCCAACATGAAGAAGCCGATCGTCGGTTTTATCGCAGGCGTGACGGCTCCCGCCGGCAAGCGCATGGGTCATGCGGGTGCGCTGATCTCTGGCGGTGCCGACACGGCAGATGCCAAGCTGGCGATCATGGAAGCCTGCGGCTTCACGGTCACGCGCAACCCCTCCGAGATGGCCAAGCTGCTGAAAGCTTTGCTCTAAGCATCACGTTGAGCCATCGTGCTCAGCGCTGATCAAAACGGGCCCGTGGGGCCCGTTTTTTTGTCAGCCAAGGGTAAGGGCTAATACGGACGAGTCTATGGCCCGTGGGGGCCTACACTCTTCGCACATCCAATAAAGCGCTTTAAGCGCTTTTTAAATTTATAACAACGGAGCACGCTATGTTTTTCGGATTAGACCTCGCCTCACCTATTTTTTGGAGTGCTTTTGGCTCCATCGTGTTGGCCAACATTGTTTTGTCTGGCGACAACGCCGTGGTCATCGCCATGGCCGCCCGCACGCTGCAACCTTCACAGCGCAGCAAAGCTATTTTTTGGGGCAGTGCCGCGGCCATCGTCATGCGGATTGTGCTGACCATCGTCGCCATTCAACTGCTGACCCTGCCTTTCCTCAAACTCATTGGCGCGGTGCTGCTGGTCTACATCGGCGTTGACTTGCTGCGCGGTGAAGAAGAAGGCGACGGCGAAGGCAAAGAGATCAATGGCATGGCCGCGGCCATTCGCACCATCCTGATTGCCGACCTGGTCATGAGTCTGGACAACGTGTTGGCCGTTGCCGCTGCTGCCAAGGGCGATGTGCCTTTGCTGGTGCTCGGTCTGCTGGTCAGCATTCCGCTGATTATTTTTGGCGCAACGCTGCTGACCAAGGTCATGGAGCGCTTTCCCATCATCATCACCATTGGTGCGGCCTTGCTCGGTTTCTTGGCCGGCGAAATGCTGTTGACCGACCCAGCCGTGACCTCGTACTTGGGCGTGATGAGCTCGCAGTCGGTCACGATTGCCGGCATTGTGGGAGCGTTGTTGGTGGTGGCGCTGGGCAAATGGCTGAGCCGCGCACACACAGGTGGCGACGCTGCCGCCTGAGTTTTTCTTCCTCTTGAACCCCTCCAAAGCACGGCCCAAGCCGTGCTTTGTGCGTTCATGGTCGATACTCCTTCCACTGCGTTCATAAAGACGCCAAACAGCGTCTCGCCTGTCATTTTCCAAGGAGGTTTTCCATGCATCGTTTCGTGCCAAAAAGTGTCAAAGGTTTCACCCTGATCGAGTTGATGATCGTGATCGCGATCATTGGCATCTTGGCCGCTGTGGCCTTGCCGCGCTATCAGGACTACACGGTGCGCGCCAAGGTCTCTGAATTGATTTTGGCGGCCGGTGCCGCGAAGTTGGCGGTCACGGAGAGCGTACAAACCCACGGCGTCATGCCGGCCACCGCTAACTTGGTGTTGGAGACCCAGGCCTCCCAGTATGTGAAGTCGGTGGTCTACACCCTTGGCACCGGCGATGGCACGACCTCTGTCGGCGTCATCACGGTGACCGGCCAGCTCGACCCACGTCTGTTGGACAAGACGCTGACCTTGACCGGAACCTACACCACGGCCACTGGGCAGATTGCCTGGGTTTGCGCTGCGCCGACCGGAGACGCTGGCATCGAGGCCAAATACCTGCCCGCCAGCTGTCAATAAGCGCTGGCAGGACGGTCATAGTTGACCGTCTTTTTGAATATCGTTATAAACTCAACATTGATTTAAGTAATGTTTTTAAACGATTAAAAGACTTTTGATTTGAAGATGGCCTCAACGCACCTCACCCGTGAACGCCGCCAGTCACAAAATGGGTTCGTCGCCCAGCCAGGGCCACAGGCTGGTTGGAAGCCTTATGCCGCGGTGCTCTTGGGTTTGGCTGGGGTGCTCGCGGTGAATGCGCTCTTCTCGCCCTACTTGCAAGGCCCTCCCCCCTTGGTGGGGATCACGATGCCAATCGTGATTGGGGCGGTTTATGGTGGACTTCGACCCGCGTTGCTGGCGACACTCCTGTCACTATTGACTGGCTTTTACATCGTTGGCTTCCGTTGGGGTGGGCCGATCGATCTCTACCAACAATTGCAAATCGTGATGTTCCTGGTTCTTGGGCTAACAATCAGTTTTTTCGGCGAAAAGCACAGGAATGCACAAATCAAGCTGGCGGCGCTGGCCGCTGCAACGGCAAAACGCAAAGACGACTTTTTGGCCATGCTCGGCCACGAGCTGCGCAACCCCTTGTCGGGCATCAGTTCGGCGGCTCGACTGTTGGTCCATCCCGCGCTGGATCAGCAGGGCCTGACGGAGAACGCCAACATCATCCACCGCCAAGCAGCGCACATGGAGCACTTGATCAGTGACTTGCTGGACGTCTCTCGGGTGACCCGAGGGCAAGTTGTGATCGAAAAGGCGCCTGTTGACTTGGTTGCCAAGATACACGCCGCAGTAGAACAAGTGAGTGACCTTGTCGAGCACCGCGAGCACCAGCTGGTCTTGAACTTGCCAACTTCGCCAGTCTGGGTACTGGGCGACAAAACCCGCTTGGTGCAGGTGGTCACCAATTTACTGGTGAATGCGGCACGCTACACACCGCACAAAGGCGTGTTGACCTTGACGTTGGCGATGTCGTTGACCGACAACCAAGCGCGTTTGAGTGTGCAAGACAACGGGATCGGCATCTCGCCCGAGATGGCCGCTAGTGTGTTTGAAATATTCGTGCAAGCCAAGCGCAGCACAGACGGCGTGATGGGCGGCTTGGGCTTGGGCTTGTCTTTGGTCAAGAGCATGGTCGAAGCGCACGGCGGCCAAGTCAGCGTGTACAGCGCCGGGCTGAGCCACGGCAGTACCTTCAGCGTGACCTTGCCGCTGCTGGACCAGGCTCAGGCTCAGGCTCAGGCTCAGGCTCAGGCTCAGGCTCAGGCTCAGGCTCAGTGTGTAACAGAGGCCAAGTCATTGGACATCTTGTTGGTCGACGACAACCGGGATGCCGCGCAACCGCTGGCGATGTTTCTGGAGTTTGAGGGTCACCGGGTGGTCATGGCCCACACCGGACAAGAGGCCTTGCAACAGGCCAAGCAAAAGCGGTTTGATGTCGCCATTTTGGACATCGGCCTGCCCGACATGGACGGCTACACCTTGGCGCGCCAATTCAAATCGATACCGAAGCAGTCAGCCGCAAGACTGGTTGCGGTGACCGGGTACGGCACAGCACAAGACATTGCCAGAGCCCATGACGCGGGCTTTGACCAACACATCGTCAAGCCGATTGATATCGATCTGCTGCTAGAGGAGTTGAAGCAGGTGGCACATCGGGTCGCTCACTGATCTTGCTTGACAAGCCCGGCGTGTCGGTGACCTGCGCATGAACCGGCTACTATCGTGGCCGTGCCAAAGTCACTGGCTTGATGACTTGGTGTGGGTTCAACACAAAGGAGACAAGATGACAAAAATCACAGCTATTTTGCTGCTGGCTGCAGCCATGCTCGGCTTGAGTGGGTGCGCTGCCCCCGGTGCTCAACATCTGGATGAAGGCCCGCTAAGCATTGCCAAGCAGGGCAGCTTTTTTGTCGGTGGTCGCAACGTCAGCTCCAGCCATTTGTCCCTCTTGCCGGCCTATGCGCCGGCGGGAACGATTGCGGTTGAGCAGATGTATGTGCGTTACCAGGTGCCGGTTGAGGCGGTGCGTCGTCCGCTGGTGTTCATCCACGGTTGTTGCCTGACGGGCAAAACGTGGGAGTCCACACCGGACGGCCGGATGGGCTGGGACGAGTTGTTTGTGCGGCGCGGATTTCCGACTTACGTGATTGACCAAGTCTCGCGCGGCCGGTCTGCGGCAGACCCGTCGGCCATCGTTCAGGTCAAGGCGGGCAAGGCCGCGCCAGAGACCTTGCCGCAAATTTTTGGTGCGGCGCAAGAAGGGGCCTGGGCGATCTTTCGCTTTGGCCCGAAGTACCCGGAGGTTTTCCCGGGCATGCAGTTTCCTCTGGAAGCGCAGGCTGAGTTTTGGAAGCAGATGGTGCCGGACTGGCTGAACGCATTGCCAACGCCGAACCCAACGGTTCCGGCTCTGTCCGAACTGGCGCAGAAGCTGAACGGCGCGGTCTTGGTCAGCCACTCGCAATCAGGCATTTTCCCGTTTCAGACGGCTGCCCTCGACACGCGTGGTATCGCGGGGATTGTGGCGATTGAACCCGGGGCTTGCCCTGCCGCCACGGCTGACTTGAAGCCCTACCTCGGCATGCCGATTTTGGTGTTGTGGGGCGACTACGTGGACCAAGCGCCGCGCTGGGCACCGCGTTTGAAAGCCTGCCGCGAGTTTGTGGCCGCCACCAACCAAGCTGGCGGCAAAGCGGAAATGGTGGTGTTGGGGGATGTTGGTTTGCCGGGTGCCTCGCACATGCTGATGCAGGACAAACACAGCCTGAAGATTGGCGCTTGGCTGGCGGGCTGGTTAGACAAAAATATCCGCCATTGATCTTGAATGATTTGGGCAGTGCTGCCGCCGGTGTATAAACCGTGCGGGCAGCTGATGAGCTTCACGCGTTGGGGCCGGCCTTCAATCAACACCAGGAGACCTTTATGTCAGGACACGGATTTCATGTGCATGGGCCACATGACCACGAGGTGGAGCATGTGGCGCAACACGGCGGCGACAACTTCACGTCCCGGCTGGCGGTTTTAACCGCGGTTCTGTCTACCGTGGGGGCTATTTTTGGCTACCTCGGTGGGCATTCACAAAATGCGGCGCTGCTGTACAAAAACGAAGCCTCGATTGTCAAGACGGCGGCTTCGAACCAGTGGAATTACTACCAGGCCAAGAGCAACAAACAAAACTTGGCCGAGCTCTCCGTGGTGTTGACCAGCGGTGAGGCGCAGCAAAAATTCAAGCTGGCCGTTGATCGTTATCAACTTGAAAAAGCCGAGATCAAAACGCAGGCTGAAAAGCTGGAAGCCGATGTCGATAAAGCCAACAAGAGCAGCGAGATGGAGATGCATGTGCACGAGCGCTGGGCATTGGCCACGACCTTGCTGCAAATTGCGATTGCTTTGGCCGCCATCACCTTGTTGACACGTAAGCGCTGGATGCTGTTTGGCGTTTTCGGTGCCACGGGTGTGGGCTTGGTGGTCGGTGCGATGGGCTACCTGCATCTCTGATATTTCTAGCACCACGGCAGACCGATGATCGTGAGGACGGCTATTCGCGGCTGGGCGTTGGGGCTTGCGCTCGGCTTGGCTGGACTCGCGGCTCACGCTGATCCAACGTGCCGGATAGCCTTTGACATCGGCTCATCGGGTGTTCGTGTTGGGGCGTCCAACAGCGCTGCCGAGGCCCACGTTGACATCGATTACCTGACCCCGTTGTGGGCAGGCCGTGGTCTTGACGAGACCTTGGCAGCCACGGTTGCTGCGCTGAGAAATTTACCCCTTGAAGCGGGATTTCCTGCCGCGTGTGATCGCGTCGCGGGGGCTTTTTCAGCTTGGCGCTTGGCTTGGCAGCAAGCTGCCGGGGACACCGCGGCGCTGATGGCGCGCTTGCAGGCAGAGACGCGCGTGGCTGTGCTGGTGATGCCGCAATCAGTCGAGGGCGCTGACGCCTATGCGTCTGCACGGCAAGTGCTTGGCCGGCGCCTGACGACCAGCCATGTGCTTGACATCGGCGGCGGTAGTTTTCAAATAGCCGGCGAGCGCACCACCTACGGTCAAGCGCTGGGTCAAAAGGCTTGGCACCAGGAGCTGTGCGCGACCTTGCGTCAATCGGCGTTGGCGTCATGCGATTTGCAGCCGATGTCTGCGCAAGATCTTCAGACGGCCCGGCGTTGGCTGGACGACAAGTTCAGCGGCATGGCCGCGACGCTGGGTCCGCTGACGACACTGACCGCGATCAGTCGACCGGTCACGCGGGGTGTGGCGCCGGCGGTGAGGCTGTTGGTTGCAGGAAAAACCGGATCGGTCGATCCATTGCGGACCCAAGATATCACCGCAGCCATCACCACAATGGCCGGGCTGAGCCATGAAAAAATCGCAGCGCTGACGGCAACGCCTTCCAGCTTTGCGGGCTATCTTTTGTCAGACATGCTGCTGTTGGAGGGCGTTTTGCGTGCCACTGGCAGGGCAGACATCAATGTGGCCGAAGGCACGTTGAGCATCTTGCCGGCCTTGTTGGCTGACGATACCGCCTTCACATGGAGCACTCGGTATGGCTGCTACTTGGCGCGCTTCAAGGTGTCGGGTCCAGATGCCTACTTCAGCGATCCGGCCACCTGCGATTAGCGCAGTCCGGCACCCTCTTTGGGGTCCAATCGCCAGAATGAGAGCAGCGACAGCAGGGTCATCAGTCCGATCACAAAAAATGCCGGCGAAAAGTCCTCTGCATGCAGGTGCACCATATCGCCGCCATGCCACCAAGACGCCGCACTGACCAAAGAGGCACCGAGGACAACCCCCAAACTCAATGAGAGTTGTTGGGCCATCGCCGACAGGGTCGTCGCGTGGCTCATGTGGGGTTTGGGGACATCTGAAAATCCCAGGGTGGTCAAGGCGATCATGCCGAGCGAGTTGACCAAGCCGCCCAGAATCATCACGCAGAACATGAGCAGATGCGAGGTCGTTGGATTGAACAGCCCATAACTCATGTACGACACGCTGGTCAGAACCGTCGCACCGAGGATGAGTTGGCGAAAGCCAAAGCCGTGAATCGCTCGCTTCATCACGGCCCGTGTTCCCAGCGCGCCAATGGCCGTGGCCACCGTGAGCGCGCCCGATGTCAGTGGCGAGAGGCCAAAGCCCAGTTGCAGCATGAGCGGCAGCAGAAAAGGTGACGCACCGATGGCAATGCGCAGCGGCGTGCCGCCCATGACGTTCGCCCGGTACGTCTGAAAACGCAAGATGCTCAAGTCAATGATCGGATGGGCCTGACGGCGGCTGTGCACATAGTAGCGCCAGAGCGCAAGCGAACCCAGACCCGTGGCCAGCCATGACACCCAACCGGGTGCCAGCGCCTTGCCGGCTATTTCCAGAGCCCCTAGCAGCGCACTCAAGCCAAAGGCCAGTAGCAAAAAACCTTGGGTGTCGAACGGAACCGGTGTCGCGGCCTCATGCGTGTCTTCCACAAACACCATGGCCAGTAAGACCGCCACCACGCCAAAGGGGATGTTGATGAGAAAGATCCAGCGCCAAGACGCCATTGAGACGATGGCGCCCCCCACCAGCGGCCCGACCATGCGGCCAATCACGGGCGGCACGGTGAACCACACCATGGCCGAGACGATTTCCGAGGGGGGCACAGCGCGCAGCAAGATCAAGCGTCCAACGGGAACCATCATCGCGCCGCCCATGCCTTGAAGAATCCGAAAAATGACCAGTTCGGGCAGCGAGTTGGCGACGCCGCACAGGGCCGATCCCAGCGAAAAAAGTGCAATCGCCAGACAAAACACCCGCTTGGCACCGAAGCGGTCGGCGAGCCATCCGCTGATGGGGATGAACACGGCCAAACTCAACAAGTAGGACGTGATGGCCAGGTTCAAGTGCAGCGGCGGCACCTGCAGAGAGTCTGCGATGCTGGGCAAGGCCGTGGCCATGACCGAGGTGTCGAGGTTTTGCAGGAAAAGTGGGCTGGCCACAATGAGAGGGACTAATCTGCTGCGTGACACCATGCGAGCATTCTAGAGGCGCCCGAACGCAAACAGCCTCTACCTTGCGCCGGGTTGTCCCGGGCTCGGTAAAGGCTGCTTAACAGGCTGCGGAGGACATGACCGTTAAGTCATATCCTCTTGCAATCACGCCAAGTCGAAGCGATCCAAGTTCATCACCTTGGTCCAAGCGGCTGCGAAGTCATGCGCAAACTTCGGCTTCGCATCGCTGGATGCGTAGACTTCCGCGAGGGCGCGGAGCTGCGAGTTCGAACCGAAGACCAGGTCGACGACCGTGCCCGTCCACTTGACTGAGCCCGCTGCGCCAGCACGGCCTTCCAACACGCCGTCATCGGTGGCGGACTTCTTCCAGGTCGTTCCCATGTCGAGCAGGTTGACGAAAAAGTCATTGCTCAAGGTCTCGCTTTGCTGGGTGAAGACGCCGTTTTTGGATTGACCAAAGTTGGCGTTCAGAACGCGCAGGCCACCGATCAACACCGCCATCTCGGGCGCGGTCAGGGTCAGCAGGTTAGAGCGATCAATCAGCAGCTCTGCCGCAGGACGCGAATGGCCTTTCTTGATGAAGTTACGAAAGCCGTCAGCAGACGGCTCCAGCACGGCGAAGGAGTCCACATCGGTGTTCTCTTGTGTCGCGTCGGTACGGCCCGGTGAGAACGGCACTTTGATGTCATTGCCACCCTTTTTAGCTGCGGCCTCCACGGCGGCGGAACCGCCCAGAACGATCAAGTCAGCCATCGAGATTTTCTTGCCGTTCGACTGGGCCGCGTTGAAGTCCTTTTGGATGACTTCCAGCTTTTGCAGAACCTTGGACAGTTCCGCCGGTTGGTTGACTTCCCAGTCCTTCTGCGGTGCCAGACGAATGCGCGCGCCATTAGCGCCACCGCGTTTGTCACTGCCGCGGAAAGTGGCAGCCGATGCCCAAGCGGTGGTGACCAGCTGGGAAATCGTCAGGCCGGAGGCCAGAATTTTGGTCTTCAAGGCCGCAACGTCTTGCTCGCTGACCAAAGCATGGTCAACCGCTGGAACCGGATCTTGCCAGATTTGTGGCTCGGCGGGGATCATCGAACCCAGGTAGCGAGAGATCGGGCCCATGTCACGGTGCGTCAGTTTGTACCAAGCGTTGGCATAAGCGTCAGCAAATTCCGCAGGATTCTGGTGGAAGTGGCGGGAAATTTTCTCGTAGGCCGGGTCCATTCTCAATGAGAGGTCGGTCGTCGCCATGAACGGTGCATGGCTTCTTGAGGGGTCGTGGGCATCAGGCACCGTGCCGGCACCCGCGCCGTCTTTTGGCTTCCACTGGTGCGCGCCAGCAGGGCTCTTGGTGAGTTCCCACTCGTAGCCAAACAAGGTGTCGAAGTAGCTGTTGTCCCATGTGATCGGGGTCGGTGTCCATGCGCCTTCCAGGCCGCTGGAGATGGTGTCGACGCCTTTGCCGCTGCCAAAGCTGCTCTTCCAGCCGAGGCCTTGTTCTTCAATGCCGGCACCTTCAGGCTCTGGACCTTTGTAGTCTTCAGACGCAGCGCCGTGGGTTTTGCCGAAGGTGTGACCGCCGGCGCAGAGTGCCACGGTTTCATAGTCATTCATCGCCATGCGCAAGAAGGTTTCGCGGATATCGCGTGCGGCAGCCACGGGGTCGGGGTTGCCGTCCGGTCCTTGGGGGTTCACGTAGATCAAGCCCATTTGGACAGCGCCCAGTGGTTGCTCAAGCTCACGGTCGCCGGTGTAGCGCTCGTTGCCCAACCACGTGTCTTCAGGGCCCCAGTAAATGTCTTGACCTGGTTCCCAGACGTCTTCACGACCGCCCGCAAAGCCGATGGTCTGCAGACCCATCGAGTCCATCGCGACATTGCCGGTGAGAACGATCAGGTCAGCCCAAGAGATTTTGCGGCCGTATTTTTGCTTGATAGGCCAGAGCAGGCGGCGCGCTTTGTCGAGGCTGACGTTGTCAGGCCAGCTGTTGAGCGGCGCAAAGCGTTGTGTGCCGAAGCCCGAACCGCCACGGCCATCGCCAATGCGGTACGTGCCGGCACTGTGCCAAGCCATGCGGACGAAGAACGGGCCGTAATGGCCGTAGTCCGCAGGCCACCAGTCTTGGGAGTCTGTCATCAAGGCATG
>CANCLK010000089.1 GCA_947378785.1 Comamonadaceae bacterium
AGTGAGACACGGTTTTTCTCGGTGTCGAACTTCAGGATCTTGGCCACGATTTCTTGGCCAGCTGTCACCACTTCGCTTGGGTGACGGACACGGCGCCATGCCATGTCGGTGATGTGCAGCAGACCGTCAATGCCGCCGAGGTCAACGAACGCACCGTATTCGGTGATGTTCTTGACGACGCCTTTGACAGCGGAGCCTTCTTTGAGGGTTTCCATCAGCTTGGCGCGTTCTTCGCCCATGCTGGCTTCGACCACTGCGCGGCGTGACAACACGACGTTGTTGCGCTTGCGATCGAGCTTGATGACCTTGAACTCCATGGTCTTGTTCTCGTAGGGAGTCAAGTCCTTGATAGGGCGTGTGTCGATGAGTGAGCCTGGCAGGAAAGCGCGGATGCCGTTGACCAGAACGGTCAGGCCACCTTTGACTTTGCCGCTGGTCTGACCAGTGACAAATTCGCCGGATTCGAGGGCTTTTTCCAAGCTCATCCACGATGCCAAGCGCTTGGCTTTGTCGCGGCTCAGCAGGGTGTCGCCGTAACCGTTTTCGACCGAGTCGATGGCCACAGCCACAAAGTCGCCGACCTGAACTTCGAGTTCGCCCTGGTCGTTTTTGAATTCTTCGAGAGGCACATAGGCCTCGGATTTCAGTCCGGCATTGACGACAACGTGGTTGTGGTCGATGCGAATGACTTCAGCGGTAATAACCTCGCCCGTGCGCATTTCAGAGCGCTTGAGAGATTCTTCAAATAGGGCGGCAAAAGATTCAGACATTGAGTTTCCTAATCCATAGAACAGTGTTCCGACAGCGGAATTGCTATCGTTTTTAGAGCTGACTACGGCGGTTTGGTGCGGCCTTGGAGAAGACCGCGGGTTAAGTGATGAACCAGCTGAAGAAGCTTCAGATGGGCCGGGTGCTGCGCCACCAGTCAATCAAAATATCGGTTGATGATTCAATCGATATCTCAGAATTGTCTAGTAGCTTGGCGTCTTGAGCGGGTTTCAAGGGAGCGCTTTTGCGTGATGAGTCACGCAGATCGCGGGCTTCCAGATCCTTTTCAATGTCGGCGAGTGTAGCTGAAATACCCTTTGAAATCAACTGCTTATGCCGGCGCTCGGCGCGGTGCAGGGCGCTCGCCGTGAGGAAGACTTTGAGCGTGGCATCGGGGAAGATTTCGGTGCCCATGTCACGGCCATCGGCAACCAGACCGGGCAGCTGCCGAAAGCCGCGTTGCAGCGCTAGGAGCGCGGCGCGTACTGGCGGGTGAACCGACACCTGTGACGCCGCCATGCCGGCACTTTCAGTGCGGATGGCGTCGGACACGTCCTCACCAGCCAGCAAAATCTGGTCGCCGACAAAGCGCACGGGCAGGGTGGCGGCGATGGCGGCAACGCCGTTCGCGTCGCTCAGGGCGACGCCTGCGCGGCTGGCTGCAAAGGCCGCCAAGCGGTAGAGCGCGCCGGAGTCGAGGTAGTGGTAGCCGAGCCGGTGGGCGGCCACCGCTGCCAGCGTGCCTTTGCCGGAAGCGGTGGGGCCGTCAATGCTGAGCACCGGAATATCGGCCGGCCGGGCTTGGGCCACTGAGAACAGGGTTTCAAAGTAATCCGGGAAGGTCTTGGCAACGCATTTCGGGTCCAGAATGCGCACCGGCAGGCGGGCCGGGTTGAAGGCGGCCAGCGAAAAACACATGGCCACGCGGTGGTCGTCGTAGGTGTGAATGGCGGCACTGTGCCATTGCCGCGGCGGTGTGATGCGGATGAAGTCCGCGCCTTCTTCAACCTCAGCACCTAGCTTACGCAGCTCGCAGGCCATGGCGGCGATGCGGTCAGTTTCTTTGACGCGCCAGCTGGCGATGTTGCGCAGCGTGGTTTGCCCGTCGGCATACAGCGCCATGACGGCGAGTGTCATGGCCGCGTCGGGGATGTGGTTGCAATCGAGGTCGATGGCTTTGAGTGGCCAAGCACCGCGGGAAATTTTCAGGGAGTTGGGACTACTTTCAATCTTGGCGCCCATCAGCTGCGCGGCTTCTACAAAGCGAATGTCGCCTTGAATCGAGCCAGAGCCGATGCCCCAAACTTCAATGCTGTGGCTCGGATCTGCACCGGTGGCAATCGCCCCCAGCGCGACAAAATAACTGGCGGATGAAGCATCGCCCTCAACATGAATTTCGCCCGGCGACTGGTAAGCGCTGCCTGCCGGAATGGTGAAGCTTTGCCAGCCGTCGCGGTGTACCTGAATGCCGAAGCGGGCCAGCAAATTCAGCGTGATCTCGATGTATGGTTTAGAGATCAACTCGCCCGAGACCTCAATGCGAATGTCGCGTTCGGCCACCAGCGGCAACGCCATCAGCAGCGAGGTCAGGAACTGGCTCGACACATCGCCGCGGACTTTAATGGGCGCGTCCAGCCGCAGCTGTCCGGGCCGAAGCCGCAGCGGGGGGAAACCGTCTTCGCCCAAGTAGTCAATGCCGCAGCCGAGTTGGCGCAGTGCGTCGACCAAGTCGCCGATGGGGCGCTCGTGCATTCGGGGCACGCCCGAGAGTTCAAAGTCGCCGCCCATCAGGGCGAGGGCGGCCGTCAACGGGCGCATGGCCGTGCCAGCATTGCCCATGAACAATTTGCCCTGCGTATTCAGCAGCTTGCCGCCCAAGCCGCCAATGACGGCGGTGTGGCCGGTTTGCTCGACCGAGCAGCCGAGTTGCTTGAGCGCAGCCAGCATCACGGCGGTGTCGTCCGAGGCCAGCAAGTCGTGCACCACGGTTTCGCCTTGGCTCAAGGCGGCCAGCAACAGAACACGGTTGGAGATGCTTTTAGAGCCCGGCAAGCGAACCGTGCCGTGCGCGCCAGTGAGTGGCGGAATATCCAAAAATTCGATATCAAACATGAAGCGCCAACCTTAATCGGGAAGTCAGGAACTCAGGAATTCAGGGAGGTTATTTGGAAGAGGCTGCTGGCGTGTGTTGCCACTCTGCCCGGGCCTGACTGGCTTGACGAATGTTGTCTTGCAGTGAGGCAGCGTCGCCGGCCTCGATCAATTTTTCAAGCGCTTGCAGGCTGGCTTGAAACAGCCTCGATTGCGCCAGCAGTTCGTCCCGGTTGGCCAAGAGAATGTCTCGCCACATGGCGGGCTCACCAGCAGCGATGCGGGTGAAGTCGCGAAAGCCGGGGCCGGCCAGCGACAGGTATTGCTCGCCTTCAGCTTGCGCGCTCAGGCTGTTCATCATGGCAAAAGCCAGCAAATGCGGCAGGTGGCTGACCGCGGCATAAGCGGCGTCATGCGTTTGCGGCGACATCTCGCTGACGACGCAACCCAGAGCCTTCCAAAGCTGGCTGGCTTGCTGAAGTTGCACGGAGGCGGTCTCTGGCAGCGGCGTGAGGATGACTTTTTTGCCGACGTACAAATCAACCAATGCGTTTTGCACGCCTGAGACTTCGCGGCCGCAGATGGGATGCGCCGGCACGAAGCAGGGGAGTCGATCGCCAAGTGCTTGCTGGGCTGCGTGCACGACATCGCGCTTGGTGGAGCCAACGTCCATCACCAACGCAGTGGCTGCAATGACGGGTTGAATGGCGATCAGCGTCGCTTCGGTCGCGGCCACCGGTACCGCCAGCAAAATCACATCAGAACCTGTGGCTGCTTCGGCGGCCGAACTGGCAATGGCGTCGATCACGCCCATTTTCAAGGCGAGTGCGGTGGTGCTGTTTGACGGACTGAAGCCGACCACACGTTTCACCAAGCCGGCGCGTTTCAAGGCAAGTGCAAACGAGCTGCCCATCAGGCCGCAGCCGATCAGACCGAGTTGCTCATACATGGTGGGTCATCTCAATCACCGGCAGGGTAGGTTCCCAGCACTTTGAAGAAGGCGCAAAGCTGCTGCAATTCTTTCAGCGCTGCACTGACATGCGGCTCAGACGTGTGGCCCTGAAGGTCAATGTAAAAGTAATATTCCCACTGCCCAGAGCGGGCGGGTCTGGATTCAAAGCGCGTCATCGACACGCCGTGTGTTTTGAGTGGGCCAAGAATGTCGTGCACTGCACCGGGTCGGTTCGGCACCGAGACGATCAGGCTGATGCAGTCTTTGCCTGAAGGCGGCGGTGAAGGCAGTGTTTGTGGCAGGCAGACCACCGCAAAGCGGGTGCGGTTGAAAGCGTCGTCTTGAATCGCGTGAGAGGCCGTGTGCAGACCAAACTGCGTGCCGGCACGGTCACTGGCAATGCCGGCCCACGCCGGGTTGGTGGTTGCCAGTCGGGCACCTTCTGCGTTGCTCGACGCCGTGCGGCGTTCAGCATTGGGCAGGTGCGCCGTGAGCCAGCCCTGGCATTGCGCCAACGCTTGCGGGTGCGCGTAAACCACTTCGATGCCTTCGAGGGAATCGGACAGGCGCAGCAGGTTGTGGCGGACCAACAAACTGGTTTCGCCAATGATGTGCAGCGGTGACGTGAGGAACAGATCCAGCGAGCGCGAGATCACGCCTTCGGTGGAATTTTCGACGGGCACCACGCCGTAGTTGGCGCTGCCGCCAGCCGTTGCGCGGAAGACTTCATCGATGCTGTTGCACGACACGTGCTCGATGCTGGCGCCAAAAAAATTCAGGGCGGCTTGTTCGCTGAAGGTACCCGCGGGGCCAAGGTACGCCACACGAACAGGTGACTCCAGCGCGAGGCAGGCTGACATGATTTCGTTCCAGATGGCGGCAACGTGTTCGCTCTTGAGCGGGCCGGTGTTGGCTTGCTGAATTTTGGCAATCACGGCGGCCACACGATCGGGCCTGAAGAAGGGCGTGCCTTCCAGCTTTTTAACCTCGCCAACTTGCTCGGCCACATGCGCCCGCTGGTTCAAGAGCGCCAGCAGTTCTTTGTCGAGCTTGTCGATTTGGATTCGTAAGTCAGGGAGGTTGGGTGTCATGTTGTCCTGTTGTCTGGCCCAGGTCAGGCGCGTTTTTGTTCGAATTCTCGCATGTGGCTCACCAGCGCTTCTACGCCAGCCAGGGGCATGGCGTTGTACAGGCTGGCGCGCATGCCGCCCAGCGTTTTATAGCCCTTGAGCTGCAATAGGCCACGCGCTTTGGCTTGTGCCAAGAAAGCGTCATTGAGTTTGTCGTCCGCCAGAAAAAATGGGATGTTCATGCGCGAGCGGCAGTTTTTGGCGACCCGGTTGGTGTAGAAATCAGAGTCGTCAATGAAGTCGTACAGCAGCTTGGCTTTGGCGATGTTGCGCTGTTCGATGGCCGCAATGCCACCTTGCTTTTTCAGCCACTGAAAGGTCAGGCCGGCGATGTAAATACCGTACGTGGGCGGCGTGTTGTACATCGACTCAGCGTCAGAAACAATCTTGTAGTCAAAAGCTGAAGGGCAGTGCTGCATGGCGTGGCCGAGCAAGTCTTTGCGGGCAAACACCAGTGTCACGCCGGCCGGGCCGACGTTTTTCTGGGCGCCACCGTAAGCCAACCCAACGCGCGACCAATCGACCGACCGTGAAGCCATGTGCGAAGACATATCAATCACCAACGGGGCTTGACTGCCGAGCGCTTTGAGGTCGGGCAGTTCATGGATTTCGACGCCGTGAACGGTCTCGTTGGTGCACACGTGGACATACCGCGCGTTGCCTTGCAATTGCCATGTGGCAGGCGCTGGCAGGCTGGTGTGACCATCGGCACTGTTGCTGGCAGCAATGTTCACTTGGCAATACTTGCGAGCTTCTTTTTGAGACCGCTCGCTCCAGTTGCCGGTGACCACGTAATCGGCTTGTTCGCCGCGGGACAGGTTCAACGGAACAATGGCGTTCTCAGCAATGCCGCCACCTTGCATGAAGAGGATGCTGAATTCTTTGGGAACGGCGAGTAGTTCTCTCACGTCGGCTTCGGCGGCTTCATAAATCGAGACGAACTCTTTGCCGCGGTGGCTCATTTCCATGACGCTCATGCCGCTGCCGTGCCAGTCCAGCATCTCAGCTGCTGCGCGTTCAAGAACTTCTTCCGGCAGCGCTGCGGGGCCTGCCGAAAAGTTGTAGGGACGAATCATTTTTTGGCGGGTTTTGCCGTCGGTGTGGTTGGTTTTGCAAGCGCAGGAGTTGGTGCTGGAGTGGACGTTGGCGCTGCGGCGGCCGGGGCTGCAGCAGGGGCCGGCCCGACGATACGCGCTGCTGCTTCGTCGAATTGTTTGGCTCTTGCGATGACCTCAGCGCGCGATGCCTCCACCAGCTTACCGGCAAAGATCGAGCCCAGTTCTGGCGCAATGCTTTGGTATTTACGGATCGCTGGCGCCTCAAGGAAGGCGGCAATCTGCTTCATCTCTTCGAGATTAAAGCGCTCCATGTAAACCGGCACCAAAGAGTCTGTACTGACTTTTTGAACTTTGTCACGAATGATCTTGGTGACCTCGTTGGAGTACTTTTGCAACTCTGCATTCAACTCGGTGGTGACCTTGGCTTGCTGAGGCTTGGCCACATTGGTTTGCAAGCGCGGCTGCCAGTTGTTGATCATGTCCTGAGTCGTTCCGCCGGCGAGTTGTGTCACCAAGCGATCCATGTCAGGGCCTTGCTGCAAAGCGACAACCTTGGTCGCCCATTCCAGCTTGGGGTCGGCGGCAAAAGGTGCTTGCGAGATGGACTCTGCGGGTGGCGTTTGTGGCACTTGCGCCCATGCGCTAATGCCCCATGTCGCGCAAGCGATGGCGGTGATGATGGCCTTCATTCAGTGGCTTCCGGGTTGCTGTCATTGCTGTCGTTGCTGTCACTGAGTTCGCCGTCTTCTAGCGAGGCGTCGTTTTCAACGATGCGTTGCAGGCCGCTCAATTGGGAGCCGTCGTCGAGTCCAATCAGGGTCACGCCTTGCGTGGCACGGCCCATCTCGCGGATCTCGCTGACGCGGGTGCGAACCAGCACGCCGCGGTCGGTGATGAGCATGATCTCGTCGTCTGGGTGCACCAGCGTGGCGGCCACAACTTTGCCATTGCGTTCGCTTTGTTGGATCGCGATCATGCCTTTGGTGCCGCGCCCATGGCGTGTGTATTCGTCAATCGAGGTGCGTTTTCCGTAGCCGTTTTGAGTCTCTTCCAACATCATGCCGCGCACGCCGCGAGCCGTACGGCCCATCGGGCGGACGTCGTTTTCGTCGAAGCGCACCGCCTTGCCGCCGTCAGAGAACAGCATCACATCGTGCTTGCCGTCTGTCAGTGCAGCACCGATCAGGTAGTCGTTGTCGTCAAGGGCAACGGCGATGATGCCTGCCTTGCGCGGATTGTTGAAGTCATCCAGCGGTGTTTTCTTGACGGTGCCCATGGAAGTCGACATGAAGACATAACGGTCAGCCGGGAAGCTGCGGTTGTCGCCAGTCAATGGCAGCACGACCGTGATTTTTTCGCCCTCTTGCAAGGGGAACATGTTGACAATCGGTCGACCGCGCGAGCCGCGTGAGCCGGCCGGAACTTCCCACACCTTGAGCCAGTAAAGACGGCCGCGGTTCGAAAAGCACAGCATGTAGTCATGCGTATTGGCGATGAAGAGTTGGTCGACCCAGTCGTCTTCTTTGGTGGCTGTGGCCAGCTTGCCGCGGCCACCGCGTTTTTGCGCACGGTATTCGCTCAGGGGCTGGCTCTTGACGTAGCCTAGGTGAGACAAGGTCACCACCATGTCGGTGGGTGTGATCAGGTCTTCAGTGCTCAGGTCAAACGAGCTGTGTTCAATCAGGCTGCGACGGGCGCCGATTTTGGTTTGGCCGAACTCGGTCTTGACCGCTGTCAGCTCCTCGCCAATGATGGTAGAGACGCGTTCAGGGTGGGCCAAGATGTTGAGCAGATCGTCGATCTCCGCCATGACTTCCTTGTACTCCACCACGATCTTGTCTTGCTCCAGACCGGTCAGGCGCTGCAGACGCATCTGCAGAATTTCTTGCGCTTGGGTTTCAGACAGCCGGTACAGGCCATCAGCGCCCATGCCAAATTCGCGCTCAAGGCCGTCAGGCCGGTAATCGTCTGCATTGACTACATCGCCATCAGCGCGGGTGCGTATCAACATCTCGCGGACCAACTTGCTGTCCCACGGTTTGAGCATCAGCTCAGCCCTGGCAACGGGTGGTGTGGGCGCGTTACGAATAATGGCAATGAACTCGTCAATATTTGCCAGTGCGACAGCCAGACCTTCAAGCACATGACCGCGTTCGCGGGCTTTGCGCAAGGTGTAGATTGTGCGGCGCGTGACCACTTCACGACGATGCGACAGGAAGACCTCGATCAAATCTTTCAGGTTACACAGCTTGGGCTGGCCATTCACCAGCGCCACCATGTTGATGCCGAAGTTGTCTTGCAGCTGCGTTTGTTTGTAGAGGTTGTTCAGCACCACTTCCGGCACTTCACCGCGCTTGAGTTCGATCACCAGGCGCATGCCTGATTTGTCGCTCTCATCTTGGATGTGGCTGATGCCTTCAATCTTCTTCTCATGGACCAGCTCGGCCATGCGCTCTTGCAGTGTTTTCTTGTTGACCTGGTAAGGCAGCTCGTCCACGATGATGGATTGGCGCTGGCCTTTGTCGATGTCTTCAAAGTGGCATTTAGCGCGCATCACTACACGGCCGCGTCCTGTGCGGTAACCGTCGCGCACACCATTTATGCCATAAATAATGCCGGCGGTCGGGAAGTCCGGGCCAGGAATGATTTCTATCAAGTCATCGATGGTGGCGTCCGGGTGCTTCAGCATGTGCAGGCAGGCGTCCACCACCTCGTTCAGGTTGTGCGGTGGAATGTTGGTGGCCATGCCAACGGCAATGCCGGACGAGCCATTGACCAGCAAATTCGGAAACCGGGCTGGCATGACCAGCGGCTCATACTCGCTGCCGTCGTAGTTGGGGCCGAAATCAACCGTTTCTTTGTCCAAGTCTGCCAGCAATTCATGGGCAATCTTGGACATGCGGATTTCGGTGTAACGCATGGCCGCTGCGTTGTCGCCGTCAACTGAGCCGAAGTTTCCTTGACCGTCCACTAACAGGTGGCGCAGGGAAAAATCTTGCGCCATACGAACGATGGTTTCGTAGACCGCGCTGTCGCCGTGGGGATGGTATTTACCAATCACGTCGCCGACGATACGGGCTGACTTTTTGTAGGGCTTGTTCCAGTCGTTGTTGAGTTCGTGCATGGCGAACAAAACACGGCGGTGCACGGGCTTGAGTCCGTCGCGGGCGTCTGGCAGCGCACGCCCAACGATCACGCTCATCGCGTAATCGAGGTAGCTGCGCCGCATTTCCTCTTCCAGGCTGATGGGGAGGGTTTCTTTGGCAAACTGGGTCATGGAGGGCCTGAGAGAAGTCGCAAAATAAGAAAAACGCTTAGATGAGGCAAAAACACCACTTGGCTAGTCGAGTTTGTGCAACCCGTCATTTTAAGGCCTTGAGGCCGGTCTTCTTTTGTGGCAGTACAGCAACAAAACAGAAGAAGAAAGGCCAGAGCCTTGTGAGACAAGGGCTCGACCTTGGCTTAATCCCTAAATCCATATGGCACAATAGTTGTAACGCTTGGGGTGATGGTCACTCTTAGCGTGTAAATTAGTAATTCAGTAAACGCAGCTCAGCTGCGGCATCTATCTAGAGGACAACTATGAAGAAACTCAACAAACTGGCAGTGTTGTTTGCTTCCGCAGCGATTGTTACCGTTGCGGGTGCTCAATCCGTCGACAACTGGCGCAACGCCACCGGCGACCTGGCTTGGAAAAACGGTGCCGGTGACCTGTGCTGGCGTGGTAACGCTTGGACTCCTGCGACTGCGGCCAAAGGTTGCGATGGCGCCATTGTTCCAGCTGCTCCTGTTGTCGTTCCTCCAGCTCCTCGTGCCGCTGCACCAGCACCAGCACCTGCGCCAGCTCCGGTTGCTAAAGCAGCCCCGGCAGTTGTCCCAGCTGTCGCTGCGACCAAAGTCACTTATGCAGCAGATGCATTCTTTGACTTCGACAAGTCAGCTCTCAAGCCAGAAGGCCGCGCCAAGCTGGACGACCTGATTGGGAAGATCAAGGGTATCAACCTTGAAGTCATCATCGCTGTTGGTCACACTGACTCTATCGGTAGCAACAACTACAACCAAAAGTTGTCTGTCAAGCGCTCTGAGTCCGTCAAGGCTTATCTCGTGTCTAAAGGCATCGAGAAAAACCGCGTCTACACTGAAGGCAAAGGCGAGAAACAGCCAGTTGCTGACAACAAAACGTCTGAAGGCCGTGCGAAAAATCGCCGCGTCGAAATTGAAGTCGTTGGTACTCGCGCTAACAACTAATCCTTTCGGATAGTTTCAAAAAACCGCGCTTCGGCGCGGTT
>CANCLK010000090.1 GCA_947378785.1 Comamonadaceae bacterium
AGCCTTCAGTGGCACAAGACATCGTGCGCGCCATCACGCCCACGGCGGGCAAGTTCGAAAAACACGATGAGTACTTTGAGAGCGATGATTGGATCGTGACCTCGGCGGTCGGCCATTTGGTCGAGATTCAGGCGCCTGAAGAGTTTGACGTCAAGCGCGGCAAGTGGAGTTTCGCCAACTTGCCGGTGATCCCGCCTTACTTCGACCTGAAGCCCATCGACAAGACCAAGACCCGGCTCAACGCCATCGTCAAGCTGGCCAAGCGCAAAGACATTGGCGCCATGGTCAACGCCTGTGACGCGGGCCGCGAAGGCGAGTTGATCTTCCGGTTGATTCAGCAGTATTCCAAAGCCAAGCATCCGGTCAAACGGCTCTGGTTGCAGTCGATGACGCCAGCCGCTATTCGCGACGGCTTCGCGAGCCTGCGCAGCGACGAGCAAATGATGCCGTTGGCCGATGCCGCCCGTTGCCGCTCCGAGGCCGACTGGATGGTCGGCATCAATGGCACGAGGGCCATGACAGCTTTCAATTCGCGTGACGGCGGTTTTTTTCTGACCACCGTCGGTCGCGTGCAGACGCCGACGCTGTCGGTGGTCGTTGAGCGTGAAGAAAAAATTCGCAAGTTCGTCAGCCGCAATTATTGGGAAGTGCACGCCAGCTTTGCCGCTGAGGCGGGCGAGTACCCGGGCAAGTGGTTCGACCCACAGTGGAAAAAATCTACCGCAAATGCAAATCTAGCTGAAGGCGCTGAGCCTGATGCCGAACTCAAAGCCGATCGCGTTTGGTCTGAAGCTGAAGCCCTCACTATCGCTAATGCCGTGCGAGGCCAAAAAGCCAGCGTCACGGAAGAGTCCCGGCCAACCACGCAAGCCGCCGGCATGTTGTTTGATTTGACCTCGCTGCAGCGTGAAGCCAACGGCAAGTTCGGCTTTTCGGCGAAGACCACGTTGTCGATTGCGCAAAGTTTGTACGAACGCCACAAGGCGCTGACCTACCCACGAACCGATTCGCGGGCCTTGCCTGAAGACTATGTGCCGGTCGTCAAGCAAACCTTCGAAATGATCGCTGGCAGTGAGATGAAGCACTTGGCGCCGCATGCGCTGGTGGCCCTCAACGGCAACTACATCAAGCCGAGTAAGAAGATTTTTGACAACGCCAAAGTCAGCGATCACTTCGCCATCATCCCAACGCTGCAAGCGCCCAGCGGCTTGAGCGACGCCGAACAAAAACTCTACGACCTGGTGGTGAGACGCTTCTTGTCGGTGTTTTTTCCGAGCGCCGAGTACATGGTGACAACCCGCATCACCAAGGCCGCCCAGCACAGCTTCAAGACCGAGGGCAAGGTGCTGGTCAAGCCAGGTTGGCTGGCCATTTACGGCAAAGAAGCGGCTGCAGAAGTTGCCGAACCCAAAGACGGCGACAAGGGCCAAAACTTGGTGCCGGTGAAACCCGGTGAACTGGTGGCCGTTGAGACGGTCGACCCGAAAGGCCTGAAAACCCGGCCCCCCGCGCGCTACTCTGAAGCGACGCTGCTGGGTGCCATGGAAGGCGCTGGCAAAACCATTGAAGACGACGAACTGCGCGAAGCCATGCAAGAAAAAGGCCTCGGCACACCGGCCACCCGCGCCGCGACCATCGAGGGCTTGATCGCTGAGAAATACATGCTCCGAGAAGGTCGAGAACTGATTCCCACGGCCAAGGCTTTTCAGCTCATGACGCTTTTGCGCGGCCTCGGTGTTGAGGAGCTGTCGCGTGCCGACCTCACCGGTGAATGGGAGCACAAGCTGAAGCAAATGGAGCAGGGCCAACTCAGCCGCGAAAGCTTCATGGCCGACATCGCCGCCATGACCGAACGCCTGGTCAACAAGGCCAAGGGTTACGACAAAGACACCATTCCGGGCGACTACGCCACGCTCACCGCGCCCTGCCCCAATTGCGGCGGCATCATTAAGGAAAACTACCGGCGCTACACCTGCGTTGGCGCAGCCGGTGCTCCGGAAGGCTGTGGTTTTTCGTTCGGCAAAACGCCAGCGGGACGAACCTTTGAAGTCGCCGAAGTCGAACAATTTTTGCGGGACAAAAAAATTGGTCCTTTGGACGGTTTTCGCTCGAAAGCTGGCTGGCCGTTCACGGCTGAAATGGTTATCAAGTTCGATGATGAAACCAAGAACTACAAGCTCGAGTTTGACTTTGGCGATGACAAAAACGGCGAGACCGGCGAGATTGTCGACTTCGGCGCCACACTGTCTATGGGCCCTTGCCCCAAGTGCGGCAGCCCTGTGCACGAGCATGGTAAAAACTATGTCTGTGCCAAGTCAGTGCCGACGCTGGAGCAGCCAACACCGAGCTGTGACTTCAAGACCGGCACCATGATTCTTCAGCAACCGGTAGACCATGAGCAGATGCAAAAACTGCTAGCCACCGGCAAGACCGACTTGCTCGACAAGTTCGTCTCGATGCGGACGCGTCGGCCGTTCAAAGCCATGCTGGCCTGGGACGCAGAAGCCGGCAAGGTCAACTTTGAATTCGCACCCTCCAAGTTCCCACCGCGCAAGACCGCCGGACCGCCGCGCACTGGTACCGTGAAAACGCCGTTTGGCAAAACAGTCGCGGCCAAAGGCGCCGCACCTGCCGCCAAAAAGGTGGCTGCTAAAAAAGTAGCAGCCAAAAAAGTACCCTCAGCGGCGAAACCCAAGGTGCCTCGCAAGACCACGCCCGGCACCGGACTCAAGCCGAGCGATGCGCTCGCCGCTGTGATTGGTGCTGAGCCGGTGGCCCGCACGCAGGTCATCAAGAAGCTCTGGGACTACATCAAAGCTGAAGGCCTGCAAGACGCGGCTAACAAGCGCGCCATCAACGCCGATGCCAAATTGTTGGCGGTGTTCGGCAAGCCGCAGGTGACGATGTTTGAACTGGCCGGGATTGTTGGCAAGCACTTGAGCTGAGTGCTCAGGCGCTCAGGTGAGCGCCATCCCAACAAAGCGCACGGTGACGCGCGTGCCGGGAAGGCTCGGGTGAGCAGGTCGGTCAGCATCGTCAATGCTGATCGTCGCGCCATGCTGTTGCGCAATCTCCTGCACAATCGCCAGCCCCAAACCCGTGCCGTCGACGTTGGTGCCGAGCGCACGGTAAAAGGGCTGTAACACCAGTTCTCGTTCGGCCGCGGGAATGCCGGGGCCGGTGTCTTCGACCAGCAGCACCACGACACCGCTGAAGCGGTCGGTCAGCAAGCGTGCCGTGACTTGTCCATTGGCGGGCGTGTAGTTGATGGCGTTGTCTAAGAGGTTGCGAACCAGCTCTTTGAGCAGCGTGGCATTGCCTTGCACCCGGCTCGCCGCTTCGCCTTGTTGCGGGCCTTCATAACCCAGGTCGATCTGCTTTTCAAACGCGTGCGGCAGGGTGTCCTGTATTGCCTCAGAGACGATGTAAGCCAGATCGATCGGGTGCTGCGCCAAGCTGCGACCGGTGGTTTCTGCGCGTGCCATCGCCAGCAGCTGGTTGACGGTGTGCGTGGCGCGAATGCTGGCGCGGCCGATTTGTTTCAAGGACTTCTTCAGTTCGTCCGCATCGGTTTCACGTTGCGCCAGATCGGCCTGCATGCGCAAGCCGGCCAGCGGCGTTTTGAGCTGGTGCGCGGCATCGGCTAAAAAGCGTTTTTGTGTCGTCAGTGAAGCCTTCAGCCGGCTCAGCAAGTCGTTGATGGACGAGACCAGCGGCGCCACTTCTTCCGGCACGGCGCTTTCATCGAGCGGGCTCATGTCGTCGGGTTTGCGCGCGCGGATGCGTTTTTCAAGTTGCGCCAGCGGCTTGATGCCGCGCACCAGGGCCAGCCAGACCAACAACACCGCCAGCGGCAGCGTGACAAACTGCGGCACCATCACCCCTTTGACAATTTCGGTTGCCAGCGTTTTGCGTTTTTCGAGGGTTTCGGCGACTTGCACCAACAGCGGATGGGCGCCGGGCACATCGATGTCGACCCAGGTGTAGGCCACCCGCACGTCTTCGCCGCGCATCACGTCTTCACGCAGCCGCACTTCGCCATTGACGGGTTTGTTTTCTGACGGTGGCAGCGGCAAATCGGCTTCGCCGCTTAGAAACTCGCCGCGAGCGCCCAGCACTTGGTAATAGACCAAGTCGCTGTCATCGGCCCTCAGCATTTCACGCGCCGGCGCGGGCATCGAAAAGATCACTTGCTGCTGCCGTACCACCACCAATTTGGCCAGCGCTTGCACGTTGTATTCGAGTGCGCGGTCAAAGGGCTTGCCGGCGATGTTCTGCGCCACCAGCCAGGTCAGGGCCAAGCTGATTGGCCATAGCAACAACAACGGCGTCAGCATCCAATCCAGGATCTCGCCAAACAGACTGCGCTTGCCGCGCTGGAAAATTTTCAAGGGATTTTTTCGAGGCAGTAGCCCAAGCCGCGTACCGTCGCAATGCGGATGGGTCCCTTCTCGATTTTCTTGCGCAATCGGTGGATGTAGACCTCGATCGCGTTGTTGCTGACTTCTTCGCCCCATTCGCACAGGCGTTCCACCAGCTGGTCCTTGCTGACCAGACGCCCAGCGCGTTGCAGCAAGACTTCAAGCAAACCCAGCTCACGCGCTGACAGTTCGACCATGACCCCGTCAATCGTGGCGACGCGACCGCCTTGGTCGTAAATCAGTGGGCCGTGTTTGATGGTGCTGGTGGCGCCGCCCATGCCGCGACGCGTCAGGGCGCGCACGCGGGCTTCGAGTTCTTGCAGGGAAAAGGGTTTGGCCATGTAGTCGTCAGCGCCGTAATCGAGACCCTTCACACGCTCCTCGACACTGTCGGCGGCGGTGAGAATCAGCACCGGCATGGTGGAACCGCGGGCGCGCAAGCGTTTGAGGACTTCCAGCCCGTGCATGCGCGGCAGGCCGAGGTCAAGGATCAGCAGGTCGAACTCGGTGTTCGTCATCAAGGCGGCATCGCACTCCGAGCCGCTGGCCACGTGGTCGGTCGCGGCGCCTGATGCACGCAAGGTGCGCAGCAGTCCGTCGGCCAGGACTTGATCGTCTTCGGCAATCAAAATACGCATCGCTGTCTCCTCGTTTTTGAACCGCCAGCCGTCAGTCGAAACCGAAGCGCTTGCCGTACCAGTTTGTTATTGTCGCAATCGTCGCAAATTCTAGGCTCATGCAACCCCCAGCTGGCTGACAACGTCGGAAATAGTGACGTTAGCCCTCATAGCCGCCGGCATAGGCTTCGAGGCCGAGCGCCACCACCGTGGCTACATCGCGCCCGACCGCCTGCGCAAACTCGCTTTCAGCCCGTGCGACTGCCTGCCGAAAGGCCTCCAACCAAAGCAAACCCGAGGATGTGAAAACCACTTGTCGTGCACGCTTGTCATGCGGGTCGGGCTCGCGCGTGACCAGCCCCCACGCTTCGCATTGATCCACCAAGTCGCCCATGGCTTGCTTGCTCATGCCGGCGCTGTTCGCTAAGTCGGTCAGGCGCGAGCCGCCCAGGCCTAAGTGCCGCGTGATGTGGATGTGCGCCGCGCCAACCTGCGCCCTAGCGGCGAGGTTGGACAGTGCCAGCGGCACCTGCACATCGCTGGCCATCAGGGCCAGCACGCGAGCGTCAAAGCGGCGCAGTGCATGGCCTAGCAGCCGCCCCAAGTGGGTCTGGCGCCAGCCGCCCTCCGGCACCTCGCCCGCGCTCAGCGCGGGAAGGCTGTTGACGTCTTCGGTGGTGGATGTGGTGAAAAAGCCCATGCCCGCAATAGTAAGGCAAACTGACAAAAAATATCATTTACACGATTCAATCAGCTGATAAAGTACTGTTCATGCATCCAGTTGATGAATTAAATCTTCAACCAGATGTTTCAGTTAAATGTCATTAAACCGTTGGTTTTAAAGGAGATTTTCATGAACGACACCGTCAAGCCCACTGCAGCCCTCAACACCGAAAAAGCCAAAGCCCTGCAGGCTGCGCTGGCCCAAATTGAAAAGCAGTTCGGCAAAGGCACCATCATGAAGCTGGGCGCTGGCGAGGTGATTGAGGACATCCAAGTCGTCTCCACCGGCTCGCTCGGGCTCGACATCGCACTCGGCGTTGGCGGTTTGCCACGCGGTCGTGTGGTCGAGATTTACGGCCCAGAGTCTTCCGGCAAAACCACGCTGACATTGCAAGTCATCGCTGAGATGCAAAAAATTGGCGGCACCTGCGCCTTCGTCGATGCCGAGCATGCGCTGGACATCCAGTACGCCCAAAAGCTCGGTGTGAACCTGCAGGAGCTGCTGATTTCTCAGCCAGACACTGGCGAGCAGGCCCTGGAGATCGTGGACGCATTGACGCGTTCCGGCGCTGTCGATCTGATCGTCATCGACTCGGTGGCTGCACTTACACCCAAGGCCGAACTCGAAGGCGAAATGGGCGATTCCCTGCCCGGCCTGCAGGCGCGCTTGATGAGCCAGGCCTTGCGCAAGCTCACTGCGACCATCAAAAAAGCCAACTGCATGGTCATTTTCATCAACCAGATCCGGATGAAGATCGGCGTCATGTTTGGCAGCCCTGAAACCACCACCGGTGGCAATGCGCTGAAGTTTTACGCTTCGGTGCGCTTGGACATTCGCCGCATTGGCTCCATCAAGAAGGGCGACGAGGTGATCGGCAACGAAACCCGCGTCAAGGTGGTTAAAAACAAAGTGGCCTCACCCTTCAAGATGGCGGAGTTCGACATTCTCTATGGGGAGGGTATCAGTCGACTTGGCGAGGTTCTAGACCTCGGCGTTGCCGGCAACATCGTCGAAAAAGCAGGTGCTTGGTATGCCTACAAGGGCGAAAAAATCGGCCAAGGTCGCGACAATTCGCGGGAATTCTTGAAGGAGAACCCTGAGCTGGCGATCGAGATTGAAAACAAGGTGCGAGAGTCTCTCGGCATCCGCTTGATACAAACCACCGCCATTGAAAAGCCTGAAAAAACCGAGAAGCCGGATAAGGCAGAAAAAGCGGACAAGACCGAAAAACTCGCTAAAGCCTGATCTTCAGGACCAACTCAATAAGTTATATGCAGGAGTTCAATGTGATGTCTAACCGTGTGATGACTGTCGGAGCTTGGGTTTTTATAGTCTTGAGAAAAGCGGCCATCGCCCTGTGGCGGGCGGCCTGAACGGGACGCGCCATGGCGACGGGTTTTTCTTTGTCGCTCAAGGGCCGGGCGCTGCGCCTGCTCACTGGCAGGGAGCATTCCCGTGCCGAGCTTGAGCGCAAGCTGGCCGTGCACGAAGAAGAGCCCGGTCAGTTGGCCAAAGTACTCGATGAACTGCAGGCCAAGGATTTCATCAGCGAAAGTCGGGTCGTCGAGTCGGTTTTAAACCGACGCGCGAATCGCTTTGGGGCAGCCCGTATTCGGCATGAGCTACAGGGCAAGGGCTTGCAGCCTGAGGCGGTGACCGCTGCAGTGCAGTCGCTCAAGGGCAGTGAAGCCGAGCGTGCACGCGGCGTCTGGCAAAAGAAGTTTGGTGCGCCAGCAACTGACGCTGCTGAGCGAGGCAAGCAGATGAGATTTTTGGCCGCACGCGGGTTTGGCTCTGAGGCCATTCGCCGCGTTGTCTCCGGTGCAGACGAATTTAGCGAAGACGATTTCAGCGGCTGACCCGGAACGCCTCCAGTGCCTGTGCCCACGTCAAACGGGCCACCGCCAAGTGACGCTCCTTGACATGACCGAAACCTTTGATCAGCTCCGGAATACGTGCAAGTTCTAAGGCTGCAGCATGGTTGTGCTCGTTGAGTGAGGCCAAGACTTCTTCCATGCTGGCGCGGTACTCATTGATCAACGCTCGTTCGGTTTTGCGTTCAGCGGTATAGCCGAATACATCCAGCGCCGTGCCGCGCAGGCCCTTGAGTTTGGCCAGCACTTTGAAGGCGCTGCTCATCCACGGGCCAAATTTCCGCTTTTGCATTTCGCCACGGTCATTCTTCGGGGACAGCATCGGCGGCGCCAAGTGGTAGTTGATTTTGAAGTCGCCTTCAAACATGGCCTTGATCTTCTCTTCAAAACCAGCGTCCGAGTGCAAGCGTGCCACTTCGTACTCGTCCTTGTAGCTCATGAGTTTAAAAAGGCCGCGAGCGACAGCTTGGCTCAGCAAGCTCTTGCCGCGAACAGCGTCAGGCAACGCCGCTTCGGCGGTTTCCACGCGAGCGACAAACTCGGCATAGCGTTGAGCGTAGGCAGCGTTTTGATAGGCGGTCAAAAATTCAACCCGGCGATTCACCAAGGCGTCCAATCCTTGCCGCGGTGCGGGCAGACTGATCACTTGCACGGGCGTGATGAGTTTTTCGACTGATGCCATGTCGAGCGCCGCGCGCCGGCCCCACGTGAAAGCAGCCTTGTTGAGTTCCACGGCCACGGCGTTGAGTTCAATCGCGCGCATCAGGGACTCAAGGCCCAGCGGGATCCAGCCCTTTTGCCAAGCGTAGCCGAGCAACATCGGGTTGGCGTAAATGCTGTCGCCCATCAATTTGGTGGCCGCAGTGTCGGCGTTGAAAGCGCTAACCTGTGCGGCCCCCACGGCTTTGGTGATCTCCGCTTGACACGCGCTGCCCGGGTTTTGCCAGTTGCCATCGTGCACAAACGCGGCTGTCGGCGCGCTGTGGGCGTTCAGCGCCACATGCGTTTTACCCTCGCGCATGCGCAGCATGGTTTCTTTGTGCGCCGTGACGATCGGGTCGCAACCGATGATGAGGTCGGCACTGGCCATGCCCACGCGCGTTGTGCAAATATCCAACGGCTGCTGGCTGATGAGCACATGACTCCACGTGCTGCCGCCTTTTTGGGCCAAGCCCGCCGCGTCTTGCGTGACGATGCCTTTGCCCTCCAAGTGCGCCGCCATGCCCAGCAACTGGCCGATGGTGATGACACCGGTGCCACCAACGCCCGCGACCACAATGCCCCAGACTCGATCCGTGCGCCCGTTGGAGCCGTCAAGCGATGGAACCCGGGGCAGCGGCAAGACGCCGAGTGCGCCATCGTCAAACGGATTGAGCTTGTTGTCGCCTTTTGATTTCTTTTTCAGTTGCCCGCCTCCAACTGTCACGAAGCTCGGGCAAAACCCCTTGACGCAGGAAAAATCCTTGTTGCAGGTGCTTTGGTTAATCTGCCGCTTGCGGCCGAATTCTGTCTCTAAGGGTTCGACCGACAAGCAGTTGGACTGCACGCTGCAGTCGCCGCATCCCTCACACACCAACTCATTGATGACCACGCGTGTGGCGGGGTCGACCAACGCGCCACGCTTGCGACGCCTGCGTTTTTCGGTAGCGCAGGTCTGGTCGTAAATGATGACGCTGCAGCCTTTGATCTCCCGGAACTGGCGCTGAAGAGCGTCCAACTCATCGCGGTGATGCACGGTCACGCCTTCGGCCAAAGTCACGCCATGGTACTTCTCAGGCTCATCGGTCACGACGATGGTTTTGGCAGCGCCTTCGGCGCGCATTGATTGCGCAATTTGCAGTACCGAATGACCTTCAGGCCGCTCACCAACGGGCTGGCCACCGGTCATGGCAACAGCATCGTTGTACAAAATTTTGTACGTGATATTGACGCCTGCAGCGATGCTCTGTCGAATCGCCAGCAGGCCGCTGTGAAAGTAAGTGCCATCCCCAATGTTTGCAAAAACATGCGTCTCGTGGGTGAAGGGCTGTTGACCGACCCAGGGCACGCCCTCACCGCCCATCTGCGTGAAACCGATGGTGCTGCGGTCCATCCACAACGTCATGTAATGGCAGCCGATGCCGGCCATGGCACGTGAACCTTCTGGCACCTTGGTGGAGGTGTTGTGCGGGCAGCCCGAGCAAAACCAAGGCGTGCGCTCGGTGTCCACGACGGTCACTTGCATGGCATTTTCTTTGTCCGCGATCAAAGCCAAGCGGGCGTCGATGCGGGCGCGCATGTCGCTGTCCAAGTCGAGTTTTATAACGCGTGCTGCGATGGCTTTGGCAATCAGTGCGGGCGATAAATCGGCGTTGGCGCGCAGCAAGGTGTTCGCTGCCGGATTAGACATGCCCCACTCGCCACCACTGAAGTCGCCGTCGACCTCGTTGAACTTGCCGAGGACGTTGGGCCGCACATCAGCGCGCCAGTTGTAGAGCTCTTC
>CANCLK010000091.1 GCA_947378785.1 Comamonadaceae bacterium
TCTTTGGACTTCAGGTAGTCCAGCAGCTTACGGCGACGGCTGACCATGCGGAGCAGACCACGGCGACCGTGGTGATCTTTGGCATGGGTTTTAAAGTGAGGCATCAATTCATTGATGCGGCCGGTCAGCAGCGCGACTTGAACTTCCGGGCTGCCGGTGTCACCAGCTTGGCGTGCATTGGCTTGAACAATGTCAGCCTTGATCGATTTTGCAATCATGGGGTTTCCGTTTTCTATGTGGACTTGCGAACGAAGCAGTGTTCCCACAGTGGGAGTTGACCGCTAAACGTCGTGTTTCTCGACTGATTGAGCACGCGGTTAAGACGTAGCTAAAGCAGCAAAGCCTTGGATTATAGCCCAGGGTTTGGGATGATATCCGCCAGCGGCCAGCGCGGCTTGACATCGAAGGTGTAAGCCGTCTGAAGGTCTTCCAGTCCGGCTTGCAGGCGCATACCGGCCGCCAGCGCAATCATGGCGCCGTTGTCAGTGCACAAATGCAGTTCGGGGTAATGCACCCGGATGCCGCGCTGCCGGCAAACCGCATTGAGTTGACGACGCAGCTCTGCGTTGGCGCCCACGCCACCGGCCACCACCAAGCGCTTGAGGCCGGTCTGCGCCATGGCGCTCATGGATTTCTTGAGCAGCACCTCGACGATGGCCGCCTGCGTGGAAGCGGCTAAATCAGCCTTCCGAGCCTCAAGGTCGCTGCCCAATTTTTTAGCCTGCGTCGACACAGCGGTTTTCAGGCCAGAGAAGGAAAAGTCCAGATCCCCGCTGTGCAGCAAGGGACGCGGTAATTTAAAGGCAGCCGCATCGCCCTGCTCGGCCAGCTTGGCCAAGTGCGGCCCACCCGGGTAGGGCAGCCCGATCAGCTTGGCGGATTTGTCAAAGGCTTCGCCGGCTGCGTCGTCGATGCTTTCACCCAACAACTCATAACTGCCGACGCGGTCAACCCGCATCAATTGCGTGTGGCCACCAGAAACCAGCAGCGCCACGAATGGAAATTCCGGCGGGTCGGCACTCAAAAAAGGCGACAGCAAATGCCCCTCCAGATGATGCACACCCATCACCGGCTTGGCCAGACTGGCGGCCAGCGAACAGGCCACACCAGCACCCACCAGCAAAGCACCTGCCAGCCCCGGCCCACGCGTGTAAGCCACCACATCCACCTGCGGCAGCGTGCGGTCTGCGTGCATCATGACCTCGGCGATCAGCGGCAACACGCGGCGAATGTGGTCGCGACTGGCGAGCTCCGGCACCACGCCGCCATAAGCCTGATGCATCTCGATCTGGCTGTGCAGGGCGTGCGACAGCAGCACCGGCACGCCGGCGCCCGACGTGTCGACCAGCGCCACACCGGTTTCGTCGCAACTTGATTCAATTCCTAAAACTAGCATGGGATGAGTTTACGAGGCTGAAGAAGGTCCTTGGCTTGAATATTGCAATATCAGGCCATGACCCTTCCCGTGGTACCACATTCTTCCTTGCGTTTGGTCGTGATTGCGCCGGATTTATCAGTGGTCGACACGGACGATGAAGCCGCTCTGGCCCTGATTGATCGCTCTCGCCAATTGCGCATTGGCTTGCTCGAAGGCGGGTTCAATCTGATCGCCACGCTACCCGCCGACACCTTTTTGGCCGAGCGGCTGGCGCAGTTGCAACCCGACATGATCATCGTGGACGCCGAAAGCGACGCCCGGGATTCGCTCGAGCATGTGGTCATGGCCACGCGCGACGCACGCCGAGCCATCGTGCTGTTCACCAACGACGACGACACCAGCCACGTCAAAGACGCTGTGGCGGCTGGCGTTTCAGCCTATATCGTGGCCGGTCTGGAGCCCACGCGCATCCGCCCTATTTTGGATGTGGCCATGGCGCGCTTTGAACACGAACAAGGCCTGCGCCGGGAACTCGCAGACGCCAAAGACGAGTTGCAAGATCGGAAAACCATAGCCCGGGCTAAAACCATGTTGATGCAACGCCAAGGCCTGAGCGAACCCCTCGCCTACGACAAGCTGCGCAAAGCAGCCATGGACAAGGGCTTGCGCATGGGTGAAGTAGCACAGCGCCTGCTGGACGCCGCCGACCTGCTCGGCTGAGCCATCCCAAATTGGTGCGGTGCACAAAAGCAGTGCACTTCAAACACTGAGGTCCGCTGGTTCGGCACCATCTCGCCGACCTAATCACCCGAACCAAGCTGTTCCCACCGCGAACAAGGTTGGCACAGCTATTGCAATAACTCAGGTATCGACTCATCACTTCAACGGCGAAGTGATGAGTCAACCGAACAAAGGCGTTCGCATCTGGCTGCACGGCACCGTGTCTGCCCGGTCCGAGCGTCTTTTTTGTTTTTTGCAACTGCTTTTTTTCTTGTTCTTCACCTCTGGAGTATTCGACATGACTGAACTGCTGAAATCTTCTCTGACCCGTCGCTCCGTGCTGCAAGCCGCCACGGTCGGCGCCATCGGCATCACGCCGGCACTGCGCGCAGCGGTGTATGCGCAAGGCTCCGACGCCCCGGAAAAAAAGGAAGTCAAGATCGGCTTTATTCCGTTGACTGATTGCGCATCGGTGGTGATGGCATCAGTGCTGGGTTTTGACAAGAAATACGGCGTCAAAATCATCCCCAACAAGGAAGCCAGCTGGGCAGGCGTGCGCGACAAATTGGTCAGCGGTGAGCTCGACTTTGCCCATGTGTTGTATGGCCTGATATACGGCGTTCACATGGGGACGGCTGGGCCGAAAAAAGACATGGCCGTGCTGATGAACCTGAACAACAACGGTCAGGCCGTCACGCTGTCAAAAAAGATCGCAGACAAAGGCGGTGTCGATGGTGCTGGCTTGGCCAAGCTGATGGCCAGCGACAAACGCGAATACACCTTTGCGCAGACCTTCCCCACCGGCACCCACGCCATGTGGCTGTACTACTGGTTGGCAGCCAACGGCGTGAACCCGATGAAGGACGCGAAAGTCATCACCGTACCGCCACCGCAAATGGTCGCCAACATGCGCGTCGGCAACATGGACGGTTTTTGCGTTGGCGAGCCTTGGGGCCACCGCGCCATCATGGACGGCATTGGCGTTACAGCGATCAACACACAAGACATCTGGAAAGACCATCCTGAAAAAGTGCTGGGTACCACGGACGAGTTCACCAAGAAATACCCGAATACCACGCGCGCCGTGATGGCGGCTATTTTGGACGCCGGTAAATGGATCGACGCCAGCCTGAGCAACAAAAACAAGATGGCCGAAACCGTCGCCGACAAGTCGTATGTCAACACCAGTGTTGATGTCATCAACCAGCGCATTCTGGGTCGCTACCAGAACGGCATGGGCAAGACCTGGGACGACCCGAACTACATGAAGTTTTACAACGATGGCGCAGTCAACTTCCCGTACCTGTCGGACGGCATGTGGTTCATGACCCAGCACAAACGGTGGGGTCTGATCAAGGAGCATCCGGACTACCTCGCGATTGCCAAGCAGGTCAACCGTATCGACCTCTACAAGCAAGCTGCAACTGCCGCCAATGTCAGCCTGCCGAAAAGCGAAAACCGCAGCAGCAAGTTCATGGACGGCGTGGTCTGGGACGGCAAAGATCCGAAGAAATACGCAGACAGCTTCAAAGTTCACGCCTGATCCTCGACGCGACATCTTCCGAACGATTGACTTGAATTGAATTACCTGAAAAGAGAGAAGGTCTAGCCATGGTCAGTGCCGTATTTCACAACCCGCTGGGGGCTGCAGAGCCAGCCGTCGTCGTCCCGGTCACCGACGTGGCAGTCAGTCCGGCTGTGGTCAGGCGCAGCTATAAAAAAAACCAGCAAACTGCGGTCGCCAGCAAACCCCAGCACGACCTCACCTGGTTGTGGCTGGGCTGCTTACCACCCGTCTTGGGCCTAGGGCTGCTGGCGCTGGTTTGGGAACTGGTGTCGATGGGCACAGCGGCGGCCATTCCGTCGCCCAAAGACACCTTGCTTCAGGCCGTCGATCTTTTCAGCGATCCGTTTTACGACAAAGGACCGAACGACCAAGGCATTGGCTGGAACGTGCTGTCATCGCTCAAGCGCGTGGCCATGGGCTTTGGGTTGGCCGCGCTGGTCGGCATTCCGGTAGGCTTTGCGATTGGCCGCTTCACGTTTTTGAGCCGTATGTTCAACCCGCTCATCAGCCTGCTGCGCCCGGTCTCACCGCTGGCCTGGTTGCCCATCGGTCTGCTGGTGTTCAAAGGGGCTAACCCGGCCGCGATCTGGACCATTTTCATCTGCTCGATCTGGCCCATGATCATCAACACGGCGGTGGGCGTGCAACGCGTGCCGCAGGATTACATGAACGTGGCGCGGGTGCTGAACCTCTCCGAATGGAAGATCGTCACGAAGATTTTGTTCCCTGCTGTGTTGCCTTACATGTTGACCGGCGTGCGGCTGGCGGTCGGCACCGCTTGGTTGGTGATCGTTGCCGCCGAGATGCTCACCGGTGGCGTCGGCATCGGCTTTTGGGTCTGGGACGAGTGGAATAACCTGAACGTCAAGAACATCATCATCGCCATCTTCGTGATCGGCCTGGTCGGCCTGATTCTGGAGTACATCCTGATCAAGGTCGCCACCGCCTTCACCTTTGAAGAAGTCAAGAACTGAAAGCCCATCATGCACACTTCATTGAGCACCAAGTACATTGAAATCCAGGGCGTTGAGCAAACCTTCAAGACCAAAAAGGGGCCGTTTTGCGCACTCAAAGACATTGACCTGACTGTCGCCAAAGGCGAGTTCGTCGCGCTGATCGGCCACTCTGGCTGCGGCAAGTCCACGCTGCTGAATTTGCTCGCCGGCCTGACCACACCCACCGAGGGCACGCTGCTCTGCGCCAACCGCGAAATTTCAGGCCCGGGCCCAGAACGTGCGGTGGTCTTCCAGAACCACTCGCTGCTGCCTTGGCTGACCTGCTACGAAAACGTTTACCTGGCCGTTGAACGCGTCTTCTCGAAAACCGACAACAAAGCACAACTGAAAGAACGCACAGACGCTGCGCTGACCATGGTCGGCCTGACGGCTGCGGCACAAAAGCGACCCGGTGAAATCTCTGGCGGGATGAAGCAGCGCGTCGGCATTGCCCGCGCCTTGTCGATGCAGCCCAAGGTCTTGCTGCTGGATGAACCCTTTGGCGCACTCGACGCCTTGACCCGCGCCAAGCTGCAAGACGAGTTGCTGCAAATCGTCACCACCACGCAAAGCACGGTGGTGATGGTCACGCACGATGTCGATGAAGCCGTGCTGCTGAGCGACAAGATCGTCATGATGACGAACGGCCCGTCAGCCACCATTGGCGACGTGCTCAAAGTGAAGCTGCCGCGTCCCCGCAATCGTGTGGCGCTGGCCGAGAGCTCACAGTATTTGAGCTACCGCAAAGCCGTGATCGACTTTTTGTACACCCGACAAAGCCACGTCGAAAAGTCTGCTTGATCCCTGTTGCAGATTTACCCCTCGATTTCAAACCTCACATCACTGAAAGAACAAGGCCATGGACATGCGTGTCAAAAAACAAAAGCTGGTGATGGTCGGCAACGGCATGGCCGGTGTACGCACCCTCGAAGAATTGCTCAAGGTTGCCCCCGATCTGTATGACATCACGGTGTTTGGCGCCGAGCCGCACCCCAACTACAACCGCATCTTGTTGAGCCCGGTGCTGGCCGGTGAACAAACATTGGACGAGATCGTGCTGAACAGCTGGGAGTGGTACAGCGACAACCACATCACACTGCACGCTTGCAAAAAAGTGGTCGAAGTGGATCGCGTCAAACGCGTGGTGCGTGCCGAAGATGGCACAGAAGAATCCTACGACCGGCTGCTGATTTGTACTGGCTCAAATCCGTTCATCTTGCCGGTGCCGGGCAAAGACTTGAAGGGCGTGATTGCCTACCGCGACATCGCCGACACCAACGAGATGATAGCCGCCGCCACCCAATACAAAAACGCCGTCGTCATCGGCGGCGGGTTGCTCGGCCTCGAAGCGGCCAACGGCCTGATGCTGCGCGGCATGACCGTCACCGTGGTGCACGTCATGCCAACGCTGATGGAGCGCCAGCTCGACAGCGTGGCCGGCAAGCTGCTGCAAAAATCACTCGAAGCACGCGGTCTGAACTTCCTCATGGGCGCGCAGACACAAGAGCTCACCGGCAACGCCGAAGGCCGCGTCGAATCGATCAAATTCAAAGACGGCACTGAACTCGCCACTGACTTGGTGGTGATGGCGGTGGGCATTCGCCCCAACACCACGCTGGCAGAGTCGATGAACCTGCATTGCAACAAAGGCATCGTCGTCACCGACACCCTGCAAACCGTGACCGATGCGCGCATTTACTCGGTCGGCGAATGCGCAGCACACCGCGGCATTGCCTACGGTTTGGTGGCACCTTTGTTCGAGCAGGCCAAGGTCGCCGCCAACCACTTGGCGCTGTTCGGCATTGGCCGCTACACCGGCTCGCTAACCTCGACGAAACTCAAAGTCACCGGCATCGATTTGTTTTCAGCGGGCGACTTCATGGGTGCGTCCTCCGGGCGCCCGGAAGACGCGGGCACCGAAGAAATCATCATGAGCGACCCGTTCGGTGGTGTCTATAAAAAGCTCGTCATCAAGGACGACAAGCTGATTGGTGCCTGCCTGTACGGCGACACGGTCGACGGCAGTTATTACTTCAAGCTGCTGCGCGATGGTCGCAGCGTGGCGGACATTCGCGACAAACTGATGTTCGGCGAATCCAACATCGGCGACGTCGGCCATGAAGGTCACAGCAAAGCCGTGACGATGCCCGACACGGCCGAAGTGTGCGGCTGCAATGGCGTGACCAAAGGCACCATCTGCAAAGCCATCAAAGAAAAAGGTCTGTTCACACTCGACGAAGTGCGCAAGCACACCAAGGCCAGTGCTTCATGCGGCTCATGCACCGGGCTGGTAGAGCAGATTTTGATGTTCACCGCAGGCGGCGACTACTCGGCCACACCCAAACTCAAAGCCATGTGCAGCTGCACCGACCACGGCCACCAAGCCGTGCGAGAAGCGATTCGCGCCAACAAGCTGTTGACCATTTCTGATGTCTACAAATTCATGGAATGGCGCACACCCAACGGCTGCGCCAGTTGCCGACCAGCCATTAATTACTACGTCACCAGCACCTGGCCGAAAGAAGCCAAAGACGATCCACAGAGTCGCTACATCAACGAGCGCAGTCACGCCAACATCCAAAAAGACGGCACCTACAGCGTCATTCCGCGCATGTGGGGCGGCGAGACGACGTCCAGCGAATTGCGCCGCATCGCAGACGCTGTCGACAAGTACAACATCCCAACCGTCAAGGTCACCGGCGGCCAGCGCATTGACTTGTTGGGTGTCAAAAAAGAAGACTTGGTGAACGTTTGGAAAGACATCGGCATGCCATCAGGCCACGCCTATGCCAAGGCGCTGCGCACGGTCAAGACGTGTGTGGGCAGTGAGTGGTGCCGCATGGGCACCCAAGACAGTACCCAAATGGGCAAGGACCTGGAGCGCGCCATGTGGCGCATGTATGCACCGCACAAGGTGAAGTTTGCCGTCAGCGGCTGCCCGCGCAATTGCGCTGAAGCTGGGATCAAAGACGTTGGCATCATCGGGGTTGACTCCGGCTGGGGGATGTACATCGCTGGCAACGGCGGCATCAAAACCGAAGTCGCGCACTTTTTCACCAAAGTCAAAACCGCGGCCGAAGTGCTGGAATACACCGGCGCGTTTTGCGAGTTGTACCGCCAAGAAGGCTGGTACCTTGAACGCACCGTGCATTACGTCAACCGAGTGGGCCTCGACTACGTCAAGAAAAAAATCTTGGACGACCACGAAGGCCGCAAAGCGCTATGGGAACGCCTGCAGTTCGCCCTCGACGGCGAGCCCGATCCGTGGTTTGACTTCAAGGAAGCCGAAGTCGACACACGCCAATTTGAAAAACTGACGACGTGATTTTATTTTTCGTCATGGCCTGTTTCCGTCATTGCGAGCGCACAACTTTTGTCATTGCGAGCGCAGCGCGGCAATCCAGAGCCCGAATTCGCAGTCATGGACTGCCGCGCTGCGCTCGCAGTGACGAATGAGCCACGCTTCGCTCGCAATGACGGATGTTGTGCGATCACCGTCTCGTGAATAGAAAATAGGAATCTGAAGCATGTCTGAATGGAAAAAAATCTGCCTCGTCACCGACATACCGGTGCTCGGCTCCCGCCGTGTGGCACGCGCCAATGGCGTTGACGTTGCCGTGTTTCGCAACGACCAAGATGGCGTTTTTGCTTTGCTGGATCGCTGCCCGCACAAAGGCGGACCGCTGAGTCAAGGCATCGTCTTTGGCACCAGCGTGGCCTGCCCGCTGCACAACTGGACTATCGGTTTGGCCGACGGCTGCGCCAGGGCACCCGACGAAGGTTGCACCCCGAAGTTCAGCGTCAAGGTGACTGATGGCAGCGTGTTTCTGGACAGCGAAGAACTCGCCAGCCACGCCATCGACTTGCTCGCGCCGGTGGCTGGGCCGGGGCAGAAAACTGCGATCACCAGCGAGGCCTGGGTTGACCTCGACCAGCAGCACCAATGTCAACACGGTGCGTGAAACCCGATCAACCTGCCCCTACTGCGGCGTGGGCTGTGGCGTCATCATCGAGTCGCAGGGCAACGAGATCACCGGTGTCCGCGGTGACCCGACGCACCCGGCCAACTTCGGCCGGCTGTGCACCAAGGGCTCAACCCTCGCGCTGACCGCGTCTGCCGTGGTGACACGGCAAACACGGTTGTTGCAGCCGATGCTGCGCAGCACGCGCTGCGGCGCTGCCGAAGTCGTCTCCTGGGACAGCGCGCTCGACCTCGCCAGCCAGCGCTTTGCGCAGATCATCGGCGAGCATGGTCCTGACGCCGTTGGCTTTTACATCTCCGGCCAGCTCCTGACGGAAGACTATTACGTCTTCAACAAACTTGTCAAAGGTTTGATCGGCACCAACAACGTCGACACCAATTCGCGCCTGTGCATGAGCAGCGCCGTAGCGGGCTACAAGCAAACGTTGGGTGCCGACGCACCACCGAATTGCTACGACGACGTGAACCATGCGCAGTGCATTTTCATTGTCGGCAGCAACACGGCTTACGCGCACCCGATTTTGTTCAGGCGCATTGAAGACGCCAAAGCCGCCAACCCGGCGCTGAAGATTATTTTTTGCGATCCACGCCGCACCGACACCGCCGAAATCGC
>CANCLK010000092.1 GCA_947378785.1 Comamonadaceae bacterium
CTAAAGGGCAAGGATCCCCACTACTGGAAGGACCTACTTCACTACGTACAGCTAAAGTCGGCTAACCAGGCAATTTGACCGAGATGTTGGGCCTTGGCAAAGTAGCGACGGTCAGCAGTGATCAGCACCGCGCCAGGAATGGACAGTGCCACTGCGTGGTAAAGCGTATCAAACAGGTGGTGGTCAAGTTGACGAGCCAGTTCAATGGCTAGTGCGTAGGCCACAGTGGGGGCGGCCCACGTGATGTTGAGTTGGGCTAAGTTGTCAATATGCTGCTGTGCCTGATCTGGCTGTAGGCGTGACACCACGGCAGCCACTTCCGCCAAAAAATGGAGTGGCTGATAAAAGTCCAGTGTCCCGCGGGTGCTGGCTTTCAGAATCTCAAGTGCAGGCTCAATATCATCTTCACGCAGTGCCCAGTCGCCCTCAACAAACCATTTGACGGCCACGCTGGCATCGACAACACAAATCATGGACGACCATCTTCGCGAGCCGCCCTGAATTCAGCTTCAGAAAAACGAGGTGCATTCATGCGATTGGCCAAAATGCGGTCTACGGCGCTGCAATGCTGTTTGCGGCGTTGTTCGCGCTCCACGGCATCGCGCATCAATTCTGCAATCACGGCGCTTTTGTTCTGGCCTTCAAAGACCGTGTTGAAGGCATTCTTAATGTCTTCAGGAACGCTGAAATTGACGGTAGACATAGCGGCTCCTCAGTTGTTGAATATTTCAACAACATTGTGATGCGACAAGCTGTAAACGTCAAATTAAATATCCCCATTCTGGTAGGCGACAGCATCGCGACTGTGGTTTCCGGCGACGTGACCGCATACGTTTAAATGCAGCGATGGCGCTTACCGGGTCTAGATCCCACTGGTTGATGATGAAAGTGTCAGGGTCGACGGCTTCGATACCGTATTCAAGCAACACGGCAATCGGGAAGTCCTTCAAGTTTGAAGTCACGATGCAGTCAGCATGGCCTGATATTGCAGCCGCCAAAACATGTCGATCGTCTGGATCTGGCAACACCAAACCTGCCACCAACACTGTCCACGCAGATTCATTGACTTCCCAATCTGGAATTGCCTCACGCATGCTGTCGCGCCGAACGTCGAGTTTTCCGACCAAGTCTGGCCTCTGGCGCTCTAAAGACCGTATCCACTCAGTTTCAATCATGGTGGTCCACTTAGCGGCAAAAAATCCGGCTGTGGCCAAGCTTAATAACGCGTCGGTCATTGCAACCGGATAGAGGACGCACGCGTCCAGCAAGGCCGTGTATCGGGCGTGGCCAGCCATTAATAATCCAATCCCAACTCGCGTGCATTTTCAGCCATGCGATCCAAAGCGCTGGCCTGAGTGACTCGCATTTTTTGAGCATAGGCCAATAAATCTTCAAGCACGATACGCCGGTGCGACCCCACTTTTCTGTGAGGCAAACGGCCTGAATCCATCTCCTTGATGACAAATGGACGGGAAACATTCAGAAAGTTGGCGGCTTCTACAGTTGTGAATTCCTGCTCAGTCGGCATCAACACGATGGGTCGCCCCTCGCTCATGGCCCCCAGCAATTGACCAATCAGCCTCAATGCTGAAGGTGGCACCTCAACCGTTGGATGCTCACCCGTATCGGTGGTCAGCGTGATGACCGCTGCCCGGGAGTGGTCGAGCGAAGCCATGATGCAGCGCTGCGCGACACGGACCATCTCCTTGTCTTTGGCATTTAACGGTAGTGGTGCAACCTCGCGAATACGGTCGACGGTACGCATGTCATGTCCTCTCTTGTCGTAACACTGAAGCAAATTGGGCTTGCTTTCTCTTTCATCCATATTACACCAAGTGCAATAAACGCAACAAGTGAATTAAGTGATACAGCTTTGCCTATGCCGCCATGCTTTGAATCTTGGGACGCTTGAGCTTCCCTGCTTGGCACAGGTCATATTGCAACTGCATGCCTTAGAGCTTAAGACTGGACAAACGAAAAAAAGGAGCAGGTATCACCCTGCCCCGCCCCTCTCAGGGCTGGACTTTAAAGACTTACTTCAACAGGGCCTGCACGGGCTGGTTGACCTACGCCAATATGGTGGCGACCTCTAGCAAGGTGACTCAAGTGCATCTAGCAATACAGGTGTATTGGCCGCTGTATTGTTCTTCACCCGCATGCCCACCACTGCATCCAAATGCTTGGGGGGCGCTCCGAACCCTGGTCGGACGCTTCGAACGGCGTCAGCCGTGATGACATCACCTGCCTTCAAGTCCCTCACAAAATACAAAGAGCGGCGGAATTTCACATTGCCCTGCTCGCTTGACTTGAGTCCATAGTCCACCCGTCCCAAAGCCGCCCAAGCTGTCTTGGTGTCTTTGCACAGAGCAGCCAGTTCTGCTGGTTGCAGAGAGAAACTGTCGTCTGGACCCCCGCCAGTGCGGTCCAGCGTGAAGTGTTTTTCAATGATCGACGCACCCACGGCCACACTGGTGATCGCGGTGGTGTTGTCCAACGTGTGGTCCGACAAACCTGTCACCAAGCCAAAGCGCCGGATCATGTCGGGGATGGTGCGCAGGTTGTAGTCTTCTGCCGGTGAGGGGTAGCCGCTGACGCAGTGCAAGATAGCCAGTTCTTGACAGCCGCCTTCGCGTGCTGCGTCAATGGCTTGCTGAATTTCTTCGGCGTCGGCCATACCCGTGGAAATGATCATGGGCTTGCCGGTGCTGGCAACGTACTTGATCAGTCCGTGATCGACGGCTTCGAAGGACGCGATTTTGTAGGCCGGCGCGTTCAGGTCTTCCAGTAGATCGACGGCGGTGTTGTCAAACGGTGAGCTGAAGATGGTGATGCCCAGCTTGCGAGCATGTGCAAACAGCGGCGCGTGCCAATCCCACGGCATGTGTGCTTCTTGGTACAGGTCGTAGAGGGTGCGGCCGTCCCACAGCCCGCCACGGATGCGAAATTCTTCAGCATCGCAGTTCAGCGTGATGGTGTCGGGGCGGTAGGTTTGCAGCTTGACGGCATCTGCACCCGCTTGTTTGGCGGCTTCGATAATTTTGAACGCTCGTTCAATTTGCCCATTGTGGTTTGCGGACATTTCGGCGATGACGTAGGGCGGATGCGCCGCGTCGATAACTCGATTGTCGATCGTGATGCTGTGAGTTGCGCTTGTCATCGTGGGGCCTTACTTCAAGTTTTTGTCGGGCTGTTTCTATTGGGCTCGTCGCACATTCTGTGTCACAACGGGATATCAACCCGCGATGCGGCCTGCCTGCCGCACATGCGAGCCTGCGGCGGGCCCTAGGTTGAAAACCACGTCGATCGCACTGCAGTCGGTCATGAACGCCTGACCTTGCTCATACACCGGATGCTCGAATAGTTGCCAGCAGTGTTGCAGTCCTTGATTCGCCATCGCGGTCTCGTCAACGTAAGCCCGCGAGCCCTCGTTAGACAGATACCTGTCGGCACCAACGGCGCGACACATCTGAATGAGCATGTCGGTTTTGGAACCATCGATATCAGGATAGGCATGACTCTCGACGATGGGGGTGCTGATTTCCAGCCAATCGCGAATCAGCGCAATCAGTGCACGATTGAGCGTCCCTAATCCATGGTGCTGTTGGTTCAGCGTCGCCTCCAGCGCGGGGAAATACTGCTTGAAGTAAGGCCGATGGCTATACGCTTGACGAATCGAGCCTAGGTGTTTGCGCCGCCACGGGCCATCCAGAATATCCACCTCGTCGATCGTCTGCCCAAAACGGTCGGCTTTCATCACCGGCACAGCGAGAAAATGCTCTTGCCCATTGAGTGCAATGCGGTTGCGTTGCTGCCAACTCTTTGGGCTGAACTGCACGTGCCCAACGTACATGAACAGGTCGGACAACGCCATCTTGTTAAACAGTATGATTCCAGGCAGATAGACGGGCTGATGACCGGAAAGAATCATTGGAAGACTCCTTTTGTTATCTAAATTAAAAAATTCATGGCAAATGATTTAAAAATGGAAAATGAACAACGCAGCGGCATCAAGAGAGTTCCATTTTCAATATTAAATTACTGGCGAATGTACAAAGCCAGAGGGGCAAGGCTTCCTTTTTATTATTTCTTCCAAGCACATGCGTTTGACCTCATTCATAAAACAGACACTCACAAGTGGCTTCCCAAAGAATACATCGCGCACCCGTTCGAAAATTTCGATAACTGCGGCATGTACATGGCCTCCTGGGACTGTGAAATTAAAACGATATTTCACAGGACCAAAGACTTGGTTAAGAATTTCTCTGAATACACCTTCATTGATATGGGCTGCGGGAAAGGAAAAGTCACCATACTGTGGGCACTGGAGTGTCTCAAAATTGGGTTAAAGCAAAAGATATATGGCATCGATATATTGCCCGAGTTGATAGAAATAGCAAAGGCTAACCACGCCAAAGTTTTAGGTAATGATGGTAATTTCTTTTGCGAAGATGCAACCAAAATAGTTCCACATGACTACGGGGATAAATTTATTCTTTATTTGTACAACCCGTTCGATGATTTTGTAATCGACAAAATGCTTGATAGATTTTCATCAGATGACACATTGATCATTTACAACAATCCTGTTCACGCTTCATTCATCATTAAAAAAGGCTGGACACCTATATTTGAGAAAAATGGGTTTCATCCCAATCTCCACACTATTATTTTCGCGAGAAAATCATGAGCAACGTCCAGGAAGCCAAGAAAAATACAAATGTAGAACTGCGACTTATCAAAGTTAAAAGGACTGTCGAGGATGCGACTCTATTGTTTGAAATTCTTAAAAAAAGAACCCATACCATCAGTCATAAATCACTGCCGACTTTCCAAGAACACAAAAAATTTGTTTTAAACCACCCTTACCGCGTCTGGTTTATTGTTAAAAATAAATACGACGACATTGGCACTGTGTATATATTAAAAAATAACAGTATTGGCATCAACCTATTCAAAGAAAAAACAACAGCCACACCATGGATCATCAAAAAGATACTAAGTAAATACAAACCGCTTAAAGAAATAAAATCAGTCCGAGCTGCTGAATTTGACTTTAATGTATCCCCAGGCGACGCTGACTATATATCTATATTAAAAAAAATGGGCGCTCGGTTAGCACAATCAACCTACGTATTTGAGAATTAAATACTTTTTCGGGTAGTAGATGTCATGGCTTGGTGCATCAATTCAGCACGGTGCCAGTCGTCCTCGGTGTCAATATCTTGCACCCGCCACCGCGGAATGATGATGGGCAGTGAGGTCCGGTCGAAAACGCGCTTTGACGTCAACCAAGCTTCAGGCCTCCCCCAGTAAAACTGTCCCGCATCATGCAAAGCGCGGGGCAAATCTTGCGATCGTTTTGTAAAACTTTCAGGGAAGAACATCTGCAGTCCGCCGTCTGGCATCTGCTCAAATGACCGAAAAATAGGTGCAGCAAAATCAGTGGCTGCGAAGGTGTAATCCCAAGTTCCGGCATTCAATGCGTCCCAGCCCTTGGCAAGATCATCGGCCTGAATAAAAGGTGCGGTTGCATAAATGCAGCAAACCGCAGCCACATCGAAGCCTTGGTCCACAGCCCACTGAGTTGAATGTGCGATGACGGGCGTTGTTCCCGCGTGGTCATCAGACAATTCCGCCGGGCGCACAAAGGGCACTTCAGCGCCCCATTGCCTAGCAATGTCCGCAATATCGGTGTCGTCTGTAGACACAACAACACGGTCGAATAGGCCTGACTTTTGGGCAACCTCTATGGACCACGCGATCATCGGCTTGCCACAAAAATCTTTAACATTCTTACGGGGTATTCGCTTGCTGCCGCCCCGTGCAGGAATCACGGCTATTCGCATGCCAGTCATTCTTTTCTTTTCAAAAGCATCAGCTCTGAATGGAACCCGTCGACCGTCTGGTAGCCAAAAGGGATGACATTTCTCTCTATCAACTGGTAGCCGGGGAGCATTGAAATATAGTCATCCCCATAGATGGGGATGTCCACGCCAACGCTGCCGTTTTTGCGCAACTGCTTTCCTTCCCGAATATTGCGAAGCAAGATCCACCGGGTCCCTAGGCGCGTGACATGGCTGAGGTAGTTTTTAACAATATGTGGCTCCATCTCCTGGAACGAAATGAAGTTGACAAATAAGTCAACGTTCCCACGTAGGTTTTCTATTTGCCACGAACACAGTACGGATGCCGTTGGCAGCGCATCTATCTCTATCCATGGCATGTCAACCGTTTTGGCGTAACTGGCAACCTGCCCATCTCCAAGTACCTCACTGAGGTAATGTTGGGCGATGAAGCTTGTCGGTGGTATGTCTATATCTATGTAACGAAGCTTGTCAATGCCAGCACTCCAAAGCACCTCCCCAAGCGTTCCAAAGCCGCCACCAATTTCTAGAACAGTACGAGGAACTTCACCATGCAGATGCTTCTTCAGCATCGCCAAGCCAAGAAGATAGTTCAAAGAGCTTCGGCTGAAGTGACGACCGTCAAAATTGAACTGCTCAACAGGTGACCCCACCGAGCTTTCGCTGAAGTTGTGCAAATACGGGAGTTGGGCTGGGTTGTCTGCCGCCTGAAGAACTCTGTAATCTGCCAGCGCAGACATATGGCCGCTTAAAAGCTGCTGAATGATGAGTTGGATCTTTTTCTCATCCGTAAATTCAGCACGCATTAACTCACGAGCTCTTTCCGCTTGCTGGCTTGAAAAACCACCGCCAGGCACGCCATAGGTCGGTACAAAAAACCCAAGTGAATTCTCCAGTGAGCGAAAGCGATCAATGCCATGGGTGCAGATTTCAGAAAAAATTCTGGATGACGCCTCGTCCCAAAAAGCGGAAGGCTGGTAAAGCTTGTTCTGCTTCTTCATGTCATCGCGTGCACGTGTCAGTTCAGGGTATGTATATTGACCAGAAGTCATGATTTTTATTGAGGTATCAGTATGGACTTTAGAGCCTGCACAACATGGTTTTGCTGTTCATTGGTCAAGGTCGCGTACATGGGCAGACTGAGTGCCTCAGCGTAATACACCTCGGCCTCAGGGCAATAACCCGCCTTAAAACCAAACTGTTCATAGTAAGGATGGCGGTAGACGGGTATGTAGTGAAGGTTGACAAAAATGCCTGCCGCATGCAGCGCTTCATACACTTGCCGCTGCGTCAGGGCAATGCCATCGAGTCTCAAACGGATCACGTAAAGATGAAAGCTGGAGAAGCTGTCTGGGTACTGCCAAGGCGTCACAACAGGCAGGCCCAACAGCAGGTCGTTATAGCGCTGGGCGAGGGCTTGACGTCGCAGCACAAACTCATCGAGCCGGTGCATTTGGCTCACGCCCAAAGCAGCATGAATGTCCGTCATCCTGTAGTTAAAGCCCAGATCTATTTGTTGGTAGTTCCAGATTTCGTCTGCCGCTCTGGGCTGCATGTCCGCTTTATCGCTGCTTATGCCGTGGCTCCGCAGCAGCTTCATTTTTTTCCATAGGTACGGGTCGTTGGTAACGGCCATTCCACCCTCGCCCGAGGTGATGATTTTCACCGGGTGAAAGCTGAACACGGTGATGTCGCTGTAGGCGCCATGGCCAATGGGCAGGCCTTGATACCGGCCGCCAATGGCGTGCGAGGCATCTTCGATGATTTTGAAACCGTATTGCCGGCTCAGCGCGTGGATAGCTGCCATGTCGCAAGGCTGGCCACACAGGTGAACCGGCACCACCACCTTAGGCAGTTGGCCATCGCGCTCAGCTTGCTCGAGCTTGCGCGCCAGCGCTTGCGGGCACAGGTTGTAGGTACGGGGGTCAATGTCAACAAAGTCAACTTGGGCGCCACAGTACAGGCCGCAGTTGGCCGAGGCCACAAAGGTAGTGGGCGTTGTCCAGAGCCAGTCGCCGGGGCCTAAACCCAAGGCCTTGCAGGCCATGTGCAGTGCAGATGTGGCGCTGTTCACGGCCACAGCGTGCTTGGCATGGCAGTAGGCCGCCACGGTTTCTTCAAACTTGGGCACCGTTGGGCCTTGCGTCAGGTAGTCTGACTGCAGCACAGCCACCACGGCGTCAATGTCGGCCTGGCTGATGTCTTGCCGACCGTAGGGAATGCTTTGCATCAAACGGTCCCGATCTTCTCTCGGTTGATCTCGATCCACGCCTGCAGTTGCGCATCACTCATCCATTCGGGGTTGTTGTCGCTGGCGTAAACGAATCCATCTGGCACCTTGGTGCCGTCTTTGATGCGCAGTGCACAGGTGGACCAGCCGTTGATGTTCGGTAGGATTTTGAAGTGCTCTGGGTATTCGTAGGTGTAGGGAGCGTCCTCCGTACTGATCATCTGCTCATGCAGTTTTTCGCCTGCGCGGATGCCAATGACTTGCTGCTCTGCGTCTGGTGCGACCACCCGGGCAAGGTCTGTGACTTTCATGGAGGGGATCTTTTTAACGTAGATCTCCCCGCCCACCATGTCGTCAAAGGTGTGCCAGACCAGCTGCACGGCCTCTTTGAGAGAGATCATAAAACGCGTCATGCGTGGGTCCGTGATCGGCAACACGCCCTTGTCTTTGATGGACATGAAGAACGGGATGACCGAGCCGCGTGAACCCATGACATTGCCGTAGCGCACCACCGCAAAGCGGGTTCCATCGCCGCCAGAGTATGAGTTGCCTGCCACAAAGAGTTTATCGGAGGCCAGTTTGGTTGCGCCGTAAAGATTCACGGGGCTGCTGGCCTTGTCTGTTGATAAAGCCACGACACGCTTCACGCCTTTGTCGATGCAGGCGTCGATCACATTCATGGCGCCGTTGATATTGGTCTTAACGCACTCAAAGGGGTTGTATTCTGCTGTGGGGACTATCTTGGTGGCAGCGGCGTGAACGACAAAATCAACGTTGTCCATGGCCCTGTACAAGCGATCTTTGTCGCGAACGTCACCAATGAAAAAACGCACCCGATCGTCGCCCTCAAACTTCTTAGCCATCTCCCATTGCTTCATCTCGTCACGCGACAGAATGATGATCTTTTTTGGGTTGTAGGCAGCCAGTGTCATGGGCACAAAGGCGTTGCCAAAGGAGCCCGTTCCGCCAGTGACCAGAATAGTTTTATTACTTAACATTTTTCATCTGAAGTTAACTATTTCCAGCGGAATATTCATTATTAAAATGCTATTTAATTCCACCCGTCAAAATGACTTTTATAGTTACTTCAAAAGCAAAAGCAATGCCAGCACATATTAAGGTGTGGCACGCCCATTAATAACCCG
>CANCLK010000093.1 GCA_947378785.1 Comamonadaceae bacterium
GGCGATCACAGCGCGGGTTGCGAGATCAGCATCAACCTCATTCCCCACACCGTCGAGAACACGGCGCTGGGACATCTCAAGCAGGACGCCCGGGTGAACCTGGAAATCGACCTGATCGCACGTTACGTGGAGCGCATGCTCCAAGACACTAGAAAGCCTTGAACATGACCGTTGCCATTTCTACAGTTGAAGACATCGTCGCCGACATGGCTGCCGGCAAAATGGTTATCTTGATCGACGAAGAAGACCGCGAAAACGAAGGTGACTTGGTCTTAGCGGCCGACCACGTCACGCCCGAAGCCATTAACTTCATGGCGCGCTTTGGCCGCGGCTTGATCTGCCTAACCCTCACGCGTGAGCGCTGCGAGCGCCTCCAACTGCCACCCATGGCCCTGCGTAATGGTGACAAAAAAGGAACCGCCTTCACCGTCTCCATTGAAGCTGCTGAAGGCGTCACCACGGGCATCTCTGCCGCTGACCGCTCCCGCACCGTCGAAGCCGCAGTCGCCAAAAATGCCAAGGTCGATGACTTGGTCCAGCCCGGTCACATCTTTCCGCTGCAAGCGGTTGACGGCGGCGTGCTGATGCGCGCCGGTCACACAGAAGCCGGTTGCGACCTTGCCGCCATGGCCGGCTGCACACCCGCCTCGGTCATCTGCGAGATCATGAACGACGACGGCACCATGGCCCGGCTGCCCGACTTGCTGCTGTTTGCCGCTGAACACGGCCTCAAAATCGGCACGATCGCCGACTTGATCGAGCACCGCAGCCGCAACGAGTCATTGATCGAGACCGTTGGCTCGCGCACGCTGCAAACCGCCTTTGGCGAATTCACCGCGTACGCATTCAAAGACAAACCAAGCCAAGGCGTCCATTTGGCGCTGGTCAAAGGCAGCTGGCAGCCGGAAGAAACCGTGGCCGCACGCGTCCATGAGCCGCTGTCAATATTCGATGCGCTTGAAGTCGGTCGGACCATGCATTCATGGAGCCTTGATCAGAGCCTGCAACACATTGCCGATACAGGCAAGGGTGTGGTCGTGCTCTTGAACTGTGGTGAAAGCGGTGCGCAACTGCTGTCCCAGTTTGAAGGCACCGCCAAAGCCAGTCACGCCCCGGCCCGTGGACGCATGGACCTGCGCTCTTATGGAATTGGCGCACAAATTTTGCGCGAATGCGGTGTACGCAAAATGAACCTCCTTGGCACGCCACGTCGTATGCCGAGCATGGCCGGTTATGGCCTTGAAATTGCCGGCTACATCAGCAAGGACATCGATCATGCTTGAAGCAGACAAAGGCCAAGTCGGCCAGCTCAACGGGCAACAACTGACGATCGGCATCGTGCAGGCACGCTTCAACGCGAGCATCACCAATGCCTTGGCTGCGGCCTGCATCGCCGAGCTGAAACTGCATGGCGTCGAAGCCGCCAAAATTCACCACGTCACCGTGCCCGGTGCGCTAGAAGTGCCGGTGGCTTTACAAGCTATGGCCGAGACAGAAAACTACGACGCATTGATTGCGTTGGGTTGCATCATCCGCGGCGAGACCTATCACTTTGAACTGGTCGCCAACGAAAGCGGTGCCGCCGTGACGCGCTTGGCGCTGGACTACCAACTCCCGATCGCTAACGCGATTTTGACCACGGAGAACGTCGAACAGGCCGAAGCTCGGCAAGATGAAAAAGGCCGTGACGCCGCCCGCGTCGCCATCGAAATGGCCAACCTACTCGACGATATTTCCTGAAAAAAATAATATGACCACTGCCTCTAAACGCCCACCGCAGACCCGCACCGGCCTGACCGATACCGGCGTCAAAAAAGCTGCAGACAAATCTGCCCGCACCCGCGCGCGCGAGTTCGCATTGCAAGCGCTGTACCAACACTTGGTGGGCGGAAATGAAGCCGAACCGATTGATGCTTTCACGCGCGACCTGGTCGGCTTTCACAAGGCCGACTCCGTGCATTACGACGCCCTGCTGCATGGCTGCATTGAAGGCGCTGCAGGTTTGGACGAATTGATCTTGCCACTGCTTGACCGCAAGATGAATGAAATTTCCCCTGTGGAGCATTCGGTGTTGTGGATTGGCGCTTACGAGTTTCAGCATTGTCCTGATGTCCCTTGGCGCGTGGTCATCAACGAATGCATCGAACTGGCCAAGGCCTTTGGCGGCACCGACGGCCACAAATGGGTCAATGGCGTGCTGAACCAGCTCGCACCAACCCTGCGCCAAGCTGAAGTCGCCAGCGACAAAGCCCGCTGACAAGCCCCGCGAGCCATACGAGGCCAAGCACCCATGCGAATTTCTCAGCGCGCCCAACGCATCGAGCCCTTCTATGTGATGGAGGTCGCCAAGGCCGCGTCCGAGCTGGCGCAGCAAGTCGCAACCAGCAGTCAGCCGATGATTTTTTTGAACATCGGCGAGCCTGACTTCAGCGCCCCGCCGCTGGTGCAGGAAGCCGCAGTGCGGGCCATCTCGCAAGGCAACACACAGTACACGGCCGCCACCGGCCTGCCCGCATTGCGCGAAAAAATCAGTGACTGGTATGCGACTCGCTTTAAGGCTGATGTCGCTCCCAACCGCATCGTCATCACCGCAGGCGCATCGGCGGCGCTGCATTTAGCCTGCCTCGCGCTGATTGAAGCTGGCGACGAAATCCTCATGCCGGACCCGAGCTACCCCTGCAACCAGCATTTTGTCGGCGCAGCTGACGGCCGTTCCACGCTGATCCCCACCACCGCCGCGGAACGCTTTCAACTCACAACGGACAAAGTAGCCGAAGCATGGGGACCGGACACTCGCGGCGTCATGCTCGCGTCTCCTTCAAACCCGACGGGCACCTCGATCGCACCCGACGAGTTGCACCGCTTGCACAGCTGGGTGCACAGCCGCGGCGGCATCACCCTCATCGATGAAATTTACCTAGGCCTCAGTTACGACGACGACTTTGGCCACAGCGCGCTGGCCATGCCTGGTGATTTGGGCCAGAGTGTCATCAGCATCAACAGCTTCAGCAAGTACTTCAACATGACCGGCTGGCGACTCGGCTGGCTGGTGGTGCCCGAAGCGCTGGTGCCGGTGATTGAGCGCATGGCGCAAAACCTGTTCATCTGCCCTAGCACGGTGGCACAACACGCCGCCCTCGCCTGCTTTGAACCCGAGAGCTTGGCCGAATACGAGCGCCGCCGCGCTGAATTCAAAGCCCGCCGCGACTACTTCATTCCCGAGCTAAATCGCCTAGGTTTGACCGTTCCGGTCATGCCCGATGGCGCTTTTTACGCTTATGCCGACTGCACCCAAGCGGCGCAAAAATTGGGCATTCGCCCGGGCCAGCCAGATGGCACCGGCGGTAGCTGGGACTTCGCCTTTGAGCTCATGCAACGCGCGCACCTTGCGGTAGCGCCAGGACGAGACTTCGGCCGGGTCGCGCCCGACAAGTTCATCCGATTCTCCACCGCCAGTTCCATGGCGCATCTCAAAGAAGCCGTCTCGCGACTGGAGGCTGTTCTTGGTTAACGCTTCTAGTTTCCAATGGCCACTCCGGGTTTATTGGGAAGATACGGATGCTGGTGGCATCGTCTTCTACGCCAACTACCTGAAGTTCTTTGAACGCAGCCGGACTGAGTGGCTACGATCACTTGGCATTGAACAACACACCATGCGTGAGCAAACCGGCGGCATGTTCATCGTCAGCGAAACCAGCGTTCGCTACCTGCAACCATCGCGACTCGACGATGAACTGATTGTTACGGCTAAGCTGCAAGAAAGAGGCCGCGCTTCTTTGATAATCAGCCAACAGGTATTTCTAAAAAACAAGCCATCAGCCGAGTCTTCGACAACGCTGCTGTGCGAGGCTACTATTCGGATCGGCTGGGTCGATGCCAGCAGCCTCAAACCCTCACGTATCCCCGCGCACATTTTGGACAGCCTGGAGCTCCACTCATGAATCAAGACATGTCGATCGTCAGTTTAATTTTGCACGCCAGCTGGGTCGTGCAAGCCGTGGTGGTCTTGCTGCTGGGTATTTCAATTGCCAGCTGGTCCGCCATCTTTCGCAAGATCGTCTCCCTGCGCCGGGTGGCTGCGCTCAACGATGAGTTTGACCGCGAGTTCTGGTCGGGCACCAGCTTGAACGAGCTCTTTGCCGCTGCGGCCCAAAATGCGCACAGCTCGGGCCCGATGGAACGGATATTTGCCAGCGGTATGCGCGAATACCAAAAGCTGCGAGAGCGCCGGGTGGTCGACACGGGCGCCCTGCTCGACGGTGCCCGCCGCGCCATGCGCGCCAGCTACCAACGCGAAATGGATGGGATCGAGTCCAATCTATCGTTTCTGGCCACAGTCGGCTCGGTCTCGCCATATGTTGGTTTGTTTGGCACGGTTTGGGGCATCATGCACGCCTTCACCGGCCTGGCCGCGCTAGAGCAAGTGACGCTGTCCACCGTCGCGCCTGGCATTGCCGAGGCGCTGGTGGCCACCGCCATTGCCTTGTTCGCGGCCATTCCAGCCGTGGTTGCCTACAACCGCTTTGCCCACGACATTGACCGCATCGCCAACAAATTGGAAACCTTCATTGAAGAGTTCTCTAATATTTTGCAGCGCAACCTAGGCGCGCAATCGGCCTCCGGACACTGAACTGTTACCGCCTTAACAAGTCAACTACCTCATGCCAGCAGTCAACACACGCGGCCGTGGACGCCGCACCATCAGCGAAATCAACATGGTGCCCTTCATCGATGTGATGCTGGTGCTGCTCATCATCTTCATGGTGACCGCGCCACTGATCACGCCCAGCATGATTGCCTTGCCGCGCGTCGGCAAGGCGCCGGGTCAACCGCCCAAGCCCATCCAGGTGCAGATCGACAAGGACGAGAAAATCCAAATCACCGAATCAGGCGGAAAGCCAGTGAGCACGGCCATGGCTGAAGTCGGCAGCACCGTCAAGCGCCTGCAACCGGCCGTGCCACAAGGCGAGCAAGCCTCGCCCGTGGTCATCAGCGCCGACAAATCCATCAAGTACGAAACCGTGGTCAAGGTCATGGATGCGCTACAACGCGCCGGCGTCCAACGTGTCGGCTTGTCAGTTCAGACGGGCCATTGAGTTTGCGGCAGCCCAGCACGTTCCATTTGAAGTTGATCTGAGCTGAACCGCCATGCCCAGCACTGAGAACCGCCCTGACCTCGCGCCCCGCGATGAACCGGGGTCGGTACGCTCATTTTCATACGCGCTGGTGGTCCACCTGTTGCTGGCCGCCGCGCTGACTTGGGGCGTGAGTTGGAAGAGCAACGACCCCACCGTTTCATTTGAAGCCGAGCTGTGGTCCAGCCTGCCGCAAGAAGCCGCACCAGCGCTAGAGTCACCGCCTCCGCCACCACCTGCGCCCCCCGCGCCAGAACCTCTCCCAGTTGCTGCACCGACACCAGCACCGCCGCCACTGGCCAAAGTCGAGGCCACTCCAGATCCAGACATTGCCTTAGAACGCGAGAAGCAGCGCAAGAAGAAAGAAATCGAAGCCAAAAAAACGGCGCTGGCACTGGTCGAGAAGGCCGACAAAGCTGCCAAGGAAAAAATCGACAAGGCCGAAAAAGTCCGCAAGGAAAAAGAAGTCGCTCAAGCCAAAGCCAAGGCCGCAGCGCAAGCCAAACTTGAGGCGCAAAAACTCGAAGTCCAGAGAGAGCAACTGGCCAAAAAGCAAGCCGTAGCCGACGCCAAACTCCGCAAAGAAAACATGGACCGCATGAACGCCCTAGCCGGGGCCACTGGCGGACCTGAAGCCAAAGGGTCAGCGTTGCAGTCCAGCGGGCCATCGGCCAGCTACGGCGGAAAAGTCCGCGCCAAGGTCAAGCCGAACGTGATCTTCACCGAGGACATCGTTGGCAACCCCGTCGCCGAGGTCGAAGTGCGCACCACACTAGACGGCACCATCACCAGCCAGCGGCTGGTCAAATCCAGCGGTAACAAGGCCTGGGACGACGCCGTCATCACCGCCATCATCCGCACCGTCACCCTGCCGAGAGATGTCGACGGTCGCGTGCCAACGCCGCTGATTATTTCTTTCCGACCGAAAGACTGACGCTTACTCCGGCTGCAAACCCGCGGTCGCAACAGCCCGTCGATTGATGTCGATGTCCCGCGTCAAGTAAGCACGAAAGCCATCAGGAGACGACGCCTGTGACACGGCACCGTTCAGCTCAAACGCCTTCTGCACTTCAGGACGCAGCAGCGCCACAGTCATGGTCTTCGAAAGCAGTTCGACCACCGCTGCAGGCACGCCTTTGGGTGCCATCAAACCAATCCAGCTGGCAAATTCAAATCCGGGCAAGCTGGCACCCAGCGAAGGCACGGTGCCCAAGGGTTGGCTGGTCGGCGGCATGCTGTGACCCAACAATCTCAAACGGCCAGCCGCCACCAAGGACATGGCCGCCGGCGCGGGTGTGAGCACCCAATCCGTTTCGCCGGAAACAACCGAGGCAACGCCTTGGGCACCACCCTTGTAAGGTACGTGCAGCGACTTGAATCCTGCTGCACTCTGCAGTGCCATGCCAGCCAAGTGGCTGACCGAGCCGACGCCGGCCGATGCCATGTTGGAACCGTTGCCTTTGGACTTGGCGTAGGCGATCAGCTGCGACAGGTTCTGCACGGGCAACTGGGTATTGCAGACCAGTACGTTGGGCAACAGAGCCATCAAGGAAATAAGTTCAAAGTCACGTAAGGCGCTGTAAGTCACCGCTTTTTGTAACAGCGGCGCCACTGACAGGGCGCTGCTTGAACCTATCAGCACGGTGTAGCCATCCGCTGGTGCATTGCGCACCGCCTCAACACCGATGGCACCCGCCGCGCCTGCACGGTTGTCTATCACCATCGGCTGAACGAGCAGCCGAGCCATCTCGATGCAAACAACTCGGCCGACGGTGTCAACAGAACTGCCCGGGGCATTCGGCACAACGACTTTCACGGCGTGATCCGGGTAGGATCGATGCGCAAAACTCAAGGGCGATAGCGTCAGCCCGCCAAGCGCCAGAACCTGTCGGCGCGTGAAAGCCTCACGAATTGGGTTGGTCAGCGGGGTGGATTGCTTCATTGAATAGCCTCAGCCAAGAACGTGGTGAATCGAAGAACGCAACCATACATGCGCCGGGTCTTTTTGGAAACGTTGATGCCAAATTAAATGCACATCGATCACCGGTGGCTTGATGGGAATTTCGACCATCTTGATTTTTCCGTGGGAGACGAAAAATTGCGCCAGATCGCGCGGCACAGTGGCCACCAGATCAGAACTTTCAACAATCGGCAACAAGCTCATGAAGTGCGAGAGTTCGACAACGACCCGTCGCTTCAACCCCTTATGTTGCAAGAACTGCTCAAAGACATGCTCCCGGCCATCGGGTTTTGCGACCGCATGGGATGCCGCCAGAAACTGCGTCTGCGTCATCCGCGAGCCGATCGCCGGATGGCTTTTACGGACCACGCAGACGTGGCTGTTTTCAATCAATTTTTGTCGGAAGAAACCGGGTTTTTCCAGATCGGGGTAGTAGCCGATAGCCAGCTCGGCCGCGCCCGATTCAAGCGCCCCGGCTGCCGCATGTCGCGGCATGGCCAAGGTGCGTAAATCAATGTTGGGGGCCTTCTGAGCCAACAACGCCAAAATACGCGGCAAGAAATTCACCTCGCCAATGTCTGGCATCAGCAGCGTAAAGCTGCGCTGTGCTGTGGCCGGATCAAACGTCAGCGGCTGCAGAATATCCGAGCGAATGATCTCGACCACATGGCGAACGGGCTCCTCCAGTTCCAGGGCACGCGGCGTTGGCTGCATCTGCCAGCCCGATCGCACAAACAGCGGGTCGTTCAACAAAACCCGCAACCGGGCCAGCGCAGCGCTCATGGCGGGCTGACTCAAATTCAAGGCCTCGGCAGCCCGCGTCACGCTTCGGTGTTGCATCATGGCGGCGAACACCACCAGCAAGTTCAGATCAACAGCTTTTATATCCATGGAATGAATTGTATTTATTCAAATAATCGACTGGATAAATGAATAGTCGCCTTTTAAACTGTTCGATAAATCAAAAAAAACGGAGACTAGTCATGACCCCCGTGCGCCAAGATCAAACTTCCACAGCCGCAGCATTTCTGTCTTGAACAGCCATTCGAGTAGCCCATTGCGCTCACATTGCGCCTGCGGTGTCGACACGCACGCCCATGTCATTCCGTTTGAATTCCCCTCTTTCCTAGGCGCATCTGCGCCATCCAGCTGGCCCAGTATGGCGCCAGTGGATGCCTGCCACAGGCAAGTGATCATCGACGGCAAAAATTACCGGACGGTGTCCGACAAGTGCTGGAGCACGTCACGCCGATTGGCTGATTTTGCAGACATGGGCTTGGCTTTGCAGGCTATTTCACCCATGCCTGAATTGCTGTCGTACTGGCTCAAGCCCACCGATGCTGCAGTGCTGGTGCGCTACCTGAACGACCAGATTGCAGCCATGGTGGCAGAATCCGGCGGCCAGTTGATCGGCTTGGGCGCCGTGCCGCTGCAAGACATCGACCTGGCGATCAAAGAACTCGAGTACCTGCATCGGACCCCTGGCTTCGCGGGCGTAGAAATAGGCAGCAACATCAACGGCATGGTCATAGGCGACCTTAGGCTAGACCCTTTTTTCGAGGCTTGCGAAGCGCTCGACATGGCGGTGTTTGTGCATGCCTTGCGACCGACAGGCATGGACAGACTGATGGGACCGCCGCCGCTTCAGCAAGTACTGGCCTACCCGACAGATGTCGGCTTGGCTGCGGCCTCGGTGTTGACCAGCAACTTGATCTTGCGTCGGCCCCGTCTGCGCATGGCCTTCAGTCACGGTGGTGGCACCCTGGCGATGTTAGTGCCGAGGCTGGAGCAAGCCATCAGCGTGTTTCCGGCCCTGCGCGAATCGGTGCTGCAGTCGCCCACCGCACAAGCGCGTCAATTTTTCTACGACACCTTGGTCTTTGACGAGGCCACGCTCAAGCATCTTGTGCACTGTTTCGGCGACACGCAGTTGATGATCGGCACGGACTACCCCTTTAACTTTCACGACGAC
>CANCLK010000094.1 GCA_947378785.1 Comamonadaceae bacterium
TAAACGGAGAGCAACTTCGCTGGCTACTCGTCCGAGGACCTTGTCGGTCGCGTCAATCACAAACCATTCATGCACGACGTCAGCGGGTTTTGCGCTGAAAGTTTTCATGAATTACTCTTTAAAAAAGTTGGTTTGCCCGGCACACTTGAGGGCTGCGCCGGAATGGTTCCACGTCTATTCCACGGTCGGCGTTCTTCTAATGAGAACCTCTTAGGTGGGTTTCACTTGCAGGCCCTAGGAGCTTTGCAAGTGTCTTCCGGCGGATATGGAAACGCTGAAGAGCCTGCGATTATACGAATATTCTGGGTTTATGGGCAAATTCCTGAAGCCAGCGCAGCTTTAAGGGCTGCCAGCGGTTAGCATGGCTGCATGTTTAGCTACCGCCACGCCTTCCATGCCGGCAACCACGCTGATGTGCTCAAGCACACCACGCTGATTGCCATGATGAAGTATTTGACCCAAAAAGACACGGCTTTGACCGTGATTGACACGCACGCCGGCGCCGGCCTCTACCGACTGGATGGTGATTACACCGAAACCAGCGGCGAGGCGCTGGAGGGTGTGCTCAAACTGATTGCCCCGCTGGCACCGCCTGCCCCTGACGCCAAGCCCCGCAAGCCGGCCCCGCCTGAAGTACTGGCGCCCGCGTTGCAGGACTATTTGAACGTGTTGAAGGCGCTGAACCCGCAGTTCGCTCAAACCGGCGAAGCAGCGCACCTGAAAATTTATCCTGGTTCGCCCTTCATCGAACAACAGTTTTTGAGTGGCCGCGACAAGCTCAAGCTGTTTGAATTGCACCCGACCGATTTCAAATCATTGGCAGGCAATATCGAGCAGCTCGGCGTTGGCCGGCAAGTGACGGTGTCGCGTGAAGACGGCTTTGAGGTGCTGAAGACCTTTTTGCCACCGCCTGCCCGACGGGCGATGGTGTTTTGCGACCCCAGCTATGAAATCAAGAGCGACTATGCCCGCGTGAGTGCTTGCATGGCAGACGCCGTCAAGCGTTTTGCCACCGGCACCTATGTGGTTTGGTACCCGATCATTCCGCGTCCTGAAGCGCATGACCTGCCGCGCAAGCTCAAGACCCTGGCCGTCAAGGCTGGCCGCAGCTGGCTGAATGCCAGCCTGACGGTGAAGTCGAGCAAGTTGACGACAGACACGGCGGGTGAAGTGATCCGCCCGGGTCTGCCTGCCAGTGGCATGTTTGTGATCAATCCGCCGCACACGCTGAAGGCTGATTTGCAACTGGCGCTGCCGCAAATGGTGGCCAAGCTAGGGCAAGACCGGCACGCATCCTTCGGCTTGGAACACGGCGGCTGAACGCAGAAGGCCGCCGCAAGTAAGCCTCCGTCTACTCAATACTTGAGCGCGGTGCTCTTGCCCCAGAACACCCGGTAAGCAAACACCGTGTAGCCGATGATCATCGGCAACACCACCAGCGCACCGACCAGAATCACGCCCATGGATTCCGGCGAAATCGTGCCCTGCCAAAGGTGGACACGGTCCATCACCAGCCACGGAAAGAGGCTGTAAGCCAAGCCGTAAAAGGCCAGCAAAAAGACCCCGACTGTGCTGCCAAACGGCACCCAAGCGCCGTACTCATTGCCCTGCGCCAGCCGCTCTGGCAAACGCTTCAGGCTGCGGCCGATGATGAGCAACAAAGTCAGTGTGGCCAACGGAATCGGCGACAGCAAAAAGATATTGGGAAAAGAGAACCATTTGGCAAAAATAGCCGGGCTCACCATCGGTGTGGCCAAGGAAATGGCGGCGATGCCCGCCGCGGTGAACCACAAACTGCCGCGCGCCCACTGCACGGCTTTCAGCTGCAACGACCCTTCAGTTTTGATGATGAGCCAACCCGCGCCTAACAAGCAGTAAGCCGCCACCAGTGCCAAACCGATCGCCGCGCTGAACAGCATTGACCCGAGATCACCGGCAAAACCCGTCACCAGTGAACCCAGCATGTAGCCCTGCGACCAACCGGCCAGCAGCGAGCCCGCATAAAACGCACGATTCCACGCGGGCTTGTGTTGCGCCCGCGCCTTAACGCGAAAGTCGAACGCCACGCCGCGCAGCGTCAAGCCAATCAGCATCAGTGCCACGGGTAAATACAGGGCCCCCAAAATCACGCCATTGGCCAGCGGGAAAACCGTCAACAAAATGCCAACACCGAGCACCAGCCAAGTTTCGTTGGCGTCCCAAAAAGGGCCGATGCTGGCGATCATCGCGTCTTTGTCGTCTTCGCTGGCGCGGCGCATCAGCACCCCAACGCCGAGGTCGTAGCCGTCCAAGATCACATAAGCCAGCATCGCCAGCCCCATGACACCCATGAACACAATCGGCATCCAGCCGGCAGGCTGGCTCAAGTCAGGAATGAAATCAACCATGGGTCAAGCCCTCCTTGGCGTTCGTTGGCGAGATAGTCGTTGCCGCGTCTTCGTGCGCAGGCGTTCCTTTACGGGCTAGGTAAAACAGCACGGAGATATAAGCGGTCAGCAGCACCGCATACAGCAGCAGGTACAGCGTCAAGGTCAGCCCAATGTGCGCGGCCGGCACTTTGGACGCGGCATCTGCCGCGGTCAAAATGCCCGTGACCAACCACGGTTGACGACCAACCTCCGTCACGTACCAGCCGGCGATCAACGCGACCCAACCGGCAAACGTCATGGCCACCCAAATGCGCGCTTGCCAGTCTTGCAACTCACGTCGAGCCTGGCCTGGGCTCAGCCGCTGCCAAGGCTTGAGCTGCCAGACGCTGAGCCAGCTCACCAACAGCATCAACATGCCGGTGCCAACCATCACGCGAAATGCCCAAAACACGGGGGCCACGGGCGGATGTTTGCCTTCAAAATCATTCAGCCCCTTGACCTCGCCCGTCCAGCTGTGCGTGAGGTAGAGCGAAGCCAAGCCGGGGACCGCAATTTCGTAATCGTTCGAGCGCGTCTCCTTGTTCGGGATCGCGAACAAAACCGCCGGGGCGCCTTGTTGGGTTTCCCAGATGCCCTCCATCGCCGCCACTTTGGCCGGCTGATGCTCGAGCGTGTTGAGGCCATGCGCGTCACCGACCAAGATTTGCACGGGGATTAAAAAAGCGGCGAGGTAAACCCCGGTCCGCAAGGCGGCACGGACATCAGCACCGCGGTCTTGTCTGAGCCAACGGTAAGCCGACATACCGGCCACCAAAAAGGACACCGTCAGGCCAGACGCCAACAGCATGTGGCTGAAGCGGTAGGGAAAAGACGGGTTGAAAATAACCTGTAGCCAGCTGGTCACATGCGCCTGCCCATTGATCATCTCGAACCCAGTCGGCGTGTGCATCCAGGAGTTGAGCGCCAGAATCCAGACCGCCGACATCGTCGTGCCCGCCGCCACCAGAAAAGTCGCCAAGGTGTGCACGCGCTCACTCACCCGCTGCCGCCCAAACAGCATGATGCCAAGCATGGTGGCCTCAAGGAAAAACGCGGTAAGCACTTCATAGGCCAGCAGCGGACCGGCAATGTTGCCCACCGTGTTCATGAAACCCGGCCAGTTGGTGCCGAACTGAAAGCTCATGGTGATGCCGCTGACCACACCCAAGGCAAAGGTCAGTGCAAAAATTTTCACCCAAAACTGGTAGGCGTCCATCCAGTGTTGCTCACCGGTTTTCACAAAGCGCAGCTTGAAAAACAGCAACACCCAAGCCAACGAAATAGAGATCGTCGGGAACAGGATGTGAAAGGTCATGTTGGTCGCGAACTGAATGCGCGCGAGCAGGAAGGCGTCTAGGTGTTCCATCTTGTTCAGCTTTCTTCGGTTGATTTGCCAGTGAAGCTGGCCTTGACCTTGTCCTTGATGAGCAGCAGCTTTTGCACTTTGGCGCCCATCTTCATCAGGCTGACCAAAGTAGCCGAGTCCATTTTTTGCACGTCAGCCAGCCAGCCCGTCATGAGTTCGACCAGATCGTGCATTTGTTTCATGCGCGCTTGGGCATGAATGTCGTCTTCGTTCGTCGGCTGCTCCATCAGCGCTTCTCGTAGCATCGACAGCGTCGGGTCGATCTCTCTTTTGCGCCGCTCCTCCGCCAGCGTCCGGAAAATCGCCCAGACATCTTCAGGCGCCTGAAAATACTCGCGCCGATCGTTGGGCAAATGCTGCAGCCGCACCAAATTCCAGGACTGCAACTCCTTCAAGCCCATGCTGACGTTGGAGCGCGAAAAAGCCAGCGCCTCGCCGATGTCGTCCGCATTCAATGCGCGCGGCGACACATACAACAAGGCGTAAATTTGTCCGACAGTACGGTTAATGCCCCAGCGGCTGCCCATTTCACCGAAGTGCAAAACGAAACGCTGGGTCAAAGGGGCCAATTGCATAACTTCTCCAAATTTCAGAAATTACTGAAAGTTGTGGAAGTGTAGAACTTTGCGAGAATTTTCGAGAGTCCCTTGAGTCCCAAGGGTTGAGGACTGGAAAGAATGGATCACCCGCCGTGTGGGGTTTCATTGGCCGATTCAAACCTTTCAGAATGGTACATTTTCAAAGATGAGAAATACACCGGCTGACGCTACTGAGAATGTAAAACCAAACGATCCCCTGACCCGTGAAGAATTGCATTTCCGGCGCATCGACATGCGCGGATGGCGGCGCTCCGATGGCTTGTTTGAGGTGGAGGGACGGGTCACTGACCGCAAGCCACATGAATTCCAAGTTCCCAATGGCACCAAGGTGGTTCCGGCCAACGCGCCGCTCCATGACATGGGTGTCAAACTTGTTTTTGACGACAACATGCTGGTGCACGATGTCTTTGCCTTCACAGATGCCGCTCCGTACACCGATTGCTTGGCAGCAGGCCCAACGCTGCAAACGCTCAAGGGCATGCGTATCGCGGCCGGTTGGGGCGCTGAGGTGACCCGCCGTCTAGCGGGCGCCAACAGCTGCACCCACTTGATGCAACTGTTGATCCCCATGGGAACGACCGCTTTTCAATCGCTCACAACGGTGCGCATGGACAGGCCGGAGCCGGTCAACGCCGAGGGCAAGCCCGTCAAGATCAACAGCTGCTTCGCCTATGCCGCCGACCGAAGCCTGGTGATGCACAAGTGGCCGGCGTTTTACACTGGCCAGAAATAACACCAACGACGCCACAAACATCCAAACAACTGGAGACAACATGACCCTTAACCGCACCATCACCCAAGCCCTCTTGGCCATCTCGCTGTCCTGCGGCTTGGCCTTCACAGTTTCGGCACAGGTTCAACCGAGTGTCAAAGAGATCGGTCCCGTGCCACCGGCGTCGGTTATCTACATCGGCAACAGCTTCTTTTATTACAACAACAGCCTGCACGGCCACGTCGGCAACATGGTGAGCGAGGGACTCAAAGGGCACAAATACCGAAGCTCGTCCGTGACCATCAGCGGCTCGGGCATGGACTGGCATGACGTCGAGTCTTACTTCCGTCCGAACGGCATTGGCAAGTACTCTTTTGTCGAGAACAACCGCGTGGTCTTCAACCCGCCAGAGGGCAAACTGTTTGAGGTCGCCGTCATGATGGACTGCAGCCAGTGCCCGATCCACCCAACGTTAAAGCCAGTCTTCACCGAGTACGCCAAGAAGCACAGCGACACCGTGCGAAAACACGGTGCTGTGCCGGTCTTTTTCATGTCGTGGGCTTATCAAGATGCGCCAGAGATGACGCAGGGTCTGGCCGATGCCTACACCGTGGCCGGCAATGCCAATCAGGCCTTGGTGATTCCCGCCGGGCTGGCTTTTGCTCGCTCGATCGCCTTGCGGCCTGAACTCAATCTGTATGTCGCCGACAAACGCCATCCGAGCTTAGAGGGCACGTACTTGGCAGCGGCCACCACTTACGCCACCCTTTTCAACAAATCCCCTGTGGGACTGACGTACAGCGCGGGCCTCAAGCCAGAGGTCGCAGCGCATTTACAACAAGTCGCTTGGGCCACGGTGCAGCAGTACTTGGGCCGCTGAATCGACCCGTACAGCGAACGGGCCAGCCCCTAAAACACATAACCAACACCAAAGATCAAGCTGCTGTCGGTCGGCTTGATCCCGGTGGGCGGTGAACTGTCATAAGCCAGATTGAATTGGGTGGTGAGGTTCAAGCCATTGGCGATCGGGAGCCGAAAGCCGAGTTTGTTGGTCACCAGCGTGCTGGCGCGTTCATGGCGGCTGCCAGTGAGATGGGTATTGTTGAAAAACACCAGCGCGTTGTTGAAAAATTTATGCTCGTAATTCAAGGCCAAGCTCAGCGCCGGATAAGACCGGTCTGGCGCAATTTCATATTTTTCACTGACGTAGCTCACCCCCACTTCAGCCGACAATTTTGTCGCCGTGTTTTCTATGATTTGCCGGCCATAGCCCGTGCCCAAGGAGGTCCGCATATTCAGATCGGCCAGCACATCACTCTGTGCGCGGGCATTCACAAAGACATAGTTTTTCTGGCTCAGAAAAATGTCGTGCTGGGCGGTCAGGAGGCGCCGTGAAGCGGTGGTGAAGCCGAACGCCCTGGCCTCGTTGACCGCCATGTTGATGGCATAGCGCTTGTCCGGCGTTCTGGCCACGAGCTCGGCGTCCAAGTTCAGCATTTCGTCGCTGGAGTTGCCTTGGTTGAAGGTGCCGCCCAGCGTTGCACGGCCGGAATATTTGACCGAGGGATCGATGACCGGCGGGTTGAGCCGGGCCAGATCCGACCGCATGATGTGAACTTCCGGGTTCGACTGCCCCTGTACCACCACCTGTCCGTCAGGCTGCAGTACCAGTTGACCTTTCAGTTGGCGACCATCGGCCAGTTCAATCCGGACGCCGCTATCGGACCGCAACTCGACGACCTTGCCCCAAGGGATCTTGACCGTGCCAAACAACGGCGAGTTCAAGGTCAGCAGCTGACCTTGCAGGCTCACAATCTCACCGGAAATTTGATCGCCGTTGGCAAGCTTCAGCTGGGCAGCCAACACCACGGGTGCCCCAAAAATACCGACCACGGCCAGAGCACAACCCGTCACCCCTGCGCGTAAAAACTTTGTCCTGATCCTGAAACACATGCTGCGTGCTTTCCTTCACTCTTTTGGAAAGCAAAAACCTTAACACAGCCTCCTAAAAATGAGCGCCTAAGGATTAATTCAGGTAATCCTCAGGCCAATTGCAGACGCCGAATGATTTCAGACGTGGCGATGGCTTGGTTCATGGTGTAGAAATGAATGCCCGGTACGCCGGCCGAGTGGAGTTGGTCGCACAGGTCGGTGATGACGTCGAGGCCAAAAGCCTTGATCGAATCGATGTCGTCACCGTAGCCTTGCAGCCGCAGCCGGATCCAACGTGGAATCTCGGCACCGCAGGCATCGGAAAAACGCATCAGTTGTGTTGAGCTGGTGATCGGCATGATGCCTGGCACCACCGGCACATCGACACCGAGCTTGTACACGTCATCGACAAACCGGAAGTAGGCATCGCTGTTGAAGAAATACTGCGTGATGGCGGCGTTGGCCCCAGCTTTGACCTTGGCGGCAAAAGCCTGCAAATCTGCCTCGGCGGATTTCGCCTGCGGATGAATCTCAGGGTAAGCCGCAACTTCAATGTGAAAGGCGTTACCGGTTTCGGCGCGGATGAAGGCCACCAGATCGCTGGCGTGATGAAACTCACCGCCCATGCCGAAACCGCTCGGCAAGTCACCGCGCAAGGCGACCAGACGCTTCACGCCCATGGCTTGCAACAGTGCCAGTTGTTCGCGCACGGTGGCCTTGGTCGCGCCCACGCATGAAAAATGCGAAGCCGCTTCAACACCTTCAGCCAAGATTTCTTTGACCGCGGCAAACGTGCCTTCTTGCGTGGAGCCGCCCGCACCAAAAGTGACAGAGCAGAACTCTGGCTGGTGCGCGTACAACTGCTGACGCGTGACGCGCAGCTTGGCGGCGCCTTCAGGCGTCTTGGTCGGGAAAAATTCGAAACTGATCGGCAGTGTCATGGCATTCATCAATCAGATTATTCAGCGAGATTTTTCTTCTCACGCTTCTTGCTACGTGCAGGACCCGGCTGACCCGCATGCGCGGCTTCACCATTTTCATCCATCGCGTCGAGCAAGCTGCGGGTCGCACTGCGCGGCACACGCTTGGCCGCTTGACGCGCCGGTGCTGCGGGCAAGGGCTTGTCTTCACCCACAGCCTCCAGGCCTTTGCGCGCCTGAATGAAAAATTCGCGGTTGCCATCGCCGCCGTCAATCGGCGAATCGATCCAAGCCAACACCTCCAGGCCGAGTTCGCCGCAACAGTCGCGCAGCCGCTGCTCCACAAAGGCGAAGTGAATCGGGTCACGCACAATGCCGCCCTTGCCAATCTGCCCCGGCTGCAATTCAAACTGCGGTTTGACCAGCATCAACAAGTCGCCGCCCGGTTTGAGCAAACGCACCACCGCCGGCAACACCAGCGTGAGCGAAATGAAAGACAAATCACCGGTCAGGAAATCAAACACCGGGTCAAAGTCAGCGTCCAGCGCCGCCAATAATTCCGGATGGTCTTTCAGCGTGCCCTCAGCTTCAGCGGCATCGAGCTTCACCGTCAAGGCGCGACTGTGGTGTTCGACCAAATCGTCCGCCGTCAGCGAGCGTGCGTTGACACCCTCAATGCACACCACGCGCACATCCGCCCGCAACGTCGGGTGCAGCTGGCCGTGGCCCACATCAACGCCGACCACCTGCGCTGCACCGTGCTGCAGCAAGCAGTCGGTGAAACCGCCGGTGGACTGGCCGATGTCCAAGCAACGCCAGCCGGTCACAGCCAGACCGGCTTTTTTCAGCGCGCCTTCGAGCTTGAGCCCGCCACGCGAGATGTACTTGGCTTCGGTGGTGTCTGGCACGACCAACTCTGCGCCTTCCGGGATTTCATCGCCGTTCTTGGCGACTTTGCGCCAAGCCGAGTCCTCGTCGGCGCGCCATTGCACACCCGAAGCGATCAGGCGCTGGGCCTGGGAACGGGTCGTGGCCAGGCCACGGTCGACGAGAAACAGATCAGCGCGCATAAGGCA
>CANCLK010000095.1 GCA_947378785.1 Comamonadaceae bacterium
TCGGGGCCCCAAAAACGATTGCCCGCATTGCTGATGCGCACATTACCGCGCGTCTTCACCAGATCGTCTGGCTGAAAGTATTCGACCCGATCGGCGCGCAGCGAGGTCTTGCCGCGACGCAGTTCGGCATCGCCCTCAATGGTGGTGTCAAGATTGGTACGGCCGGTGATCATCTCGCCAAAGACAAAGGTCGGCACCTCATTGCCTGGGCCTTCTGGCGGTTTTTCACGCAGCTGCGGCGTGATTTTCAGCGCAGGTCGCAGCTCGCCGGCCCCCAGGCCGATGGGCCAAGTTTGGGCGTGCAGAGGCGCACCCAGCATGAGGCCCAACAAGGTCAGAGGGACCAAGTTAAAGACCGCATGCCCAATGGGCGCGAGAATAAGGGGGATGTGAGATGCTGAACGCATCGTTAATGTGAGATAAACCCGTTTTGTCGATTTCCGTCTGATTATCCATGACCACCTCCTCTTCAAGTGCGCCCAACACATCGGTCGATGCAACGCCGATCCCTGCAACCATCACCTGGAGTGATCCGATGCGGGCGGCCGCCTTTGCCCAGTGGCTCGCCGCCACCAGCGCGGCTTGTCATCTCGACCCTGCTACGCTGCGGCTGGCATCCGCCGACGCCAGCTTCAGACGCTACTTTCGAATTAACCAGGGCGATGGCAGCTGCATCATCATGGACGCACCTCCCGCACTGGAAGACTGCGCCCCGTTCGTCAAAGTCGCGGATCTGATGGCTCAGGCCGGACTGAATGCACCGCGTGTGCTGGCTTGGGATCAGGCACAAGGCTTCATGCTGCTGAGTGATCTGGGCTCCCAAACCATGATGGACATCATCAAACAGCAGGGTGCACTGGGGAGCGTGCCGCAAAAAGGGCAACTCATTCATCAGCTGTACATGGACGCGGTGGACGCACTGATTCAATGGCAGCTGTCTTCAAGACCCGACGTTTTGCCGGCCTATGACGACGCACTGTTGTCGCGCGAACTGGCGCTGTTCCCTGACTGGTACATCGCCCAGCACCGCGGCATCACCGTCGACACAGCCTTGCAAGAAAAACTGGCGGGGTTTTTTGCGCAGATTAAAGAGAGCAATCTGAATTCGCTGGGCGGCGCGCGCGTGTTTGTGCACCGCGACTTCATGCCCAGAAACTTGATGGCCCCCACACTTCCCACACAGACTCTTGGTGTTTTGGATTTCCAAGACGCCGTCTACGGCCCGATCACTTACGACATCGCCAGTCTGATGCGCGATGCTTTCTTGAGCTGGGATGAAGAGTTCGTGATCGACATCACCGTCCGTTATTGGCAAAAAGCCCGCAAGGCCGGCTTGCCGGTGGGCGATGATTTTGGCGAGTTTTACCGGGCGGTGGAGTGGATGGGCCTGCAACGCCACCTGAAAATCCTCGGCATTTTTGCGCGCCTGACCTTGCGCGATGGCAAGCCGCAGTACTTGGCGGACACGCCACGCTTCATCAAGTACGCGCGCAGCACCGCCTCGCGCTACCGCCAGCTTGGTCCGTTGATGGTCTTGCTCGACGAGATTGAAGGCAACGAAACCCGCATCGGATACACGTTTTAATGGCCGCCCGTTTTTTTGCCGATGTGCCGATGGCGACCGCCGCCAGTTTGAGCCTGCCCGACAGCACCGCGCGCCATGTGCAAGTGCTGCGCATGCAGCCTGGCCAAAGCATCACGCTCTTCAACGGCCAAGGCGGCGAGTGGGACGCCACCATCACGCGCATGGGCCGCAGCGATGTCGACGTCTGCCTAGGCGCGCACCACGCTAGCGAGCGCGAAACCGGCCGCCGTGTGCATCTGGCTTTAGGCATGCCGGCCAACGAACGCATGGACTGGCTGGTCGAAAAAGCCGCCGAGATCGGCGTCAACAGCGTTCAACCCCTGCACACCAGCCGCAGTGTCTTGCGCCTATCGGGCGAGCGCGCCGAGAAAAAACAAAACCACTGGCAGTCCGTTGCGGTGGCCGCTTGCGAACAATGCGGTGGCAACCGCGTGCCCACGGTCGCACCGGTGCGCGATCTGGCAGCCTGGCTCAAAACCCTTCCAACAGCCACGCCCAATCAGTCGGAGCTGAGATGTTTGCTCTCACTGGCCGAAGGCAATCAACCCTTGGCCCATGCTCTGGCCCATTTGCCGGCCGATGCCGCGGTGTGCTTTTTAAGCGGCCCCGAAGGGGGCCTGACGACGCAAGAAGAGGCCTTGGCCATCGCCAGCGGATTTTCTCCGGTGACCTTGGGGCCGAGGGTGTTGCGGGCAGAAACCGCTGCGCTGACGGCGCTGGTGCTCGCGCTAAATCACTGAAGCATGTATAAACGCTAGCTTATGAATCTGAACCTCTGGCTCCTCACGCTCTGCCAAGGGCTGTTCCTGACCAACAACGTGACCTTCATGGCCATCAACGGGCTGGTCGGTTTGAGTCTTGCGCCGCTGGGATGGATGGCCACCTTGCCCGTGATGGGCTATGTGGTTGGCGGGGCGCTGTCGACGGGTCTGGTAGCGAAAACACAAAAGCGCTTTGGCCGAAAAAACTCGTTTCAGCTGGGCTTGGCCGTTGCCTTGGGCTCGGCGCTGCTGTGCGCCTGGGCGGCCTATACCAGTCAGTTCTGGCTGCTGGTGGGCGCCACCTTGATAGCCGGTTATTACAACGCCAACGCACAGCTTTACCGCTTTGCGGCAGCCGAGTTGGCGGTGCCCGCATTCAAGGAAAAAGCGGTCTCGCTGGTGATGGCCGGCGGCTTGCTCGGCGCGGTGGCCGGACCCAACTTGGCTTCTTTTACCCGCAATCTGACCGCCGTGCCATTTGCCGGCGCTTACCTCGCGCTGGCAGGTGTGGCGTTGCTGGCGATGCTGGTACTGGCAGCTATCCGCTTTCCACCCGTGCCCGCGCAAACTGCCCATTCGGGTGGCCGGCCGCTTGGCGAGATCATGCGACAACCCGCCTTCATCGTGGCGGCGGCGGCGGGCGCTTTGGGTTACGGCGTGATGAACCTGTTGATGGCGGCCACGCCGATTGCCATGCAGGTTTGCGGTCTCCCTTTTTCAGACACTGCGCTGGTGCTGCAATGGCATGTGATCGGCATGTTTGCACCGGGCTTTTTCACCGGCCACCTGATCCGGCGATTTGGTACCTTGCCCATCATGGGCGTTGGTCTGACGTTGAACATTTTGTGCGTGATGATTGCGCTGTCGGGCATCAGCTTGCACGAGTTTTTACTGGCGATGTTTTTAGTCGGCGTTGGCTGGAATTTCTTGTTCACTGGCTCGACTACGCTGGCGCTGAGCACTTACCGGCCAGAAGAAAAAGACAAAGCGCAAGGCGCACTGAACTTCTGCGTTTTTGCGGTACTCGCGATCTCGTCACTTTCTGCCGGCGTACTGGTCACCACACAGGGTTGGCGGCTACTCAATCTCGGCTCATTGTTTCCGCTGGCGCTAACTGGTGCGGCCTTGGTTTGGCTGGCTTGGCAGCAAAGGCGCCCGGCTCTGGCCTGAGAGCCCGCCGCTGATCTGAAGCGCTTTACGCACTCAGATAGGCATCTGCGCCATCACATGCGCCACGGCCGCCGTGAGTTTTTTAGCGTAAGGCACATGTAGAAATTCATTCGGGCCGTGCGCATTGCTTTTCGGCCCGAGGACGCCGCAGACCATCATCTGCGCCTTTGGAAAACCCTCGCTCAGCATGCTCATGAGCGGAATCGTGCCGCCCTGCCCGATCGTGCCGCAGGACGCGCCAAAATATGCCTGTGAGGCGCTGTCCAGCGCCTTGTCAAACCATGGCGTTGACGTCGGTGCATTCCAGCCGCTCGCGCCGCCACCGCCCTGAAACGTCACCTTGGCCTGATAGGGCGCGTTGTCTTCGAGCAGCTTTTTAAGCTCCTGCACGGCTTGCGCGGCATCCACCAAGGGCGGCAGACGAAGGGAAAGCTTGAAGGCGGTGAAGGGCCGCAGCACGTTACCGGCGTCTTTCAGGGCCGGCAAACCATCCGCGCCAGTGACGCTCAAGGTCGGGCGCCAAGTGCGGTTCAGCAAGGCCTCAACCGGGTCGGTGGTGGTCGGCAGCGTGAAGACGCTGGCGCCTTCGCAGTCGTAGTGCGCCCACGGAAAGCGCTTGTACAACTCATCACCCAAAATAGCCGCCGTGGCATGCGCTTGCGCTAGGCGGTCGGCCGGTACCTCGCAGTGAAAACTGGCCGGCAACAAACGGCCCGTTGCGCTGTCTTCAAGACGGTCCAACACGTGCCGCAGGATGCGAAAACTAGAGGGTACCAAGCCGCTGGCGTCGCCGGAGTGAATGCCCTCGGTCAGGACTTCGACTTTGAGCGTGCCGGTGGCATTGCCGCGCAAGCTGGTGGTGAGCCAGAGCTGATCGTAATTACCGGCACCCGAGTCGAGGCAAATCACCAGCCCGACATCGCCCAACCGGCTGCGCAAGGCGTCGACATACGGCAGCAAATCGTAGGAGCCGCTTTCTTCGCATGTTTCGATCAGGCCGACAATGCGCGGATGCCCCACCTTCTGACTTTTCAAGGCCTGAATGGCGGCAATGCTGGCGTAGGTGGCGTAACCATCGTCGGCACCGCCGCGGCCGTAGAGCTTGCCGTCTTCGTAGACCGGGGTCCATGGGCCGAGGTCTGATCGCCAGCCGCTGAATTCCGGCTGTTTGTCGAGGTGGCCGTACATCAACACGGTTTGAGCCGTCTGGCCGGGCACGGCCGCGCGCGTGGCCGGCACTTCAAAAAACAGCACCGGCGTGCGACCTGGCAAGCGGACGATTTCTAGTGTCAAGCCCTCGACTTTTTGGGCTTCGATCCAGGCCGCGGCATTGCGCACGACGGCGTCGATAAACCCGTTTTTCGCCCAGTCACTGTCAAAACCCGGCGACTTGGCTGGGATGGTGATGTAGTCACTGAGCTGGCGCACGATATCGCCATCCCATTGGGCGCTGACTTGTTCAAGGGCAGCGGCTGAATTAAGCACGGCAGTTGGCAAACGGGCATTCATAGCGAACTCCTGAAAAAACGAAAACAGTCAAGGATTGCGCGACAAAGGACGCGGCACCAAGGTCACCTTCAAGCCTTCTGACGTGACGATGATCTCACCAGGCTCCAGTCCCAAACCGTTGACCAAGCTCAGGTCTTTGTCGCTGAATTGATGCAGCACACGGTTGTCAAACAGTCGCTCAGCCAGTCTCGGCGCGTTTCTCGTGATGGCCGTTTGGTACGGTTCCGGCACGCCCGCCAAGCTGACTCGGTTGACACGCGCACCCGCCATGCGAATGGTGTTGTCACTCGGCTCAAAACGCAGACCAAAATCAAAAGAAAAGCTGCCGCTGTAGCGGCCACCCATCAGGCGGTCAGCGACGTTCAGATCAATGTCGGTGGCGAGCCGATTGCTGGCGGGCAGCAAGCTCAAGCGCGGCGGCAACACCTCCAGCTCCAGCACATCGGCCACGCGCTGCTTGATAGGGAAGCGTTCGGCAATCGCCTGCTGCAGGCGCTCTGTGGGCACAGTGACACTGCGCGGCGCCATGCTCGCCAGCAAAGGCGCGCCAGTGCATGCCAGCAGCAAACTGCCCAAGGTGGCGATCAAGGCCCAATGGAAAAATTGTTTCATAAAAATCGTTTCAAAGGTGGCGACCCAATCCAAATCATCTCTCTTGGTCATTGTGCGCGCCAAGGTGGCTTGTCGCGGTGTGACCGGCAAACTTCCTGCAGCGGTCAAGGCCCCGGCGCAGTCTTGCATTCCCAAAAAATCCGTGCCGTGCAATGCTTACAAATATCAGGGTCGAGTTGATGAAAGATTGTCGCAATGGCCGTGCGCTTGTCGGGGAACTGATGCTCCGGGCCAAGCAAGCGTGTGAAGCCGGTCGTTTTCCACATGCTGATGACTTCGGGGCGCGGCCGGTGAAAGTACAAATCTCCCCCCATCGCGCGACGCGCAATGAGCTCGCCCTCCCACAGCTCAGCACCGGCCAGATCGATGAAGTTCATGCTTTTGCCCATCACCAACAAATGCTTTTGCGGATGCGACACATGGCGCAACGCGTGCAGCGTGTCAGCGACATGCTGAGTCGCTCCAAAGTAGACCTCTCCCTCCATGCGTAACAGTTTGAGTTGCGGACACTCGGGCAGGGCGTGCGCCTCAGTCGGTGCGGCTGTTACCTGTGCTGCAGAACTTGGGGCCTCATCTATCACCACAAACTGCCGGTCAGGGCTGGTGCTGTCAAAGCCCATGGTGCGCATCGCTGGTCGCGAGGTCCGATACAAAAACGACATGAGTGAGAGCAGGGTGCCCAACAAAATCGCTATCTCCAGACGAATCGTGACAGTCGCCATCATCGTCGCCAACGCAACGCCAAACTCCGTGCGACTCAACTGCCGCAGCTGACGCCAGCGTGGCAGGTCGAGCAATGAAATGGCCACCACCAACAACAGCGCCGCCAGCGCCGCCATGGGAATTTTCGCCAATAAAGGTGCGCTCACCGCCACTAGGATTAGCAACAGCACGGCCGAGAACACTGCCGCCAGAGGCGTGCGCGCACCGGCTTGCAAATTCGGCATGGAGCGGTTCAAGGAGCCGCACGACACATAGGATGAGAAAAATCCGCCGACGATGTTGGATAAGCCCTGCCCACGAAACTCGCGGTTAGCGTCAATGCGCTGACCAGAGCGGGCGGCCACAGCCTTGGCAATCGATATCGACTGACCGAGCGCGACGATCGTCAGCGCGAACGCCAAACCGAGCAGCTCAGACACGGATGACAAGGTGATCTGCGGTACTGAAAAGCGCGGCCATGGCACCTCCATAGCACCGACCATGCGCAAGCTCGAAAAAGAGACGACCTCCGTATGTCCTGCCACCACCCAAGCAAACAGAGTGGCGGAGGCCAGCCCCACCAGCATGTAAGGCCAGTGCGGTCGCCAGCGCCGTAAAGCCAGCGCCACCAGCGCCGTCACAGCCGCCACGGACAGCGCGGCAGGCTGAGCCCAAGTCCACTGGGCCGCAACGTGCTGCAATAAAGCCCGCGCACCGGACGCGCCAGGAGAGCCGATCCCCAGCAAATCAGGCAAGGCATAAACGCCAATGAGCACGGCTGCGCCCGACGTAAAACCGAACAAAGCCGCCGGTGAAATGAAATTGGCCAGCGTGCCCAGCCGTAGCGTGCCGATCAGCCACTGCATGACGCCGACCATCACCGTGACGACCAACGCCATCTGGATGTACGCCGGGCTGAAAGCCATGGTCAGCGGGGACAACATGGCGAACATTGCCAGCGAATTGGCATTCGTCGGCCCCGACATAACATGCCAACTCGAACCAAACAAGGCCGCAATGATGCACGGCACGATCGCTGTGTACAAACCGTACTCAGGCGGCAGCCCGGCCAAGGTGGCAAAAGCAATCCCTTGCGGTAACACCAACACCGCGCCCAACAAACCCGCCATGCCGTCAGCACGCAGAGTACGCGCCGAGACTTCACGCACCCAAGTGCCGAACAGGCGCTCGAATAAATTCAGCATGGGGTTAAGCGCGTTGCACCTTGAAAACCGCTCTGCTGGCGCGTGCATTAGGCCAAAAGCGTATTTCTTCGCCATCTTGCAAACCAAATTGGTCGAGGATTTTCAGGTGGTTGTTCAGGGCCAAGGCCCGAAAATCCTGCAATGTGCCGACCCGAATGTTCGGCGTGTCGTACCACTGATAAGGCAACACCTTGGTGACCGGCATGCGACCCCTGAGCACCGCCAAACGGTTCGGCCAATGGCCAAAATTCGGAAATGCAACGATGCCGAGTCGACCCACTCGGGCGGTTTCACGGAGCATGATTTCAGCGTTACGCAGGTGTTGCAGAGTGTCAATTTGCAGCACCACGTCAAACGAACTGTCACCGAACAGTGAAAGGCCCTCTTCCAGATTAAGCTGAATCACATTGACGCCGCGCTCGACACAGGCCAGCACGTTGGCATCATCAATCTCAACGCCATAACCCAAGCAGCCCCGTTCGCGAATCAAATGCGCCAACAACTCACCCGTGCCGCAACCGAGGTCCAACACCCGAGAACCGTGCGGCACCAAACGTGCAATGGACAGCAAGTCTGGCGAGCTTTCTTTCAACACTTTGTGTGGCGCCGTCATACGCTCACCTTGCTATTGAAGTAGGAGCGGATCACGCCCAGATAACGATAATCTTCCATTAAGAAAGCATCATGTCCGTGCGGCGCATCAATCTCGGCGTAACTGACGTCGCGCTGGTTGTCCAGCAGCGCCTTGACGATTTCACGGCTACGGGCTGGCGAAAAACGCCAGTCCGTGGTGAAGCTGACCAGCAAAAACTTTGCGCTGGCTTCGGCCAAGGCCAAACTCAGGTTACCGCCATGGGCGCTGGCCGGGTCAAAGTAATCGAGCGCTCGCGTGATTAACAAGTACGTGTTGGCGTCGAAGTATTCGCTGAACTTGTCGCCCTGGTAGCGCAAATAACTTTCAATCTGAAACTCAACATCTTGCGTTGAATACTTGAACGGGGACGCAGCATGCGCAGCGCCAAGCGTGGGGGCTAAGGTTTCCCCGCCGGGCCGCCCCAAGGGGAAATGCGCCCCCTCGGGGGGCAGCGTAGTACGCGCAGCGACAAGCGTGGGGGCCAATTGCCTGCCAAACTTTTCATTCATCACGTCATCACTCAGGTACGTGATGTGGCCAATCATTCGGGCAATTCGCAGGCCGCGTTTGGGCAACACGCCGTAGCGGTAAAAATGCCC
>CANCLK010000096.1 GCA_947378785.1 Comamonadaceae bacterium
CCGTATGGGTGAATCCATTGAAGGGTGGCGAGTGATTCCAGTGTGACACCATCTTGATATCGGATGGTTTCGAAATATCTAGGACGATCGCGCCGCCATCGATATAGCCGACATAGGCGCGGTCTGGCCGCTGGGGGAACACATTGGTGTTGTGCGCTCGAAAACCGGTGTCAAATTGTGCAGGTAGCCGCGCTGGTTGTGGGACGGTGTCACCAACACGCGTGCCCGGATACCACCAGCGCCCTGTCTCAACAGGTTTACTCGGATTGGAAATATCCACAATTCGGTAGATCTGATCGTCTTTCGGGTTGTGCGGCTGAAAGTCATGGGCACCGGAGGAGATGTGCACCGTCTTGCCATCCACAAACCAAACCGCGTGCACACCACGCGAGTACGGACCAGAGCAGTCGAAGTGAGAAATCAACTTGGGTTGCTCTGGTGTGGAGATGTCGTAGACATCGAAGCCAGCCGGCTTCATGTTCACGTCTTTGGTCTGGTTTGCCACAACCATCAGATTGCCAACCACATCCAATGAATTGGAGCGCACCTTCATGTGCGGGAGTTCGGTCTGCACGATCACGCGCGGATTTTTAGGATCGGTGACATCGACACCTGTGAAGTTTTTGGGCGCAGACTCATGCGCCATCCAGAGAATGCGGCGGCCGTCATCAGCTAGTTGCATCGCAATGCCCTCGCCCATTCCGCCGAACCCATCGAGTTCGTGATGGGACAACAGCGTCATGTTGTGAGCCATGGTTTGCTGGCTGCGATTCTTCGGTGTCATCATGTCAGGCGTGCTCATCAATTACTTTCTGAAGTTTCTGTTGGGGGTTATTTTCTACGAATCAGTCGGCTTTGATTCCGTTGTCCTTGATCACCTTGGTGTACTTTACATACTCTTGGCGAACATAGGTATTGAAATGCGCAGGCGTGCTGCCCACAGGCTCTGCGCCTTCTTTCGAAAATCGGTCAATAACGTCCTGAGACTTCAACACACGCGATGTTTCGCGGTACAACTTATCGACCACTGCGTCGGAGGTGCTAGACGCCACAAAGAGGCCAAACCATGAGCTGATCTCATAGCCAGTCAGACCCGACTCCGACAATGTTGGTAGTTCCGGTGCCGCAGCAGAACGTGCAGCAGACGTGACACCCAAGGCGCGCAGGCGCCCCGCCTTCACATGCGGGAGTACAGAGACGATAGGGGCAAACATCACTTGAATTTCCCCGGCTATCAGTGCATTTGTTGCCGGCCCTGCACCTTTGTAAGGCACATGAACCATGCGGGTTCCGGTTGCGGTTTTGAACATCTCGCCAGCCAGATGCGTGGGCGCGCCATTGCCGGAGGAGCCGAAGTTTAACAAGCCCGGCTTAGCCTTGGCCAGAGCGATCAACTCCTTGACAGAATTGGCCGGCACACTCGGATGAACCACCAACACGTTCGGGACTTCAGCGACAAGCGTCACGGGTTTCAGATCTCGCAGGGTGTCGTAATTGAGTTTTTGATAGATCTGTGGCGCAATGACAATACTGGTCGACTGCCCCATCAACAGGGTGTACCCATCACCTGCAGACTTCGCGGTGATGTCCGCCGCGATCGTGCCTGAAGCACCTGCGCGGTTGTCAACGACAACCGACTGCCCCATGACCTCAGACAACTTGATCCCCACAATGCGAGCCAAAAAATCAGCGCCGCCGCCCGGAGATGCAGGCACGATCAAACGCAGGCTTTTGTTGGGATAGTCTTGAGCAGCGGCCATGCCGGCAAAAAGTAAGATCACAGCAAGCCACATCAAGCGAAAAAGTTTTCTCATGAATTCCATTGTTTATGGCAACAACCATCAAGCTGACGCATGCAGAGCTTAGGGGAAATAGACCCATCCAGTCCAATGCTTAATTTGCCCACATCCATATCAATTTGCTATGCACTGAAGATGACGCGCGCAAAAAAAAGACAACATTTTTAAATGTTGTCTTTTATATTGGAGCGGGAGAAGAGTCTCGAACTCTCGACCTCAACCTTGGCAAGGTTGCGCTCTACCAACTGAGCTACTCCCGCGATGGAGTGGAGGCGCGACCCGGAGTCGAACCGGGCTAACTGGATTTGCAATCCAGTGCATAACCGATTTGCTATCGCGCCATTTTCCTAATAAAAAAGGACAGCATTTTGAAGTGCTGCCCTTTTAATTTGGAGCGGGAGAAGAGTCTCGAACTCTCGACCTCAACCTTGGCAAGGTTGCGCTCTACCAACTGAGCTACTCCCGCGATAACAGACCAAATTATAGCTTGGATTTTTCACGGCTCAGGAAGGCGCGTAAAAAAACTTTGGCTTGAATCCAATCAGTGCTTGATGGCACCTGCTTGCGCGGTCACTGCAGCCGCAGAGGCAGCAATAGCAGCCGCTGCCAGTGCGACTTCTTCGTCTGATAAAGGCACCGGCATGCGCTCAAGTGCAACAGCCAAAACCTGGTCGATCCACTTGACCGGAATGATCTCCAGACCGCTCTTCACGTTGTCTGGAATTTCTTGCAGGTCTTTGGCATTTTCTTCGGGGATCAACACGGTCTTGATGCCACCGCGCAAAGCGGCCAACAGCTTTTCCTTGAGCCCCCCAATGGCCGTCACTTCACCGCGCAGCGTGATCTCACCCGTCATGGCCACGTCACCACGCACCGGAATGCCCGTCAGCGCCGACACAAAGGCCGTGGTCATCGCGGCACCGGCGCTCGGTCCGTCTTTAGGCGTTGCGCCATCAGGCACGTGAATGTGAATGTCGCGCTTTTCAAACATGTCGTCACGGATACCCAGCATGCGTGAGCGGCTTCGCACCACCGTGCGCGCAGCTTCAACCGACTCCTTCATCACATCACCCAGCGAACCGGTGCGCGTGATAACGCCTTTGCCCGGCATGATGGCGGCTTCAATCGTCAGCAGGTCGCCGCCGACTTCAGTCCAAGCCAAACCGACGACTTGACCAATCTGGTTTTGCTCTTCGGCACGTCCGTAGCTGAACTTTCGCACACCCAGAAAATCATTCAGGTTGTCTGGTGTGACCAGCACTTTAGGCTGCATCGTTTTGAGCTGAATACCCTTGACGGTCTTGCGGCAAATTTTCGACAGTTCACGCTCAAGAGAACGGACACCCGCTTCACGGGTGTAGTAACGCACGATGTCACGAACCGCAGACTCGGAAATATCAAGCTCGCTTTCTTTGACACCGTTGTTCTTCAATTGCTTCGGCAGCAAATAACGCATGGCGATGCTGGTTTTTTCGTCTTCGGTGTAGCCCGAGAGGCGAATCACTTCCATGCGGTCCAACAAGGCCGATGGAATATTCATCGAATTAGAGGTTGCGACAAACATCACATCGCTCAGGTCGAAGTCGACTTCAACGTAGTGATCACCGAAGGTGTGGTTCTGCTCTGGGTCCAGCACTTCAAGCAAGGCGCTCGAAGGGTCACCGCGGAAGTCAGTGCCAAGCTTGTCGATTTCATCGAGCAAGAACAGTGGATTGCGCGTACCGGCCTTGGTCAGGCTTTGCAACACCTTGCCAGGCAAGGCGCCAATGTAGGTGCGGCGGTGGCCGCGAATCTCGGCTTCGTCACGCATACCACCCAGCGCCATGCGCACGTATTTGCGACCCGTGGCTTTGGCAATCGATTGGCCGAGCGATGTCTTACCAACACCCGGTGGGCCGACGAGGCACAAAATCGGCGCTTTCAGTTTGTCGACGCGCTGCTGCACCGCGAGGTACTCAACGATGCGGTCTTTGACTTTTTCCAAGCCGAAGTGGTCTTCGTTCAGCACATCTTCAGCGTTTTTCAGGTCGTGCTTGATCTTGGTTTTCTTGCTCCAAGGCAGTCCTGTCAGCACATCAATGTAGCTGCGTACCACCGTCGCTTCAGCCGACATCGGTGACATGAGTTTGAGCTTTTTCAGTTCGCTCTCAGCTTTCTTGCGGGCCTCTTGCGGCATTTTGGCCGCTTTGATTTTCTTTTCGATCTCGTCGATATCAGCACCGTCTTCGCCTTCGCCAAGCTCCTTTTGAATCGCCTTGACTTGTTCGTTCAGGTAAAAGTCGCGCTGATTTTTTTCCATCTGGCGCTTCACGCGGCCACGGATTTTTTTATCGACGTTGAGGATGTCAACCTCACGCTCGACCTGCTCATAGAGGTTTTCGAGACGCGCTTTGATGTTGCTCAGATCAAGGATGACCTGCTTGGCGTCCAGCTTGAGTGGCAAGTGGGCGGCAATGGTGTCGGCCAAGCGACCCGCATCATCAATGCTGGAGATAGAGGTCAGGATCTCTGGCGGAATTTTCTTATTGAGTTTGACGTAGTGGTCAAACTGCTGCATCACGGCGCGGCGCAGGGCTTCCACTTCGCTGGTCTTGTCGCCAGGCATCGCCACTTCGGGCTCGACTGGCGTGACATTGCTGGTGAAGTGGTTCTCGCCATCTTCAATCTTGTTCACCTTGGCGCGTTGCTGGCCTTCGACCAGCACTTTGACCGTGCCATCTGGCAGTTTGAGCATCTGGAGAATGGTCGCCACGCAACCCACGTCAAACATGTCTTCAGCAGACGGCTCATCCTTGGCGGCAGCTTTTTGTGCCACCAGCATGATGCGGCGTTCGGACTCCATGGCGGACTCAAGCGCCTTGATACTCTTGGGCCGACCGACAAACAGCGGAATGACCATGTGCGGAAAAACCACCACATCGCGCAAAGGCAACAGCGGCAAATCAATCGGGAGCGGTGGCAATGGAGTTTGACCGGACATATAAACCTTTCACGTTAGCGACCAGAGAGGATTCTCATCTGGTAGCAGGACACATCTTCAAGACTTGGGGGGTTGTACCGACATTTCAAGCCTTTTTGGCGGCCTCGCGGTAAACCAGCAAAGGCGGCTTGTTCTCATCAATCGTCGATTCGTCAACCACAACCTTTTCCACATTGCTGATGTTGGGCAACTCGTACATGGTGTCAATCAGCGATTGCTCCAAAATAGAGCGCAGGCCGCGCGCACCGGTCTTGCGAGCCAAGGCCTTGCGAGCAATGGCCTTCAACGCAGACGGGCGAATCTCAAGCTCAACGCCCTCCATCGACAGCAATTTACTGAACTGCTTGGCGACCGCGTTTTTAGGCTCGGTCAGAATCTGCACCAGCGCATCTTCAGTGAGCTCGGCCAGTGTGGCAACCACCGGCATACGGCCAACCAGCTCAGGGATCAGGCCAAACTTGATCAAATCCTCAGGCTCAACATCCTTGAAGGCTTCGGTCAGGCTGCGGGATTTTTTGCTTTTCACGGAAGCGCCAAAACCAATGCCCGAGGTTTCGGTTCTGCTTTCAATGACTTTCTCGAGCCCCGAAAAAGCACCGCCGCAAATGAACAGAATATTGGTGGTGTCTACCTGCAGGAAATCCTGGTTCGGGTGCTTGCGGCCGCCTTGCGGTGGCACCGAAGCCATCGTGCCTTCAATCAGCTTGAGCAGCGCCTGCTGCACGCCCTCACCCGACACGTCACGGGTGATAGACGGGTTGTCAGACTTGCGCGTGATCTTGTCGATCTCATCGATGTAAACGATGCCCTGCTGTGCGCGTTCAACTTCATAGTTACAGCTTTGCAGCAGTTTCTGAATGATGTTTTCAACGTCTTCGCCCACATAGCCGGCTTCGGTCAAGGTGGTGGCATCTGCCATCACAAATGGAACATTCAGGGTGCGCGCGAGCGTTTGAGCCAGCAAAGTTTTGCCGGAGCCGGTCGGGCCGACCAGCAAGATGTTGCTCTTGGTGAGCTCGACATCGTCCTTCTTGGCCTTGTCTTTGTGGCGCAGGCGTTTGTAGTGGTTGTAAACCGCCACCGCCAAAATGCGCTTGGCCGGCTCTTGACCGATGACGTAACCGTCCAGCGTCGCCTTGATTTCGGCGGGGGTCGGCAAATCACTGCGCGCCTCGCCAGACTCGGTTCCTGCCGGCAACTCATCGCGGATGATTTCATTGCAGAGGTCAATGCATTCATCACAGACGAATACCGACGGGCCTGCGATGAGTTTCTTCACTTCGTGCTGGCTTTTGCCACAGAAGGAGCAGTAGAGCGTTTTTTCGCTGGAGGAGCCTTTTTTCTCGGCCATTGCTGTTGCCTTTTCGCCTGTCCGTCATCGGACTGTATCTGAAGAAATGTTATCCAATGATAACCAAACAAAAACGGCGTTTCCCGTGACAGAAAACGCCGCTGCAGAGCGTAATACGAGCTGCTTTTTAAGGACGCTTAGCGATAACCTCGTCAATCAGGCCGTATTCTTTAGCGTCGTCCGCAAACATGAAATAGTCACGTTCGGTGTCACGCTCGATACGCTCGATCGTCTGGCCGGTGTTGCCCGCCAAAATACGATTCAGCTGATCACGGGTTTTCAAGATGTCACGGGCGTGAATTTCAATGTCCGTCGCTTGGCCCTGTGCACCGCCTGAAGGCTGGTGAATCATGACACGCGAGTTCGGCAGCGAAAAACGCTTGCCCTTGGCTCCGGCCGACAACAAAAAGGCACCCATGCTGGCAGCCATGCCAACGCACAGCGTCGACACATCCGGCTTGATGAACTGCATGGTGTCATAGATCGCCATGCCGGCGGTGACCGAACCACCCGGTGAGTTGATGTAAAACGAGATGTCTTTGTCTGGATTTTCGCTTTCCAGAAACAGCAACTGCGCCACCACCAAGTTGGCGGTTTGGTCATTCACCGGGCCGACCAAAAAGATCACGCGCTCTTTGAGCAGGCGCGAATAAATATCGTAAGAACGCTCGCCGCGACCCGACTGCTCAATGACCATTGGCACCATGCCGAGACCTTGCGCACCCGTGTAAGAGCCGCCGTAGCTGTGATTTGCAACCATTGTGTTTTTCTCCAGAGATATTTGTACTGTACCTAAAATTAATCTGGGGCTTGTACCGTCAAGCACAAGCCCCAGATTCGACAAAGACTCGCGTCTCAGGTCAGTTTTGGGCCATCAATTCGTCAAAGGTAATGGCTTTTTCGCTGACCTTGGCCTTGGCCAGCACGAAATCAGTGACATTGTTTTCAATGACCACGGCTTCGACTTCGGCCATGCGGCTGTTGTCGCTCAGGTACCAACGCACCACATCTTGTGGTTTTTCGTAGCTACCAGCCAACTCTTCAATGTGCGCCTTCAGCTGCTCAGGCTTGGCCTGCAGTTCGTTGGTGCGAACCAGTTCGGCCACCACCAGCCCCAAACGCACGCGCTTCTCAGCCTGTGGGCGGAAGATGTCATCAGGGATCGGGGCTTTGTCAGCGTCCTTGATACCGCGCTGCTTGAGGTCGGCACGGGCAGCTTCGATCATGCGATCGAGTTCAGCCTGAACACTGGCCTTCGGCAAGTCGAGTTCAGCGTTGGCCAACAAAGCGTCCATCACGGCGTTCTTGTTGCGCGCCAGCAGGCGGAATTTAACTTCGCGCTCGAGGTTCTTGCGGATGTCAGCGCGCAAAGCTTCAACCGTTTCGTCGGCGATGCCGAGTGACTTGGCCAAGGCCTCGTTGATCTCTGGCAAGTGAGCGGCTTCGATCTTCTTGACCGTGACCATGAAGTCAGCCTGTTTACCGGCCACGTCTTTACCGTGGTAATCAGCCGGGAAGCTCAGCGGAAAGGTCTTGCTTTCGCCAGACTTCATGCCGCGCACCGCATCTTCAAATTCTTTCAGCATTTGGCCTTCACCGACCAAGAACTGGAAAGCCTCTGCTTTGCCGCCTGGGAAGGTTTCGCCGTCGATCTTGCCTTCAAAATCAATCGTCACGCGGTCGTTGTCTTGCGCGGCGACGTCCATTGCGCGCTGGGCAAACGTACGGCGCTGCTTGCGCAGGATGTCGAGGGTCTTGTCAATGGCAGCATCGCTCACTTCTGCACTCACCTTGGCGACTTCGGCACCTGACAGGTCAGCTATCTTGACGTCTGGGTAGACTTCAAACACAGCGTCAAACAGCAAGTCGCCTTCTGGAGCGCCTTCTTTTTCGCTGATACGCGGCTGGCCTGCCACGCGCAGTTTGGCTTCATTGGCGGCAGCCGAGAAAGCCTCGCCCACCTTGTCGTTCATGACTTCGTAGTGAACCGAGTAACCGTAGCGCTGGGCCACGACATTCATCGGCACTTTGCCTGGACGAAAACCGTCCATCTTGACGGTGCGAGCCAAGCGCTTCAGGCGCACGTCGACTTCAGACTGGATGGTGTTGACGGGCAGAGCCAACGTCATTTTGCGTTCAAGCTTCTCAAGCGTTTCTACAGTCACGGCCATGATCTTCTCCTAATATCCAGCTTGGTAATGAGCAGTCAGCGCCTTAAAAAAGACGGTGCTGCCCGTAAAAGTGTGGTGCGGAGAGCCGGACTCGAACCGGCACATCCTTGCGGACGTCAGGACCTAAACCTGGTGCGTCTACCAATTTCGCCATCCCCGCGCCTAAACTAAAAACGGGAATCAACAGCCTTTAGCAG
>CANCLK010000097.1 GCA_947378785.1 Comamonadaceae bacterium
GGCCGCAGGCGCAGCGACCCCCTCGGGGGGCAGCGCAGTAGACGAAGTGACAAGCGTGGGGGCCTCATACTCTGTCGATGATTTTTTCGCCAAACAGGCCTTGCGGACGAAACAGCAGGAAGCCCAGCGCCAGCACGTAGGCAAACCAGATTTCAATACCGCCACCAACAAAGGGACCGAGAAAAACTTCGGAAAGTTTCTCGCCAACGCCAATGATCAAGCCGCCAATGATGGCACCAGGCACAGAGGTCAGCCCCCCCAAAATGACCACGGGCAAGGCGCGCAGGGCCACGGTCGCGAGTGAAAACTGCACACCCAGTTTGCTGCCCCAGATCATCCCGGCGACGAGCGCCACGACGCCGGCCACGCACCAGACGATGACCCAGATCCGATTCAGCGGAATGCCAATGGACTGGGCAGCTTGGTGGTCGTCAGCCACGGCTCGTAAAGCCCTTCCGGTGGCGGTTTTTTGAAAAAACAAGCTCAACACGCTTACCAGCAACGCGGCGATCAGCGCGGCATAAAAGTCTTCTTTGTTGATGAGAATGCCACCCGGAAAAATAGAATCAAGCACGTAGACAGGGTCTTTCGGCATGCCGATGTCGATCTTGTAAACGTTCCCGCCGAAGATGGTTTGTCCCAGGCCTTCCAAGAAGTAAGCGATACCCAGTGTGGCCATCAGCAGCGTTGCGCCTTCCTGGTTGACCAGATGCCGCAGCACCAGACGTTCAATCAGCCATGCCACTGCAAACATGATGACCACGGCAATGAAGAAAGCCAACACGTTGGCCAGCAGCAGATTTTCAAAACCCAGCCATTCGGGCAGCCATGCGGAAAATCTGGCCATCGCCAGCGCGGCAAACAGCACCATCGCACCTTGTGCAAAGTTGAAGACGCCGGAGGCTTTGAAGATCAGCACAAAGCCAAGCGCCACCAGTGAATACAGCATGCCAGCCATGAGGCCGCCAAGCAATGTTTCAAGAAAAAATGCCATGCTAATGACCTCGGTGAAGTTTTAAATGTGATCGCGTCATTGCGAGCGCAGCGCGGCAATCCAAGGGATGGTGGATTGCCGCGCTGCGCTCGCACCGTCGGGCGTGTCGGGAATTCCCAAAACGGGCAGGGACAGACATTTTTTGTAACTTCATGTCAATCGCTGGTGCCGAGGTAGGCGCTGATCACATCGGGGTTGTTGCGCACTTCGTCCGGCGTGCCATCGCCGATTTTTTTCCCGTAGTCGAGGACCACCACGCGGTCAGAGATGTCCATCACCACACCCATGTCGTGTTCGATCAGGACCACCGTGGTGCCGAACTCATCGTTGACGTCGAGGATGAAGCGGCACATGTCCTGCTTTTCCTCGACGTTCATGCCGGCCATGGGCTCATCGAGCAGCAGCACTTGTGGTTCCATGGCCAGCGCGCGACCAAGATCGACGCGTTTCTGTAGCCCGTAGGGAAGCTGTCCCACCGGCGTTTTTCGGTGAGCCTGAATTTCAAGGAAGTCGATGATTTTTTCGACTGCTTCGCGGTGCCGAAATTCTTCTTTTTCAGCCGGCCCAATGCGCAGTGCTTGCATGAAGAGATTGCTTTTGATTTTCAGGTTGCGGCCCGACATGATGTTGTCGAGCACGCTCATACCTTTGAACAAAGCCAGGTTTTGAAACGTTCGAGCTACACCCATCACCGCCACTTGGTGGCTGTTCATGTGCGTGAACGTTTCGCCGCGAAAAGTGATGGAGCCTTGCTGGGGTGCGTAAACGCCGTTGATGCAATTGAGCATCGAACTTTTACCCGCGCCGTTGGGCCCGATGATGGCGCGGATTTCGTGCTCTTTCACGTTGAACGAAATGTCGGACAGCGCCTTGACGCCACCAAAGCTAAGGGAGATGTTGTTGATGTCAAGAATGACGTCGCCGATTTTTTTGCTCATGCTGCAGCCTTCACGGAGGCGAAGGTTTTGGCATCGCTGAGCTTGAGCGTGGCACTGACGCTGCCGCTGCGGCCATCTTCAAATTTCACAACGGTTTCAATGAATTGCTCGGCTTTGCCGCTGTACAGCGCATCGACCAGCGGTTGGTATTTTTCGGCAATGAAGCCGCGCCTGACTTTGTTGGTCCGTGTCAATTCACCGTCATCGGCATCAAGCTCTTTGTGCAGCACCAAAAAGCGGCTCACCTGCGAGCCCGCCAGCAGTGCGTCAACGCTCAGGTCGGCGTTGACTTTTTCGACGCATTCTTGAATGAGTTGGTAGACCTCAGGCTTTTGCGCCAAGTCGGTGTAGCCGGCATAGGGCAGATTGCGACGCTCGGCCCAATTACCGGCAGCATCGAAGTCGATGTTCAGCATGACGCAGACTTTTTCGCGGCCGTCACCGTAGGCCACGGCTTCCTTGATGAAGGGGAAAAACTTGAGTTTGTTCTCGACATACTTGGGTGCAAACATGGCGCCATCGTTAGCGCCACCCTGGATGCGGCCGACGTCTTTGACGCGGTCAATGATCTTCAGGTGACCACTGGCGTCGATGAAGCCGGCGTCGCTGGTGTGGTACCAGCCGTCGGCGCTCAGCACCTCAGCCGTGGCCGCCGGATTTTTGTAGTATTCCTTGAGCAGGCCGGCCGACTTGACCAAAATCTCGCCGTTGTCGGCAACCTTGATTTGCACGCCCCGAATTGGCACGCCAACGGTGTCGGCACGGGCTTGATCATCGGGTTGCAGGCAGACGAAAACGGCGGTCTCAGTTGACCCGTACAACTGTTTCAGGTTGATGCCGATGGATCGGTAAAAAGTGAAGAGGTCGGGGCCAATCGCCTCGCCTGCGGTGTAGGCCACACGCACCCGCGAGAAGCCGAGGTTGTTGCGCAGTGGGCCGTACACCATGAAGTTTCACAGCGCATACAGAATGCTTTGGAAAACACCTATCGGTTTGCCATTCATTCGGTCAGGGCCGACCCGCTTGGACACGTCCATGAAGTAGTGGAACATGTGCCGCTTGAGGGTGCCGGCGTCTTCCATGCGGATCATCACGCTGGTGAGCAGGCCTTCAAAAACACGCGGCGGTGCGAAGTAATAAGTGGGCCCGACCTCCTTCAGGTCGATGGTGACGGTGCTGGCGTTTTCGGGGCAGTTCACCACGTAGCCGCAGCACAGCCACTGCGCGTAGCTGAAGATGTTTTGGCCGATCCAGGCCGGCGGCAAATAAGCCAGCACTTCTTCGGCCGCGCTGAGCTTGTCGAACTCGGCACCGGCTTGCGCGCGGTCCAGCAAGGTGTTGTGCGTGTGCACCACGCCCTTGGGATTGCCCGTGGTGCCGGAGGTAAAAAACATGGCCGCCACGTCGTCAGTCTGCCCTTTATTGATTTCACCGGCAAAAAATTGGGGGTGACTTTGCGCAAACGCGCGACCTGCATCGATCAGTGCGTCGAGTGCGCTCAGGCCGACATCTGCATAGTTGCGAAGACCGCGTGGATCGTCGTAAATGAGGGTGGCCAGGTCGGGGCAACGGTCGCGGATCTCGAGCAACTTGTCGACCTGCTCTTGGTCTTCAACCATGGCCAAACGAACATCGGCGTTGGTGATGGGGAACACGCATTCAGCACCCACGGCATCTTGGTACAGCGGAATCGGAATCGCGCCCAGCGACTGCGCCGCCAGCATGGTGGCGTACAGGCGCGGCCGATTGGCGCCAATCACCACCATGTGCTCGTGGCGTTTCAGCCCGGCGAGATGCAGTCCGCAGGCGATGTTTTCAACCAAGGTGGCCATGTTGGACCAGCTGTGCGCTTGCCAGATCCCGTATTCCTTTTCACGCATGGCTGGCGCGTCCGGGCGCTCGGTGGCGTGTTTCAGGAGCAGTCTTGGAAACGTGGTCTGCATGGGCTGGATCTCTCTTGCTAGCGGTCCGGGTGTACTTTGATTCGCACAGGTATGAGCCGGATACTACGACTCAGTTTGACGCCAAGTTGTCACTCGAACGACAATCCAAGGGTCAGTCCTCTCCGGACTTTCCCGTACTCGGCTTTCCGTTTGACCCGTTACGCTCAGCCAATGGTTGACTGCATCTCCATACCGCCAGCGTGGACTGATCCGCGCGTACTGTGACTGTCGCGCAATCCTAATAAGACGTACAACTTCTTCATGGTTCCTCCATTCGTATCTCGCCAAGATCTGTCGTTGCACCAGCGGCGTCGCCCGCCTTCGGCGACAGAATTACGCAGCATTCCATGGCTTGCGCTGTTGTCGCCGGCGGAGCGAACGCGTGCGGAAGCTGAGCTGGTGGTGGCTGACGCCAAGTCGGGTGATTTCATCTGTCGTTTCGGCAAACCAGTCACCTACTGGTTTGGCGTGGTTGAGGGCTTGCTCAAAATGAGTGCAGACAACGCGCAAGGCATGCCTATGACCTTCACCGGCGTGCCGCCGGGTGGTTGGTTTGGAGAGGGTACGGCTCTTAAGCGCGAGCCTTACCGCTACAACATTGAGGCGCTGCGTAACAGCATCGTGGCAGGGTTGCCGCTGGAAACCTTCCACTGGCTGCTGGACCATTCCATTGGCTTCAACCGTTTCGTCATGAACCAGCTCAATGAGCGGCTCGGGCAGTTCATTGCTGCACGGGAAATTGACCGCATGAACAACCCTGATCTGCGCGTTGCGCGCAGTCTGGCTGCGCTGTTCAATCCGGTGCTGTACCCCGGCGTGGGCGACATCCTGCGCATCACGCAGCAGGAACTGGCGTATCTGGTTGGGCTGTCAAGACAGCGCGTCAATGAGGCTTTGAGCACGCTGCAAGTTCAGGGCACGATCCGCATTGAATACGGCGGCCTGCGGGTCTTAGATCTGACGGCGCTGCGCAGCAGCATTCAGTGAAACTAGCCAAGCTTCATGCCGACCTGTCGGTTGTCTACATGGGCATGGCAAAGCGCAAGCCCAGCGTCCAGGTTCTGCCGGGGGCGGGCTCGTAGAACTGTCCGGATGACTGATTCACGATGACCGAGCCCACGTAGCGTTTGTCGGCCAAGTTGTCGACGCGCGCGTAGGCTGTCAGCAGATTATTTCCCAGCGCCCAGCCTTGGCTGACTTTGGCGTTGAAGGCGTTGTAGCCGGGCGCGGAGGCGCTTGAGCCTCCGTATAGGTTGGTGTCGTTGGCATACAGCCGGCCGGCGCTGACCCACTCAAAGCCGGCGCGCGTGCCAAGCTTGGCACTGCGTCTGTCCCCGCCCATGCCTTGACTTGTCCATAGCAGTTCTGAAAATACAAAGTGCTGCGGTATGCCGGGCATCTTGTTGCCGGCCGTCACATTGTTGGTGCCACTGGCGTAGCTCTGCGTGAAGGTCGCATCGATCCATGAAGACGACAGCAGGGCGCTGACATGCGGCGTCAGCCAGTTGTTGGCGGCGAGCTCTAAGCCTCGACGTTGGGTGCCAGGCACGTTTTTGTAGGAGGTGGGACCTGAGCCGCCGTAAGCTACCACGATCTCGTCGCGGGAGTCGATTTGATAGGCCGTGAGGTCGACCCGTGAGGTATTGCTGGGCAGCCACTTGGCGCCGATTTCATAGTGCTGGCTGCTGGCGGCTCTTAAGCTGGGATTGAACTTCGCCGTTGGTGTGCTAACGCCATTGTCGATGTAAGCGACCTCGGCCAGCGTCGGGGTTTCAAAGCCTTTGCCGTAGTTGGCATACAGGTTCAATCGATCGGTGGCGTGATACGTCAGACCCAGCACAGGGCTGGTGGCCCGGTAGGTCACGGAGCCCGAGCCGTCAACCGGGGTCGGAATGTAGTCTTGGCTGGTGAAGCTCACAGTGCTGGAGCGGACACCTGTGATGACCGACATGGTGTCGGTTGCCAGCGTCGTCGCTTGCGCAAAAAAATCACTGTTCTGTGACCGGTTGTCTTCGTTGCGGGTCAGCGCACTTGATGATTGTTGTCCGCTTGAGGAGGTGGCACCGCCTTGGCGACGTTCAGTCGAGTAGTCGAATTCATAACCAGCGGCCAGGCGCACCGGTCGGCCTGCCAGCGACGTTTTTTCGTTGTACTGCAGACCTGCGCCGTAGTAGTCCCGATTCAGGCCGACCCAGGCGCTTGTGGCTTGGTACTGCAGGTTTTCACGTACACCGTAATAGGCGCGCGCTGTCACTGAACGGTCGGCGTCCAGCATGTAAGTTATGGCGCTGCCGATTTGGTTTTGACGGGTGATTTTCCGGACAAAAAGATCGGCTGCATTGGTCGTTCCGGCCGAGCTGGTCACCGCCTGACGTGGATTGAGCGCAACCTGTGCCGCGCTCAGCCCCAACGGATCTTGCGCTAGCGGCATGTCGAACTGGTTGAAGACCACGTTCACCTGCGTTTGATCGTTCGGGTTGAAGCTGAGCTTGCCGTTGAACTGGGTGCGTTGGGTCTTGCTGTTGTCCCGAAAGCCGTTGGTGTCAAAGGTGCTGTAGTCGGCCACCAAGCCGTAGTCGCCGATGCGGCCGGCGTATTGCCAGGCGGTGCGGCGCATGTCAAACGAGCCGGTGTAGGCCTGCGCGGTGAACTCGGGTACTTCGGGTGCATCGCGGGTGAAGGCCTGAATCACGCCGCCAGAGGAGTTGCCGTACATCAGCGCCAGTGGGCCACGCAGCACCTCAATGCGCTCGGTGGAAGGCAGGCTGATGGACGAGCCTTGACCTTGACCATCGGGTGTGGTCGCGGGAATGCCGTCGATCAGCAGTCGGATGCCGCGTATCCCAAAGGGCGTGCGTGCGCCAAAGCCGCGAATCGACAACTGCAAGTCTTGCGCGTAGTTTTGCCGGTTCAAAATGGTCAGACCCGGCACACGGTTCAGTGATTCCGACAGGTTGACCTGTGGCCCGGCGCTCTGGATGGTGTCCCGGTCGATCACGTTGATAGCCGCCGGCGCATCAAAGCTGCGTTGCTCGGAACGGGTGGCAGAAATAACCACTTCTTCTAGCGACTGAGCCGCCAGTGGAAGGTGCGCAACGCCCGCAAACGCAAAGGCCCATGACGCTGTTCCCAAAGTACGCCCGATTTTCGGGGCGCTGTGTTGATGGGTTATTTTTGTCGATCGCATGTCTATTTCGGACTCATTTAAAACGTTTTTCAATGTCATGCGCACCGCGGCTTCACGGTACTTGCAAGGTCGACAGGTAGTCCGCGAGCATGTCGAGTTCTTCGACGACCAATCCCTGTGCGGCTGAGGTCATGGTGCCATCCAAGTCACCCCGCGTGCCAGCCTTGAAGGCTTTGAGTTGCTCTAGCAAATAAGGCTTGTGCTGTCCCGCCAGCCTTGGCATTTGCTGTTGGCCGACCAGCGTGGCGGTGTGACAGGCCACGCAGTTGTTGGCGGCGGTCACGGCACGGCCTTTGGCGACGGTCTCCTCACTGGCTTGTCCCGTCGGCGGCGTCATTTTTTGGGCGTTGAAGTACGCGGCCAGATCGTTCAGGTCGGTATTGCTCAGCTTGGCGGCGAAAGGCGCCATCACGTCGCTCTTGCGCCGACCTTCACGAAACATGTAAAGGGCCGTCACAAGGAACTGACGCGGTTGACCTGCGATGGATGGAATGGTGGGAATGACTGAATTGCCATCGGCACCGTGGCAGGCGATACAGGCCTGGGCCTTGACCCGGCCCTCTTCAAGGCCGGCTTGCGCATGAGACGTGAGCGCGGCTAGAACAAAAACGGCAGCCATTTTCATGGCCGCCGTTGTGTTCCAGCGCCGCGCGTTGATTGAACGCGTGGGTTGGATCAATGTCATGTTTTACTTCGAGTAGCTCACGCGGTAAATGATGCCGTTGAAGTCGTCAGAAAACAAAATGGCGCCATCCTTCATCTGTAGCACGTCAACTGGACGACCCCACATCGGTGGGTCACCCTGTTCGTTTTCTAGGAAGCCATCAATGAATGCGTGCTTGGTGGCTTTGCCTTTGGCATCGACGTTCACGCGGATCAGGTTGTAGCCATGCTTAGGATTGCGGTTCCATGAACCGTGCTGTGCAATCAACATGCTGTTCTTGTATTCAGCAGGGAACATATTGCCGGTGTAGAACTTCATGCCAAGTGGGGCGATGTGCGCACCCAGCTTCAAAACAGGTTTTTTGAATTCGTCGCAGGTGCGGTTTGCGCCATAGACTGGATCAAGCGTGTCGCCTTGGTGGCAGTATGGAAAGCCAAAGTTTTCACCTTTTTTCGTTGCCACGTTCAGCTCGTCGTTTGGCAAGTCGGTACCCAGCCAGTCACGGCCATGCTCGGTGAACCAGAGTTGTTTGGTGACAGGGTGAAAGGCCATGCCAACGCTGTTGCGCACGCCTTGCGCATAGTTGTCCATGATGCCGGTCTTCGGATCAACACGCAGGATCGAAGCCTCGTTGTAGGTCGGCATGGTGATGTTTTGCGGCGAGCCGATGTTGAAATACAGTTTGCCGTCCGGCCCCATGACCATGTACTTCCAGAAATGGCCAG
>CANCLK010000098.1 GCA_947378785.1 Comamonadaceae bacterium
GTGCGCCACAGTGAAGCTCGTGATGACACCCAGCAATTGCATCCAGCTCGGCGCCAAAAGAATGAGGCAGGCGATGAACAGCAAATGGTCTGTGCCACTCAAAATGTGTTCGAAACCTGACTTCATGAATCGCCATGAAGCTTGCCAGAGGCTGGGGTTGAGCAGAACCACCCCTTCTTTGGCATTGAGTTCAAATGCCTGCTCCTCGGCATTGAGCAACTTGAATCGCAAATTGATACCGACACGCAGTGCCAGTCGCTGAAGTCCAAAATCAATACCAATTCGTGCACCAGAACTTGCCAACGGATAAGTCAATTGAATATCTAAATATTGCTGACTCCAAACCAAGTTGTCAGGTAAATCCCATTGCGTTTTCTGCACATGGGCCAGTGCAGTTGCATAGGCGCCAAAAGAACGATCAGATGGCAGACTGATGCGAGCGTTCTCAATGATGGGGGTGCTCAGTAGCACGCCATTTTGAGATATTTTTAGATTGTCTGTGAACCACAATTGCGCGGCCTGCTCCAGCGAAGGCTTGATTTTTTCCAAGTTCAGGTAGGTGTCTTTGATGAGCGGAAATTCAACCTCTTTCATCGCGCTCATCGGGGCACGTATCAGCAATGTCAACTGTTGCTCATCTTGTTTCAAAAAGACTTGCACTTGTGCATCAACGGGTATCTCATGGGCCTGCGCCGGCAACACACCAAAGAACCCCGTCAATACATAAAATGATGCGTACAGAATTTTTTCGAATACCAAGGCACTAGGGGTTTTCATGGGGTTCATGCAGATGACGACGCTTTGTCTTGTGTGTGGGTATTGATTTGTCTATGCTAGCTGAATCACCTTGGATTCAAAATAAACAATGGGGTTGTATGAAAATTAACACTCGTTCCTCGAAGTTGACAATGGCGGCTGCAGTTTTGTGCTTACTAGGCTTAACGCTTGGTTTGTCTGATCAACCGGTTAACGCGAAAGCCAATACCGTTAAAGCCCCCATTTTCGAGGTCGATCCCTTGTGGCCCAAAGCGATGCCGAATCACTGGTTATTGGGCATGGCCATTGGCGTCTGGGTGGATGAAAAAGACCATGTTTGGATTATTCATCGTGGCGCAGCCACATTGAATGACAACGAATTGGCATTGACTAAAAACATTGGTGAATGCTGCGCATCTGCGCCACCTGTTTTGGAGTTTGACCCCGCCGGTCGATTGGTACAAGCTTGGGGCGGACCAGGGCCTGGTTATCAGTGGCCAGATTCCAATCACGGCATCCATATCGATCACAAAGGCAATGTCTGGATCGGTGGGAATGGTGAGAATGACGCGCACATTTTGAAGTTCACGCGCGATGGCAAATTTTTAATGCAGATGGGAAAACACAAAGGCAACAAGGGCAGCAACGACCTTGAAAATTTTGGCCGTGTTGCCAAAATTTGGGTTGATCCTAAAACCAATGAAGCCTATGTCGCCGACGGCTACAAGAACAAACGCGTGGCCGTCCTAGACGCAGACACCGGCGTGATGAAACGTTATTGGGGTGCTTATGGCAACAAGCCAGACGATGCTGACATGGGGAAATACAACCCGTCTGCCCCCCCTCCACTGCAATTTAGAAATCCGGTCCATTGCGTAGAAAGAAGCCATGACGGTTTGGTCTATGTTTGCGATCGGCAAGCCAACCGTGTGCAGGTGTTTAAACCCGACGGCACGTTTGTCAAAGAAGCTCATTTTGCAAGGCAAACCTTGGGATCAGGCTCCACTTGGGATTTAGCTTTCTCGAAAGATCCGCAGCAACGATTTATTTTTGTAGCCGATGGCACCAACGAGAAAGTTCGCGTTATCTTGCGTGAGACTTTGATGGAGATTACGAATTTTGGTGATGGTGGTCGACAGCCAGGCCAATTCTTTGGCGTGCACAGCATTGCCACTGACTCCAAGGGCAACATCTACACGACAGAAACCTACGAAGGCAAGAGATTGCAAAAGTTTGTCTACAAGGGCATGGGGGAAGTCTCTAGCAGCCAAGGAACTGTGTGGCCTAAGCGATAAAAGAAGTCCAGCACCTTCGCATGTTGAGCGTCGTTGCTGCAGTGCGGAACGATAGGTTGGGTGACGTTGATTTTGAGCCATTCCTGCATGAAAAAAATTGACTTCACCACGCTGCGCATCATTGTGCTGATAGCGGATACCGGCAGCTTAAGTGCTGCAGCGCGACAGTACCACCTGACGCTGGCGGCGATCAGCAAAAGGCTTCTCGATGCAGAAGCGATATTGGACATCAGCCTCTTCGATCGAACTGCCAAAGGGGTGATGCCCACCGATGCAGGTCGCATCATGATCACCCATGCCCGTCAGCTGCTGTATGACATGGACCTCATGTATGCGAATCTGAGTGAGTTTCGGACTGGCGAGGCAGGTTCGGTACGCGTCGGCGGGAACACGTCTGCCATGACCCAGTTTCTACCTGAGGAACTCAGTAAATTTTCACGGCAGCACCCTGCCATCAGACTGGATCTCACTGAGCTTTCAAGTGATGAGATTGTGATTCAACTGACCGATGGACGACTTGATATTGCCCTCTTTTCCGCCAACACGCCTCACAAGGGGCTCGAGGTCAGACCGTTTATCAACAACCGTCTATGCGTCGTCACACGAGCTGGAACAAGCCTTGCTCGTCGCAAGTCTATAGCCTTCGCAGACGTCCTAGACTATTCGTTTGTTGGTTTAGAAAATCACAGCGCTTTGACGCACTTGCTGCACAAGAAGTGCACGGATCGACAAATGCGAGTGTCCGTCCAAGTCCGTAGCTTCGATCTTGTGTGTCGGTTCGTTCAAGCCGGCGTCGGCATAGCCATTCTTCCCGAAGGTTCTGCCATGCTCTACGCCAGTTCAATGAATCTGGCGCTGATCAACATCACGGATTCTTGGGCGGAGTACCCATTGCTTTTAGGGACTCGCTCACTGGCCACACTCAATGCGCCATCTCGGCTGCTTTTCCAGTCCATCTCTGGCAACGCTCTCAAACAGCGGGGACGCCCACCAGTCAAACAGCTTATTCAGCGTGTGCACCCGTCATCTTGACGATCTCTGCCCATCGCGTGATTTCCTCTTGAATAAAGCTGGAAAATTCAGCGGTTGTGTTGGGCTGCCACTCAAATCCGATTTTCACAAGTTGGTCTTTGACTGCGGGAAGCTGGAGGATACGACCCATTTCTTGATTCAGCTTGGTTGTGATGTCCTTGGGCGTGTCTGCAGGCGCCATGAAACCGATCCACGTCACGTCCACATAACCGGGAAATCCTGATTCAGATGCAGTCGCCACGGTTGGCAAAGAGGCGACGCGCTTCGCACTGGTCACCACAATAGCCTTGAGCTTCCCCGTCGATATCCAATTTTCTAGACCCGGTGTTGCATACGCCAGTATCCCCACGGGAACATGACCAGCCACAACAGCGCTCACAGCAGGGCCAGCACCACCGTAGGGGATATGGACGATATCAATTCCCGCCTTCTTTTTCAGCAAATATTCCCCAGTGAGAAAAGGAACCGTACCAATGCCGGCAGACGCATAACTCAAGGGTCGAACTTTGGCCAGCGCAATTAATTCCTGAAGATTATTTGCAGGTACGGAAGGATGCACAACCAAGATCGTCGGACTGTGCCCACCGTTGATAACGGGTACAAAATCTTTAGATGGGTTGTAACCGGCGTTTTTGTACAAGGTTGGATTGATCGCAAAAGGTGTACTCGTCACCAAGATTGTGTAGCCATCAGGCTCCGCACGCGCCACGGCCTGTGTCCCAATATTACTGCCAGCACCCGCACGATTTTCGACCACAACCGACGTATTCCAAGCCTTGGCCAGTTCCCGACCGACCACACGGGCAATGATGTCGGTGCCACCGCCTGGAGCGTAAGCCACGACGAGTTTGATGGGCTTGTTCGGATAAGGGGCTTGAGCCAATGCCAAGTGGCTCAGCGTTAGCCCAACGACAAAAACCATTAAGCGGTTGACTATCTTCATCATCATGGCCTCCAGAGTATGTTGATCGCTCTACAGTTCAAAGTTTGTCATTTACCAAGTAGCGCCATATCGACAGCACGCGCCTTGAGGGTGGTGTCTGCCTTCAAAACATGCTTGGCCACCTTGAAGGTCGGTGTGTAGGGAAGCTGATCTACGAACAAAATAAATCTTGGCACCTTCATCGCAGAGAGGCGATCCTGACACCATTTGGCAATGTCTTGCGGACTGAGCGTGGCCCCCGGTCGTATCACGATAGCCGCCAGTATTTCCTCATCCCCCATCTCAGACGGGACAGGCACAACAGCGGCATCCAAAACGTCGGGATGTGATGCAAGCACCCTGTCAATCTCTGCGCCAGCGATATTTTCACCGCGACGTCGGATCATGTCCTTCTTGCGCGTGACAAAGTAAAAATAGCCATCGGCATCACGCCGCATGAGGTCGCCAGTCTTAAACCAGTCGCCCTCAAAAGAGTCACGCGTTTGCTCAGGATCTCGGAAGTAGCCCTGCATCACAATGGGATGCTTGACCCAAAGTTCACCCACTTGATCGGCGTCTAAGTCTCTGCCTTCGTTGTCAACAATGCGGCACTCAGCCCAAGGTCGGCTGGGGTCTGGGTGACATCCGACTGGACCCAAGCTACCGAATTTTCGTTCGCCACTATAGGGGTTGCAAATGATCCCGGGGATCTCAGTCATACCGAACCCGTTGACTAGATTCGATATTCCAAACTCATCTTGGAAGCACGGTTCTTCCTCTGGGCGTGCGCCGTACACGACTCGAATTTTGTGATTTGACCGAAACTCGCTTCTGGGTCTCTCTTTGAGAATCAATCCGATCGTGAGGATGAGGTTCACCTGCGTGGCACCCGTCGACACAGCAAATTCCCAGAAATGACTAGCGGAAAATCTCTCCGCCACAATGATGGTGGCACCTGCGGCCAGTGTTCCTGCCAGAGAATAAAAAAGTGCGTTGATATGGAACAGCGGGAGTACGGTGAGCACTCTCTCATCGGGCTGTAGCCATAGACGCGCAACGTTCGCTTCGCCGGAAGTCACAAACGTTCTTTGGCTGTGCATCGCACCTTTCGGGAACCCAGTTGTCCCAGAGGTGTAAATGATGATGCAGGTGTCATCTGCCTGCGCGGGTGCAGGCAACTCAACTTTCGGATTCGTGGAAAGCAACCCAATGAGGCCAGGTGTGCCGTCCTCTAGGTTGTCAAACGTCAGACGCCAAGGGCTTGGCGAAACAGGCAAGCAGGCCTCTTGTACGAGGCCTAGCAAATGATTGTCGCAAAGCACCGCCGAAACGCCGGCATGCTGAAAAACGTACCCGACCTCCCCCACCTTCAGGTCGGGGTTGGCAGGCACCATCACCGCACCGATGCGGGCACATGCCAAGAGAACGAGCAAGTGCCCGACATGGTTTCTGGCCATCACGCCAACCCGATCGCCATGTTTTATGCCACGCGCGACGAGTAACCTGGCAGTGGCTAGGTAGGCATCTCGGAATTCGGTTCTAGACCATGAGTGGTCTCGGAAGACGACGAACGGACGATCATTGTTCGCCATTCGGCTGTCGAAGGCGTCGGCAAGCGTGTAGTCATGCTCTCGATAGGACTCGAGCACCTCAAGTGGGTTAAGCATTCAATACCGTATGTTTAATCGGCCGTAAAGCCAAACAGTCGGGACGGCGTATCCCACAACACCTTACGGCGATCCCGCTCATTGGGGATCCAGCGTTCAAGGCAGCTGAGGGGGGGGCCGTAATCTATGCGGGTATCTGCAAGTACGTACGGCCAGTCAGAACCCCACACACAATTGTCAAGAGTGAACGCATCAATCGCAGCGGCGATGAAGGGCTCAATGTCTGCATACGGAAATGCCTGCTGGGACGATCTGAAGGGGCCTGATAATTTAACGACTGCGTTGCCAGACCGACCGAACTCAAGCAAAGTTTTAAACCCTGGCTGGCCAACCCCAGCGACCGGATCTGGTCGCCCGTAGTGGTCAACCATAATGCGAACCCCCGCTTTTCTTAAGATGGGCGCTACGTCAAATAGGTTGTCTTTCTCGCAGTGAATCTGCACAAACCAGTTCATCTCCTTGACTCGTGCCAGCAACCTTTCTGCACCAGGTTCTGTGAGTTCACGAAGTCCGTTGAACATGGGGTTGATCCGCATACCGACCACGCCCCCCTCCGACAGCGCCAGAAGATCTCGATCCGAAATACTCGGCTCAACGAGGGCGACGCCTTTGAAATGTCCGTTGGATTCTTTGATAGCGTTCAGCATGGCTCTATTGTCAAAACCATACGGCAGCGCACCGACTAACAAGCCATGGCTAAATCCATGCGCATGCAAAACGTTGCGAAACTCACTCGGGTTGCCCTGTTGATTTTCACTGGGCAAGTAGTGAGCGTTAGCGACAAAAGGGAAGCGCTTGTCAAATATGTGGGCATGCGAATCTACCGCAGGAGGAAAGTTCATTTTGATCTTCAATGTGAGGGTTGAAACACCGTCAAATCATATCGACAGTGAATTCCAAACAACATCAAAATCTCGACGACTAGCCCTCAATCAATAGTTGAGGGTGCGGGCAGAAACTGACCAAAGTGAACCACATTGATCTCACAATCAAAGCACATTTTCAGCGCCCAGAATGGCCGTCGATTGACTCGAAAACGTCCCGCCGTTGCCATGCGCAATCGCTGTATTCGCAGCAGGAATTTGGCGCTCGCCACACACTCCACGCAACTGGCGTACGGCCTCGATCACCGTGAAGATTCCATACATCCCCGGGTGTGTGCAGGAAAGTCCGCCACCGTTGGTATTCACTGGAAGGTGCCCGCCGGGTGCAATGCCGCCATTTTCGACGAATGCCCCCCCTTCGCCCTTTTTGCAGAAACCAAGATCTTCTAAAAACATCAGTGTGTTGAT
>CANCLK010000099.1 GCA_947378785.1 Comamonadaceae bacterium
TGGCTCGGGCTCGCTGACAGTTGCCACCACCCGCCCTGAAACCATGCTCGGCGACGTCGCGGTGATGGTCCATCCAGAAGACGAGCGCTACCAGCATTTGATTGGTCAAGCCGTCAAACTCCCGCTGTGCAACCGAGACATTCCGGTGATTGCAGACGACTACGTCGACATCGCTTTTGGCACGGGCGTGGTCAAGGTCACGCCCGCGCACGACACCAACGACTATGCCGTCGGCCAGCGTCACAAGCTGCCGATCATCGGGGTGCTGACGCTGGACGCCACCATCAATGAGAACGCGCCTGAAAAGTACCGCGGCTTAGACCGCTTCGTGGCGCGCAAAGCCGTGGTTGCTGACCTGGAAGCACAGGGCTTCTTGGTCGAAGTTAAAAAGCACAAGCTGATGGTGCCGCGTTGCGCCCGCACCGGCCAGGTGATCGAGCCGATGTTGACCGACCAATGGTTTGTCGCCATGAACAAGGTCAGCCCGCAAGACCCCACCGGCAAGTCGATCGCGCAAAAAGCCATAGACGCGGTAGACAGCGGTGCCGTGAAGTTCGTGCCCGAGCAATGGGTCAACACCTACAACCAGTGGATGGGCAACATTCAAGACTGGTGCATTTCGCGCCAGCTCTGGTGGGGTCATCAAATTCCGGCCTGGTACGACGAGGACGGCAAAGTCTATGTCGCGACCAATGAAAAAGAAGCTCAGAAACAAGCCCCCGGCAAAACGCTGCGCCGCGACGAAGACGTGCTCGACACTTGGTATTCATCGGCGCTGGTGCCCTTCTCGTCTTTAGGCTGGCCAGAAAAAACCAAAGAGCTGGATCTTTTCTTGCCCTCCAGTGTGCTGGTCACCGGCTACGACATCATCTTTTTCTGGGTCGCCCGGATGATCATGATGACGACGCACTTCACCGGCCAAGTGCCCTTCCACCATGTCTACATCCACGGCTTGGTGAAAGACGCTCAGGGCAAAAAAATGAGCAAGTCCGAAGGCAATGTGCTGGACCCTGTTGACCTGATTGACGGCATCGAATTAGCGCCATTGCTCGACAAGCGCTCGCAAGGTTTGCGTAAACCTGAGACGGCGCCACAAGTGCGCAAGAACACCGAGAAAGAATTCCCGGCCGGCATCCCCGGCTACGGCGCAGATGCGCTGCGCTTCACCTTTGCCTCGCTGGCCAGCTTAGGCCGCAGCATCAACTTCGACAGCAAACGCTGCGAGGGCTACCGCAACTTCTGCAACAAGCTGTGGAACGCCACCCGCTTCACGCTGATGAACTGCGAAGGCCAAGACTGCGGGCTCGAAAAGCACACCAAGGAACAATGCCAACCCGGCGGCGAGTTCCACAACTACATGAGCTTCTCGCAAGCCGACCGCTGGATTGCCTCGACGCTTCAACGCGTCGAAGCTGACGTGGCCAAAGGCTTTTCTGACTACCGACTTGACAACGTCGCCGGCAGCATTTACCAGTTTGTCTGGGACGAATTTTGCGACTGGTACCTGGAAATCGCCAAGGTACAAATTCAAACTGGCACCGAGGCCGAGCAGCGCGCCACGCGCCGTACTTTGATCCGCACGTTGGAAGCTATTTTGCGTCTGGCGCATCCAGTGATTCCGTTCATCACTGAAGAGCTCTGGCAAAAAGTCGCACCGGTTGCCGGCTTGCCGGGCCGCTTCATCAGCGAAGCGCACTACCCGACCAGCCAACCGCAAAAAATCGATGCGCACGCTGAGGCACATGTGGCCAAGCTCAAGACGCTGGTCGACGCCTGCCGCAATCTGCGCGGTGAAATGAATGTGTCACCCGCCCTGCGTATGCCCTTGCTGGTGCTGGGCGACACGGACTTCATGCGCACTGCCGCACCGGTCATCAAAGCGCTGGCCAAGCTCAACGACGTGCAGGTTTTTGAAGACGAAGCCACTTGGGCGACAGCTGCGCAAGGCGCGCCCGTCGCCGTGGTCGGAGAGGCCCGCATCTGCTTATTTGTCGAAGTCGATGTGGCAGCAGAGAAAGCCCGTTTGGGTAAAGAAGCCACCCGGCTTGAGGGCGAGTTGGTCAAGGTCAATGCCAAACTGGCCAACGAAGCCTTCGTCAACAAGGTGCCTCCAGCCGTGCTGGAACAGGAGAAAAAGCGACTCGCCGATTACACGGCAACACTTGAGAAAATCCGGGGCCAATTGGCTCGGTTGAACTGAGTTCCCCACGCTGGCGTTACAACCGGCGTCAGACAAAACCGCGCACGCCTGTCAGACCCCCTCTTTTTGACAAGTGAATTCCGCTTTTGAAATGATGAAGAGCTCAGCCTGTGTTACTTTGGACCTAACCCGATACCTATTGACAGGAAGCACATGACCCCACGTACAGCCATCCGCAAAGCGGTTTTTCCAGTTGCAGGCCTAGGCACCCGATTTTTACCGGCCACCAAAGCCCAGCCAAAAGAAATGCTGCCTATCGTCGACAAGCCGCTGATTCAATACGCTGTCGAAGAAGCCTACGCCGCCGGCATACGCCACATGATCTTTGTGACTGGCCGCAACAAGCGCGCCATTGAAGACCATTTCGACACGGCCTATGAGCTCGAAAACGAGCTCGAAGCGGCGCACAAAGACGCGCTACTGAAGCTGCTTCACTCCGTTGTGCCAGACGACATTTTTTGCTCGTATGTGCGTCAGCCGCGCTCGCTGGGTCTTGGCCACGCCGTGCTGTGTGCAGAGCACTTGGTCGGCGACGAGCCTTTTGCCGTGGTGTTGGCCGATGACTTGATGGTGGGCACACCACCGGTGCTGTCGCAAATGGTGATGCAGTTCAAGGAACTGCAGCAGTCCATCATTGCGGTGCAGGAAGTGCCTGATGAACACACGCGGCGCTACGGCATTGTGGCGGGCGATGAGGTCCGACCTGGGCTCATCAAGATCGCTCGCATGGTAGAAAAACCAGCACCAGAACTAGCACCTTCGCGCATGGGCGTAGCGGGCCGCTACATCCTGACGCCCGGTGTCTTTGACCAGATTCGCCAGCAAGCCGGTGGCGTGGGTGGCGAGATTCAGCTCACCGACGGTATTGCCGGACTGATGAAGCATGAAAGCGTGTACGCCCTCCAGTACCAAGGCAAACGTTACGACTGCGGCAGCAAAGAAGGCTTTCTGGAAGCCACTGTCGAACTGGCCTTGCAACACCCAGAAGTAGGCGCGCATTTCAGAGCCTACTTGAGCCAGCTGCAACTCTCCGAGGATTTAAACGGGGCACCTCTGCGAGCTGTCGCTTAAAAATGATTCAGCGCCGTTTGAGCACGTGAATATAGTCCGTGCCAACGGTCTGCTGCTCCACCAAATCATTGCCGGTTTGTTTGGCAAAGGCCTGAAAGTCACGTGTTGAACCCGCGTCAGTTGACACCACTTTGAGGAGTTGCCCGCTGGTCATTTCAGCCAGCGCCTTTTTGGCTTTCAAGATGGGCAACGGGCAGTTCAGGCCGCGAGTGTCGAGTTCTTTGTCAATGTTCATAAGGTTCTTTCAGCCCGTGGGCTTGACGGTCAAGGCAGACGGAAGCATGTATCGGTTTGATTTTAAGCAGAACACTTGCGCAGCGATTCAGAGCGAGCACAAGTCCACAAGGCAAGATCAAACTGGCGCTCTCTTTGACCATTCCAGAAAGGTCGGTGTATGGCCTCGCGACGTGAGAAAGTCAGCCATCGCATAGCCGGTTCCAGCGGGCCAACACAGTACATCTTCAAACGCATACAACTTGTAATCAACCAATTCAGGTGACAGTTTGACCTCACCGCTGCACACCGCATGGTAAGCAATGATGATCTGGTTCATGCGCTGAAAGTCGTACACGCCAATGAGCTTGAGGGCGCTGGTGCTCAAGTTCGTTTCTTCCGAAATCTCGCGTGCAATACCCCCTTCTGGCGTTTCACCGGCCTCCATAAAACCGGTGATCAACGCGAACTTTTCGCCCGACCAAGCCGCGTTGCGCGCCAGCAAGATTTTTCCCTCATACTCCACCACGGCCGCCAGTACGGGCGTCGGGTTGTTCCAGTGCGTGTAGTCGCAATTGGTGCAGCGCAAACGGGCCTTGGGGCCGCCGTCTTCCATTTCTGTCAGCACTTCCAGCGGCGTAGCGCAACTGGGGCAAAACTTGAATTCACTGGTCATGCAGTCACTCCTGTTCAGGCCGGGAAAACGCCGGTCGACAAATAACGATCGCCGCGGTCACAGACAATAAAAACAATGACAGCGTCGCGTACGGTCTTCGCAATGTCTTGAGCCACCCAGCACGCACCCGCTGCCGAGATCCCAGCAAAAATACCCTCTTCGCGTGCCATGCGTCGGCACATGTCTTCCGCGTCAAGCTGACTCACCAGCACCAGCTGGTCGACATGACTCGCGTCATAAATCTTCGGCATATACGCTTCAGGCCATTTGCGAATACCCGGAATGCGCGAGCCTTCACTTGGCTGCGCACCGATGATCTGAATGGCTGGATTTTTTTCTTTCAAATAACGCGAGACACCGGTGATGGTTCCTGTGGTCCCCATGGCGCTCACGAAATGGGTCACCTTGCCAGCCGTGTCTCGCCAGATTTCAGGGCCAGTGGTTTCGTAATGAATGCGCGGATTGTCTTGGTTGGCGAACTGGTCGAGCACCCTGCCCTTGCCTTCGGTCTGCATGCGGTCGGCCAGGTCACGCGCGTGCTCCATACCGCCCGACTTGGGTGTGAGAATAAGTTCCGCACCAAAGGCCTTCATGGTCTGCGCGCGTTCAATGGAGAGGTCCTCCGGCATGATCAGCACCATACGGTAACCCTTGATGGCCGCAGCCATGGCCAGCGCAATACCGGTGTTGCCGGAAGTCGCCTCAATCAGCGTGTCCCCCGGTTGAATGTCACCGCGTTCTTCAGCGCGCTGGATCATCGACAAAGCTGGCCGGTCCTTGACCGAGCCCGCCGGGTTATTACCCTCGAGCTTGCCCAGTAAAACGTTATGGCGCTCACGGTTTTCAGCAGCTTGAATGCGTTGCAATGCGACCAGCGGCGTGTTACCGATGGCATCTTCAATGGTCTTGTAATTCATAGCCTCACACTGTGCCATAATTTGCGGCTTGACATCTACTGCCCGGGTGGTGAAATTGGTAGACGCAGGGGACTCAAAATCCCCCGCCGAAAGGCGTGCCGGTTCGATTCCGGCCCCGGGCACCATTTAAAAAGCCGCAAGTTCTATGGACTTACGGCTTTTTTTTGGCCAACCTTGAACTTTTACCTACGCGTTGTACATCTCAGAAGCAACAAAAGCCGGCCGAGCAACCTTGTAAGCCTCCTCAACCACCCCCGCAACTATCTCAGCGGTCACGGCAGACAGTGTCCAGCCCAAATGACCATGGCCTGTGTTGTAAAAGACGCAGGGTGATTTGCCCCGACCGACATGCGGCATCATGTTGGGCATCATGGGCCGCAGACCTGCCCATGGCACCACGCTGTGGGTGCTGACGCCGGGGAAGCACTGTTGTACCCAGTCAACCAAAGGTTTGATCCGGTCGGCACGAATATCGCGGTTGTAGCCATTGAACTCGGCGGTTCCGGCGACTCTGAAACGGTCTTGGCCGAATCGGCTGGAGACCAGTTTGGTGGCGTCGTCCAGCAAGCTGACTTGGGGTGCGCTGGCTTGACTTTGCGCGTCCTCTAAGTTCACGGTGATGGAGTAGCCTTTGACCGGGTAAATATTCACGCGGTCGCCCAAGGTCGCGGCTAGGGCTCGGCTGGCCGTGCCGGCGCAAACCACCACCGCGTCAAACGCCATTGTTGTCTTGTTCGCCCCCTGACCGACGGTCACGCTGGCCTGCTTGCCATTGGTGGTGACAGCGCTGACGTCTTGCTCATACAGGCACTTCACCCCTTTGCGCACAGCGGCTTCTGCCAAGCAGAGGGTGAAGCGGTGAATGTCGCCGGTTGCATCGCTTTCAGTGAAGTAGCCGCCGTGGTACTGCCCTGCCAGCGTTGGCTCGATGGCGCGCATTTCTTGCGGCGTCACCGCACGACGTTGCAGTCCGCCGGCTGCCAGCAATTTGGACACCTCGCCGGCTTGATCGAAGCTGGCTTTGTCGCGGTAAATATGAAGAATGCCTTTGGTCTTCAGGTCAAACTCAATGCCTTCTTGCTCGGCCCAAGCGAACAGATGTTCGCGCGCAGCAATGGCCAAGCGCGTAGTTTGAATCGTGTTGCTGCGGTAGTTCGGAATGTTCGCTACAAACTCAGCAAACCAAGCCATTTTGTGCCAGCTCGGCTTGGGGTTGACCAGCAGCGGTGCGTCGCTTTTGAGCATCCACTTGAGTCCTTTGAGAATGGTCGAAAATTTGTTCCATACCTCGGCGTTGGAGGCTGATAGTTGGCCCCCGTTGGCGAACGATGTTTCCATCGCCGCATAGCGATTTTTTTCAAACAAGGTGACTGAAAAGCCGCGCTTGACCAGCGCATAAGCCGTCGTGACGCCCGTGATGCCGCCACCGATAACTGCGATATTTTTCATGAT
>CANCLK010000100.1 GCA_947378785.1 Comamonadaceae bacterium
GAAGTTCCTTTGGCTCCTTCCGGCAAGGCAGGCAAACCCAGCGTGACCTTTGGTGCCTTGACCAGCCAGGTGCTGGCCAACGAGCTGGCCAGATCGCAGCGCGGTGAATACGCCTTGGGCAGCTACCAAGTGCTGCGCAACCGCTTAGATGCGCACATCTTGCCGCGCTGGGGCAATCAGCCGCCGTCCGTCATCAACTTCTTGGCGTTGATGGAGTTCACCCAGTTTTTGAGCCAAACCTTCAGCACCACCACCATCAGCCAGTACATGGTGGCGGTGCGCAAGGTGTTGTCTTATGCAGTCGCCATCGGCGAGCTGGACAAGTTGCCGGAGTTTCCGAAGATCAAGATCGTCACCACGCCGCGTGGGGCGTTCACGCCCAGCGAGTACTGGAAGATCATCCGCACGGCTAGGCGCTTGCGGGGTGCGCAGTACCCGGCGACAGCTGACGAGATTCGGGCGAACTACAAGATTCGTGTGGCCGAGCAGCGCATGCCGGCGGACATGGCGCACGCCATTGCGTTCATGCTCAACAGCTTTATTCGCCCGAGTGACCTCAAAACCCTGAAGCACCGGCACGTTGAGATTGTGCGGGCCAACAACACGTATTTGCGCTTGACGCTGCCCGAAACCAAAAGCCACGGCCGGCCCATCGTGACCTTGCAGCCTGCCGTGCGCTGCTACCAGCAGATCTGCAAGCAGCAAGCGATCTCAGGTCATGGCGCAGCAGACGATTATTTGTTTCTGCCCGCCCTGCAAGACCGCAACTACGCGCACTGGGTGTTGAACTTTCACTTCAACTGGATCTTGGCCGAGACGGGCTTGAAGATGGGCCCGCACGGCCAGCCGCGCAGCTTGTACAGCCTGCGGCACTCGTCGATCACCTTCCGGTTGCTGTACGGCCAGGGGATTGACTTGCTGACGCTGGCGCGCAATGCGCGCACCAGCGTGGAAGTGATCAACACGCACTATGCGAGCACGGTGACCGGGGAGCAGAACATTGCGCTGCTGCAGAGCAGACGGACGCGGGTGGGGGTGTAGGGGGGGATCAGTTGATCGCGAGCTACAATGTAGCTCAACTCTTAGGAAATAATACATGTCTGCAAACACAGTCGTCCGCGCCCGTATCGATGGGCAGATCAAGGAAGAAGCGACCGCGGTGCTGGCGGCGATGGGGCTGACGGTGTCAGACGCCTTTCGCATCATGTTGACACGCGTTGCTCGTGAAAAGGCGTTGCCCTTCGAGCCGTTGGTGCCAAATGCAGTCACCATCGAGGCCATGAAAGAGGCGCGCCGTGGTCGCTTAAAGTCGTTCGCGACCGTCAAAGATTTGATGGCAGACCTGAATGCGGACGATTGAGCAAACCGGGCAGTTCAAACGCGACTACAAGCGCGAAGCTAAAGGACCGCACCGGCAGATGCTGATTGATGACTTCACGTGCATTCTGTCGGCCTTGGTGGGTGACCAAGCGCTGGCCGACAGGCACCGTGACCATGCTCTGACCGGCGACTGGAAAGACCACCGGGATTGTCACGTCAAGCCTGATTTGGTGCTGATTTACCGCAAGCCGAATGAGGCCGTGTTGCAACTCGTACGCCTAGGCTCGCATAGTGAACTTGGCCTGTGAGCACTCTGGTCCAATGACAAAAAATTCGTTCCGGTAACGTAACTGCAGTTGAGCTCTGATTTGGCGCTGAGCAACACGATAATTACAAAATGAACCAACTTGACGCACTCAAACAATTCACGACCGTGGTGGCTGACACCGGCGACTTCAAACAACTCAGCCAGTTCAAGCCGCAAGATGCGACGACCAATCCGTCGCTGATTCTGAAAGCGGTGCAAAAGGCCGACTACCAGCCCCTGATGAAAGACGTTGTGGGACTTTTTCGGGGCAAGCCGTTGGACGAGGTGATGGACCGCTTGCTGGTGCGTTTTGGCGGCGAGATTTTGTCGATCATCCCCGGCCGCGTGTCGACCGAAGTCGATGCACGCCTGAGCTTCGACACCGCGGCCACCGTGGCGCGCGGCAAGCGGCTGATAGCGCTCTACAAAGCCGAAGGCATCACGGCTGATCGCGTGCTGATCAAGGTGGCCGCGACGTGGGAAGGTATTCAGGCGGCTGCCGAGCTGGAGCGCGCTGGCATTCACACCAACCTGACACTGCTGTTTTCTTTCTGCCAAGCGGTGGCGTGCGGTCAGGCCAAGGTGCAGCTGATCTCGCCTTTCGTCGGGCGCATTTACGACTGGTACAAAAAATCAGCCGGCGCAACGTGGGTCGAGGCCGACAAAGCAGGAGCCCATGACCCCGGCGTGCAGTCGGTGCGCGAGATCTACAACCACTACAAAAAATTTGGCATCGCCACCGAAGTGATGGGCGCGAGCTTTCGCAATGTCGGGCAGATCACGGCTCTAGCGGGCTGCGACTTGCTGACCATCAGCCCGGAGTTGTTGGCGCAATTGGCCGCAACTGATGCGCCGCTGCTGCGTGCGCTGGACGTTAACGCAGCCAAAGCGCTCGACTTGCCAAACGTGCAGTTTGACGAAGCGGGTTTTCGCTTTGCCCTGAACGAAGACGCGATGGCCACCGAAAAACTGGCGGAAGGCATTCGCGCTTTTGCGGCTGATGCCGTGAAATTGGAGCAACTGATGCTGGCTGCATGACGGGCTCGCTGCCTGCCACCACCCGCTGCGACCGCACGCCCGCGTGGGCGGCGTTGCAGGCGCACTTTGCAGCGGTGGGGAAGGGCTTTGACCTGCGTCAGGCGTTCAGCGTAGACGCCTTAGATCCTACCAATGGTGCACAGCGGTTTGCCAACTTCAGCCAGCAAGCGCCCCACGTTTTTGCGGATCTGTCTAAAAACCTGATCGATGAGCAGACAGAAAGCTTGCTGCAAACGCTGGCCCAGCAATGCGGGCTTGAGGCGCACCGCGACGCCATGTTTGCCGGCCAGCCCATCAACACCACCGAGCAGCGGGCCGTGATGCATTTCTTGCTGCGGCAACCGGCGCAGCAGGCGGGCGATCCGCCGCAACCTTGGCTTGGCGCGTTGGCGCAAGTGCACAGCACGCTGTCGGCGATGCTGACGTATGCCGAGCAGGTGCGGTCTGACGAGAGCATCACCGATGTGGTGAACATCGGCATTGGCGGCTCAGACTTGGGGCCACAAATGGCGGTGCGGGCACTGGCTGAATGTGCGGTGCCTGGCAAGCGATTCCATTTTGTGTCGAACGTCGATGGTCATGAGTTGGCGGGCATCTTGAGTGAGCTTGACGCCAACAAAACGCTCTTTTTGGTGGCCTCTAAAACCTTCACCACGCCAGAGACCATGACCAATGCGCTGTCGGCCAAGCGTTGGTTTGAGGCGCAACTGGGCGCGGCCGCAGCGCCGAAAATCGCGCTTCATTTTGCAGCGTTGACGAGTAACGTCCCGGCGGCACAAGCCTTTGGCATCAGCACCACGTTTGGTTTTTGGGACTGGGTGGGTGGCCGCTACTCGCTGATGTCGGCGATTGGTCTGCCCTTGGCCATCAGCATCGGCGCGGCGGGTTTCAAAGATTTTCTGGCGGGTGCACACGCCATGGACGAGCACTTTCGCAGCGCGCCGGCTGCGCGAAATTTGCCGATTCGGCTCGGCTTGCTCGACGTTTGGTATCGCAACTTTCATGGCTTTGGCAGCCGCAGTTTGGCGCCGTACCACAGCGCTTTGCAGCGCCTGCCGGCGTACCTGCAGCAGTTGGAGATGGAGAGCAACGGCAAGCGTGTGGACCGCAACGGCGCGGCCCTGCCTTTCGGCACCGCGCCGGTGCTCTGGGGCGAGCCCGGCAGCAACGGCCAGCACGCTTATTTTCAGATGCTGCACCAAGGCACAGACGTGGTGCCGGTGGAGTTTGTGGCGGTCAAAAAAGCCAGCCACACCTTGCCGGGGCATCACGAAAAATTACTCGCCAATGTGCTGGCGCAGGCGCAAGCGCTGATGCTCGGCCAGACAGACGCTGGCGGCCACCGGCACTTTCCGGGCAACCGGCCCAGCACCTTCTTGCTGCTCGATGAACTGACGCCGGCCAGCTTGGGGGCGTTGATTGCCTTGCAAGAGCATCGCGTTTTTGTCAGTGGCTCGATCTGGGGCATCAACAGCTTTGACCAATGGGGTGTAGAGCTCGGCAAGGTGCTGGCGAAAGACGTTGAAGCGCGCTTGGCCAGCGGTGACGCGATGGGGCTGGATGCATCGACCGCCGGCCTGCTGAAAAAACTACGGCCTTGATTCGTTTGATCTGCATCAAACAATGGCTTGAATCAGCGCCGAGCGTCAGGCGCTGACGGGTGTTAGCCCCCTAGAATCCGCGAATCTTGCCGTTTGTTGCGGGGTTTTGGAGCCATTGGCGCGATGACACATTTTTCTTTTGCCCCTGCTGCGCGCCAATTTTTGCTGGCATTGGCCTGCTGTTCTTCATGGGCGGCCTCTGCTGCCAGCCCTTTGGTGTTGTGGCCGACGGTGCCGTTCATTCGCGGCCAAGACTTGTGCCAATTTCAGGACGCCTATGGCAAGACCCGCAACGAGCTGTCGCTGGACATGGCGCGTCGGCTCAAAGATCTGTTTGGCGCGGGTTTGGCGTCGGCTGATGCGGTCGGAATTCTCACGGCGATTGATGGCTTGATCGACAAGAATCGCCGCTTGGCGACCTCAGGCCTAGGCATGGATGTAACGCTTGAGTCGAGCTTGAAAGCGGCCATTGACGGGTTTTATCGGAGGATCAATCCGAAAGAGAAAAAGCTGCAGTTCGTCAACCCCGCGCCCTTGCTGGACTTGTTGCGCGACTTGCGAACAGAGAAGCGTCAAGGCTCGCTGAGCCTCAGCCAACTGGCAAAAATGTCGGGATTCGCTTGGGGGACGTATGCCTACAGTCCGGGTTGTCGCGGGGACATCTTGGTGACGATTCATGTCGAGTTGACGAATGGCACCAGCTACAGCTTTTTGGCACAGGGTGGACCGGAGTCGGTGATGGGGGCGATTGGCTCGCAGATGTTTGAGTATTTTCAGCGGACCCAATTTCCCACGGTGGTCCGCATGGGGGCCAAATCTTTGACCTTGATGGGGGCACCGGGTTCACCCATCGGCGTCGCGCCATCGCCAGCGGTCGCTGAAAGCGCGTGCGTCTTTAGTCAGGCGCGATTGCCCTTGGTTGAGGAGTATGAGTTTGTCTCCGCGCTGGGGGACTGGAACGGCGGCGTCTCGCTAGACCATCAATTGTGGGCCTTGGCAGACAGCCATATTTTGGCGCCAGACCTGCGAAACCCATCGCCGGTTCGTCACCCTGAAGATGTGAACTCGACGGAGATTTACTATTACTGCGTGAAGTGAACGCGCAAATAAAAACCCCCGCAGGGCTCGCGCCTTGCGGGGGTTTTGTGTGGTCAGTTGCTTCGAAAAGCAACCAGGCCGGGCAATTACATGCCCATGCCGCCCATACCGCCCATGCCACCCATGTCGCCGCCGCCCATGCCGCCTGCAGGTGCGTCGTCTTTGGCAGACTCAGCGACCATGCACTCGGTTGTCAGCATCAGCGAAGACACAGAGGCTGCGTTTTGCAGAGCCGTGCGGGTCACTTTCGTTGGGTCCAGAATACCCATTTCGATCATGTCACCGTAGGTGTCATTGGCAGCGTTGAAGCCGTAGTTGCCTTTGCCGGCCAACACAGCTGCCACGACCACCGATGCTTCGCCACCAGCGTTGTAAACGATCTCGCGCAGAGGCGCTTCGATGGCTTTCAACACCAGCTTGATGCCGGCGTCTTGGTCAGCGTTGTCGCCTTTGATAGCGCCAGCAGTTTGCTTAGCGCGAAGCAATGCAACGCCGCCGCCAGCCACAATGCCTTCTTCCACAGCAGCGCGGGTAGCGTGCAGGGCGTCTTCAACGCGGGCTTTTTTCTCTTTCATTTCGACTTCGGTGGCAGCGCCAACCTTGATCACGGCAACACCGCCGGCCAGCTTGGCCACGCGCTCTTGCAGTTTTTCACGGTCGTAGTCAGACGTGGCTTCTTCGATCTGAACGCGCACTTGCTTGACGCGAGCTTCGATGTCAGCTGCAGCACCAGCACCGTCGATGATGATGGTGTTTTCTTTGCCCACTTCGATGCGCTTGGCAGAACCGAGGTCAGCCAGCGTCACTTTTTCGAGCGACATGCCAACTTCTTCAGCGATGACTTTGCCGCCGGTCAAGATGGCGATGTCTTCGAGCATGGCTTTGCGGCGATCGCCGAAACCAGGCGCCTTGACAGCCACAACTTTCAAGATACCGCGCAGGGTGTTGACCACCAAAGTAGCCAAGGCTTCGCCTTCAACTTCTTCAGCCACGATCAGCAGTGGACGGCCAGCTTTAGCGACTTGTTCCAAGGTAGGCAGCAGGTCACGGATGTTGCTGATTTTCTTGTCGTACAGCAGCACAAACGGGTTGTCCAGCAAAGCGGCTTGCTTTTCTGGGTTGTTGAT
>CANCLK010000101.1 GCA_947378785.1 Comamonadaceae bacterium
GACAACATGGAATAAGTGCTAGCCCAAGAAAGGCCTCCCCATGACACTTTCGGAACACAGCTGATGCGCGCGTTACTTGATTCCTTCAGCGGAAATTTCCCTTCGCCATCGCCGGATGATGAAGAGGAAACTGGTCAGCGTTTTCGGACCATTTTCATCTCGGACGTTCACCTCGGAACGCCGAGTTGTCAGGCACTTGCACTGATGGATTTTCTGCGTACACATCCGAGTGATTCGCTTTATTTGGTGGGCGACATCATTGACGGTTGGCAGTTGCGCCGCAAATGGTATTGGCCGCAGTCGCACAACGACGTGGTGCAAAAACTTCTCCGCCGCGTGCGCAAAGGTTGCCGCGTGATTTATGTGCCGGGCAACCACGACGAATTTGCGCGTGAATTTATCGGTCACCACTTCGGTGGTGTGGAGGTCGTGAAAGAAGCGGTTCACGTCACGGCAGATGGTCGCAGTCTGTGGATTATTCATGGCGATCATTTCGATGCGGTGGTGCAGTGCGCTAAGTGGCTCGCGTACTTGGGTGACAACCTGTACGAGTTCACGCTGCGGATGAACCGTCACTTCAATTCTTTGCGCGCCCGGATGGGCTTGCCGTATTGGTCACTCTCGGCATACCTCAAGCAGAAGGTCAAGAGCGCCTTGAATTACGTGACCGACTTTGAGGTGGCGGTCGCCAAAGAGGCCAAGCGCCGTGGCCATGACGGGGTCTTGTGTGGCCACATCCACCGTGCCGAGATGCGCATGATCAATGGCACTCTTTATTGCAACGACGGCGACTGGGTCGAGAGCCGGACCGCATTGGTGGAACACTACGATGGACGCCTTGAAATTTTGCATTGGGAGCCCTCGCACGAAGTTCAAAAAAGAAGCGTTCCCAGCCCCATGGTTGATGTACAGGTGAGCGTATGAAAATTGCCTTGATCACCGATGCGTGGTTGCCCCAGGTGAATGGCGTCGTCACCACCTTGCTGGAGCTGGTGCGCGATCTAGAAGGGCGCGACCACGAAGTGCTGGTGATTCATCCTGGACAGTTCAAGACGCGACCATGCCCTGGCTACGCGGGGATTGATCTGGCTTTGAAGCCCCGGCCTTTTTTGAGTCAGCAGTTGAATGAGTTTTCGCCTGATGCCATTCACGTTGCGACGGAAGGCCCGCTGGGTTGGGCTGCACGGTCGCATTGCATCAAGCATCAGCTTCAATTCACCACTGCCTTTCACACCAAATTTCCTGAAATTTTAAAGGCTGCTTTGCGCGTCCCTTTGTGGATGGGTTACGCCTTGTTCCGTCATTTCCACAAACCTTCTGCAGGCATCATGGTGCCGACGCAAGGGGTGCTGGAGATGCTCAAAAAACGCGGATTCGGACAACTGCGCAGTTGGACTCATGGCGTGGACACAGATTTATTTCGCTTTCATGAGTCCTCTAGGCCTTACCCACAACTGGAAGGCATCGAGCGTCCGATCTCGCTTTTTGTTGGACGTGTTTCTTACGAGAAAAACATAGAGACTTTTCTGCAGTTGGACATCCCCGGTACCAAGGTGGTCTGTGGTGTGGGGCCACTCGAAGCATCGCTCAAGGCTCGTTATCCGAAGGTGCGCTGGCTCGGTCTGCTGGCCCGCGACGAATTGGCCAAGGTGTATGCCGCTGCCGATGTGTTTGTGTTTCCGAGCAAGTCGGAAACATTTGGCCTGGTCATGCTTGAAGCTATGGCTTGCGGCACACCTGTTGCGGCCTATCCGGTGGACGGGCCGTTGGAGGTGCTAGACACGTCTGATGGCCACAAGGGCGGCGTTCTTCATGCTGATTTGCATCAGGCTTTTGGGGCTGCACTGAAAGTCAGCCGAGCACAAGCCAGAGAACGTGCGTTGGCGTTCAGTTGGCGACAGGCCGGGCAATTGTTTCAGGACAACTTGGTGGCGGCCAGACCTGTCAGCCAGTTTCCGCGTGATGTTGAGGTACTGAAGGCCGCGTAAGGTGTTAGCTAGGAATGTTTTCACGCACGCGTGAAGGTGGTAGTGCGATCGAAAATGTCGAACCTTGACCTGTCTTGCTCGTCACGTTGAACTGACCGCCATGGCGTTGCGCCACATGTTTGACAATAGCCAGGCCCAAGCCAGTGCCACCTGTTTCACGTGAACGACTGCGGTCGACTCTGTAAAAGCGCTCCGTCAAGCGCGGCAAATGTTCAGCGGCGATGCCGGGGCCGCTGTCTTCGACGAAGAACTCAGCCCAGCCATCGGGTCGCAAGTGCCAACCGGTTCGGATGCTGCCACCAGCAGGTGTGTAACGCACGGCGTTGCTCAGCAAATTGGACATGGCGCTGTGTAATTCGGATTTGTTACCAGAGATAGAAAAGGCCGTCTCGGCCACTTGTGTGATCTCATGAGGCGGTTGCGCGATGACGGTGGACAACGCACGTGTTTCTTCCACGGCTGGGGCCATAAGTTCGTCGGTGTCAATCCAGTCGCCTGGACCAGGTGCAGGACTCCCTTCAAGGCGTGACAGCGTGAGCAGGTCGCTGACCAGCATCTGCATACGTTGAGCCTGCTGGCTCATCATGCCCAAATAGATATTTCGATCAGTCTCGGTGACCGGGATGTGCTGCAAAGTTTCCACAAAACCGCTGAGCACAGTCAACGGGGTACGAATTTCGTGAGAAACATTGGCAACGAAATCGCGACGCATGGTGTCTGCGAGTTCAACCGCCGTGACATCTCGCGTGAGCATGAGCTTGCGCTTATGTCCGTAGGGGTGAATTTGTACTGAAATTTTGGAGGGCACAGAAGGCCGAGCTCCGATGCCACCGATTTGTATTTCAGTGCTGAAGTCTCCGCCGGAAATATAGGTTTTAAAGATCGGCGAACGCACCAAATTTTGGATATATTGGCCAACGTCTTTCTGTTGATCAAAGCCGAGTTGGTGTGCGGCAGTCAGGTTCACCCACTCAATACGGCCATCCGCATCGAGCAGAATCACGCCATTGGGCGATGCCTGAATAGCGGCCAGAAAATTTGCCAAGCGGGCGTCGCTGCTTTGAATTTTTCTTTCCAAGTTCTTGAGCACTTTTTGGCTGCGCACGTAAAGTTCTGCCCACATCCCCCTGAGCTTGGGTGTCTGTGAGGTGTCTGCTGTGGCGAGCCATTTCAGCAGGCGTCGTGCGCGCAGACCGTCAAGCAGGCTCCACAGTAAAGCACCAGCCAAAGCACCGGCCACAGCCCAGCCAGCTGATGCATGCATCAGACCCCAAGCCGACGCCAACGCGACGAACAGCAGCAGTTCCATCAGACGTTGCGTCATGCGGTGGTAATGGACTGACCTTGTTCTGAATTACCGGCGCTGTTTTGAGCGGTCAGGCGGTAACCTGCGCCGCGCACGGTTTCGATCATGCTGGAGGCCTCGCCCAATGACTCTCGCAGGCGTTTAACGTGCACATCGACAGTTCGCTCTTCAATGAAGACGTGATCACCCCAGACTTTGTCGAGCAATGTACTGCGGGTGTGCACCCGTTCTGCATGCTTCATGAGGTAGTGCAGCAGCTTGAATTCGGTCGGTCCGATTTTGAGTTCTTTGCTGCGAAAAGTGACGCGGTACGTGCCTGCGTCGAGGGTCAGTTCGCCCAGTTGCACCGAGTCTTTGACGATTTCTGGGGTGCGGCGTCGCAGCAGGGCACGGATACGCGCCAGCAATTCTTGCGTTGAAAACGGCTTGGTGATGTAGTCGTCGGCACCAGCGTCCAGCCCCTGCACTTTGTCAGACTCATCACTGCGAGCGGTGAGCATGATGATGGGCACGGTTTTAGTCCGGTCACTTTTTCGCCATTGCCGGGCCAGTGTGGCCCCGCTCTCGCCGGGCCGCATCCAGTCCAGCAAGATCAGGTCAGGCAGCACGGCGTCAACCTCTCTTTGAGCGGCTGCACCGTCAAACACCACGATGGGAGAAAAACCGTTATGCCGCAAGTTGACCGCAATCAATTCGGCAATCGAGGGTTCGTCTTCCACCACCAGGACGCGGGGTAGTTTTCTCATTTGACGACCGATTCAACCTTGTCTATGGCTGAGTGACGGACGTCTTCTCCCTTGACGATGAAGATGATTTGTTCCGCGATATTTTTGGCATGGTCACCAACGCGCTCAATCGATTTAGCCAAGAACAGCAGGTCTAGGCTAGGTGAAATGGTGCGCGGATCTTCCATCATGTAGGTGATCAGCTTGCGCAAGAAACCGTTGTATTCATCGTCGATTTGGTCATCTTCTTTGATAATCTTGACTGCCATGGCCGTGTCAAGACGTGCGAAAGAATCGAGTGTTTTGCGCAGCATGGCCGCTGCTAAGTCTGCGGCTAAGCGCAGTTCGGACGTCGGTAAATTGCGGGGGGAGCCGCTTTGGATGATGGACTTGACCATCCGGGCCATGCGCTCGATCTCGTCACCGGCACGCTCCAAGTTCTGAGTGGTCCGAGAAATCGCCATCAAGAATCGCAGATCCCTTGCCGTCGGTTGACGCCGGCCAATGGTGGAGATGATGTCGTGGTCGATCCTCAATTCCATTTGATTGATCTTGACCTCGTTTTCAATCACCTGTTCTGCCGTTGCCAGATTCATGTGAACCAGCGCATAAATGGCTTGGTGCAACTGGGATTCAACCAGCCCGCCCATTTCGAGCACATTCGTGGAGATGGTGTTCAGCTCGGTGTCGAACTGACTGGAGATGTGTTTGTCGCTCATGATTAACCAAACCTTCCTGTGATGTAGTCTTCGGTCTCGGTGCGCTTGGGCTTGAAGAAAATCTGCTCGGTGGCGCCGAATTCCATCAGTTCACCCAAGTACATGTAAGCGGTGAAGTCACTGCAGCGTGCTGCTTGCTGCATGTTGTGTGTGACGATGGCGATGGTGTAGTCCTTCTTCAGTTCGTGCACCAGTTCTTCGACCTTGCCAGTCGAAATCGGGTCGAGTGCTGAGGTCGGTTCGTCGAGCAGCAAGACCGATGGTTTGACCGCCACGCTGCGGGCAATGCACAGACGCTGCTGTTGGCCCCCGGAGAGCGACAGACCGTTTTGGCCGAGTTTGTCTTTGACTTCATTCCACAGTGCAGACTTGGTCAGTGCCCATTCGACGCGCTCGTCCATGTCGCTCTTGTTCAGGTTGTCGTACAAACGCACGCCGAAGGCGATGTTGTCGTAAATCGTCATGGGGAACGGCGTTGGTTTCTGGAACACCATGCCGATGCGTGCACGCAGCAGGTTCAAGTCTTGGCTTTTGTCCAGAATGTTTTTGCCGTAGAAATTGATTTCACCTTCAGCGCGCTGGCCGGGGTACAGGCTGTACATGCGGTTCAGTGTGCGCAGCAGAGTCGACTTACCGCAACCCGAAGGGCCGATGAAGGCCGTGACCTTGCGCTCGGCGATGTTCATCGTCACGTCTTTGAGGCCGCGAAAGTTGCCGTAATAAAAATTGAGATTGCGCACTTCAAGTGCGTTTTTCAGTTCTAGAGTGGTTTCAGGCATGGGCAGGTCCAGTGGTCTAAATAGTTTTGAAGAAAAGATTTGTAGTGATGTTGGGACTTCGCTCAGGCGCTAATCTTGTCCCGGAAGAAGACGCGGGCCAAGATGTTGAAAACCAACACAGCCATGGTCACCAGCAATGCACCGCCCCAAGCCAGGCGAATCCAGTTCTCATAAGGGCTCATGGCGAATTGGTAGATCACGACCGGTAAGTTGGCCATGGGTGCCCCCATGTTGGTGCTGTAAAACTGGTTGTTGAGGGCTGTAAAAAGCAGCGGCGCCGTTTCACCGCTGATGCGGGCAACAGCCAATAGCAAGCCGGTGACGACACCGCTTTTGGCAGCACGCAGTGTCACCTGTGTCGAGACTTTCCAGCGCGGTGCACCCAGTGCAAAAGCCGCCTCACGCAGGCTGCCGGGCACCAGTCGCAGCATGTTTTCGGTCGTCCGCATGACCACCGGCACGGCGATCAGTGACAAAGCCAAGCTGCCGGCATAACCCGAGAACTTACCCACGGTCGCCACCGCGATGGAGTACACAAACAAACCCAGCACGATGGAGGGCGCGGACAGCATGATGTCGGTCACGAAGCGGGTGACTTCGGCGGTCTTGCTTTGATCGCCATATTCCGTGAGGTAAATGCCCGCCAGAATGCCAATCGGTGTTGACACCAAGACCGACAGGCCGACCATCATCAAGCTGCCGATGATGGCGTTTCTCAAGCCGCCACCCTCGGAGCCCGGTGCCGGCGTGTCTTGGGTGAACATGTTCCAGTCAATGGCGGCGAGTCCGTTGGAAAACAGCACAAACAAGATCCACAGCAGCACCGCCAGACCCACTGCCATGGCGGTCATGGACAGGATCAGTCCTTGGGTATTGGCCCAGCGGCGACGGCGGTAAAGCTGTTGGTTGAAATTGGTCATCATCTCAAGCTCCTTTGGCTTTGTCAGCCCGCAGGACCAAAATCTTGGCCATCG
>CANCLK010000102.1 GCA_947378785.1 Comamonadaceae bacterium
GCTTTTCAAAAGGGGCTTGGTTGCGTGCACTCCCTGAGTCACAGCCTCGGCGGCGTTGACCCGCGCCTGCACCACGGCACGCTGAACGCCATGTTTTTACCGGCCGTTGTTCGCTTCAATGCGGCTGCTGAATCCATGCAAAAAGACCGCCGACTGGAGCGCATGGCGCGGGCGATGAACCTGAGGTCAGGCCTCGATATACCGGAAGCCATTCAAGCCATGAACGCCCGCCTTGGTCTGCCCAGCGGCTTAGCCGCTATGGGCGTCACGCCAGCACTATTCGACCGTGTGATCAAAGGCGCATTGGCCGACCACTGCCACCTGACCAACCCGCGCATCGCCACGCTGCAAGACTATCGGGAGATGCTGGCCGCGTCAATGTAGCCGGGCTCAAGCCACGGTCATCACGACAAACCACGCGATGGCCCCGAGCCGCCATGCAGGTGTGACCGCAGGGAAGCGCCAGATGGCCGCTAGGAGAAAAGCGTTGTAAGGCAGCGGTGAAAAATGCAACACCAGCGCCCATGTTGGCTCTTTGATGAGAGCCACAACCATCAGCGCCGCGAAACTGGCGAAGAGATTGATCACGGTCCCAATGGCCAGCATGTCTAGCCAGAACAGCTGGCGCAAGGTGACCTTGGCGTGCCACCGATCAGAAAAAAATCGCAAGATCTTGGTCGGTCTCAGGGCTTCACGCTGTGTTGACCCGCTTTCAACAAGCGTTTGGCACGGGAGCGAATATTCAGCGCTTCAACAGCGAGTGAAAAAGCCATGGCAGCATAGATATAGCCCTTCGGCACATGCTGCTCAAACGCTTCTGCGGTCAGCGCCATGCCGACCATGATCAAGAAAGCCAATGCCAGTACTTTGATCGATGGATGACTGTCAACAAAGTCACCAATCGGTTTGGCTGCAACCAACATCACCCCCACGGACGCGACGACAGCCGCGACCATGATGCTGATTTCGTCGACCATGCCGACAGCCGTGATCACCGAGTCCAGTGAGAACACGATGTCAATGATGGCAATCTGCCCGATGATGCCCCAGAACATTCTTTGACCGGTTGACTTGAGAAGCACGGCATCGGTCTCCGGTGGTGCATGTTGCTCACGGGCCTCGACTTCGATGAAGATTTCATGGGATGCTTTGTACAGCAGGAACAGGCCACCGAGCAGCAACACCAGATCGCGGCCACTGAAGCCTTGGCCAAAGACGCGGAACAGGTCCGCCGTGAGACCCATGACCCAGCTCAATGTGAACAGAAGCAACAGACGCGAGACCATTGCAAAGCCGAGGCCGAGCCGGCGTGCTTTGTCTCGCATGTGTGGCGGCAGTCGACCGACCAGAATCGAAATGAAGATGATGTTGTCAATGCCGAGAACGATTTCAAGAGCGGCCAACATGGCAAAAGCGATCCAGACATTCGGGTCAAGTAGAAGTTCCATGGGGCTAGGGCTCTCTGTAGTAAAAAAGAATTCGGAATGACGAACAGTTGGGGCCGATTATGGCGTTCACTGCCCAAGCCACACCGCATCTTTAGAATTTATACGGTTCATGGTGTTATTTCTTCAGGCTTTGCAGCTTGGCAAAAGCCGATGCCATGGCGCTGCCCTGCCCTGTTGGCTCATGACGACTGGCGAAGTTTTGATGGGGCATCCGCGCGCCGCGCGCTGCGCCTTCAAACTTGTTGTCGCGTGAGGCATCCCGGCGCGCGGGGGCTGCGTCGAGCTTCATGGTCAGGCCGATGCGTTTGCGAGCCACATCAACTTCAGTCACGCGGACCTTGACGATGTCACCCGTCTTCACGACTTCACGCGCGTCAGTGACGAACTTGTTAGACAGCTGGCTCACATGCACCAAACCGTCCTGATGCACGCCGATGTCGACAAAAGCGCCAAAGGCCGCCACGTTGCTCACGGTGCCTTCCAGCGTCATGCCCTCTACCAAGTCTTTGATGTCTTCGACACCGTCATTGAAGCGTGCCACCTTGAAGTCCGGACGCGGATCCCGGCCCGGCTTTTCGAGCTCGGCCAAAATGTCCTTGACCGTGATGACGCCGAATTTTTCATTGGCAAAAAGTTCAGGCCGTAGCGTCTTGAGCATCTCCGCACGGCCCATGAGTTCCGCCACGGGCTTGCCAGTGTGGGCGATTATTTTTTCGACCACCGGGTAGGTTTCAGGGTGAACCCCAGTCATGTCCAGCGGATTGCTGCTGGCGTGCAAGCGCAAAAATCCGGCGCTTTGTTCAAAGGTCTTGGCGCCCAAGCCGGTGACCTTCAAGAGGTCTGCGCGGCTGGTGAATGCGCCGTTCGCATCGCGCCAGCGCACCACCGACTTGGCCACCGTTTGGCTGAGGCCCGAGACGCGCGCCAACAAGGGCACGCTGGCGGTGTTCAGGTCAACGCCAACACTGTTGACGCAGTCTTCGACCACGGTATCCAGGCTGCGCGCCAACTCACTTTGGTTGACGTCGTGCTGGTACTGACCCACGCCGATGGATTTCGGGTCGATCTTGACCAGCTCGGCCAGCGGGTCTTGCAGGCGCCGCGCAATGCTGGCGGCACCGCGCAAACTGACATCGACATCAGGCATTTCTTGGGAGGCGAATTCACTGGCGGAATAGACCGACGCACCGGCTTCGCTGACCACGACTTTGTCAATCGGCCAAGCGGTTCCGCTTGATTCAGCGTGTTGTGTGATCCGCTTGATCAGGTCGGCAGCCAGCTTGTCGGTTTCGCGGCTGGCCGTGCCGTTGCCGATAGCGATCAGATTGACACCATGCTTTTCGCTCAGCTTGGCCAGCGTGTGCAGCGAGCCTTCCCAGTCTTTGCGCGGCTCGTGCGGAAACACCGTGGCGGTTTCCACCAGTTTCCCGGTGGCGTCCACTACCGCCACTTTGACGCCGGTGCGAATGCCGGGGTCCAAGCCCATCACCACGCGCGGGCCAGCTGGCGCGGCCAGCAGAAGATCACGCAGGTTGTCGGCAAAGACCTTGATGGCGACTTTTTCAGCGTCTTCGCGCAGCCGTGTGAAGAGGTCACGCTCAATCGACAAACTGAGCTTGACGCGCCAAGTCCAGGTCACGCATTTACGCAGCAAGTCATCTGCCGGACGAGCCTTGTGGCTCCAGCCCAAGTGCAGCGCGATCTTGCCTTCAGCCACCGACACGGTCGGCGCGGCTCTGGCACCCACGGGGGTGACGCTCACCGGCGGCTCTGGCAAGACCAGTTTGGCATCGAGAATCTCAAGACCGCGGCCGCGAAACACGGCCAGCGCCCGGTGTGACGGCACGCGGCCAATGGGTTCGTCGTAGGCAAAGTAATCACGAAACTTGGCGTTGTCGGGATGGTTCTCGTCTTTGCCGGCCACCAGCTTCGAGGCAAACAGTCCTTCGCTCCAGAGCCAGGCACGCAGCGACTGCACCAGCGGCGCGTCTTCGGCCCAGCGCTCGCTCAAGATGTCGCGCACGCCGTCCAGCACGGCTTGGACGGTGGTGAAGTCATCGCCGCTTTCGTTTTTCTCGGCTTTAACGTACGGTAGGGCAGCATCTTGCGGCACCAGCATCGGGTCGGCAAACAGCGCATCGGCCAGCGGCTCAAGTCCCGACTCCCGGGCAATCTGCCCCTTGGTGCGGCGCCTGGGTTTGTAGGGCAAGTACAAGTCTTCGAGGTCTTGCTTGGTGCTGGCGGCTTCAATCGCGCGGCGCAGATCCGGGGTTAATTTGCCCTGTTCTTCGATACTTTTGAGCACCGTTTCACGCCGATCTTCAAGCTCTCTCAAATACCCCAGCCGGGCCTCCAGTTCACGCAACTGAATGTCATCGAGCCCCCCCGTGACTTCTTTCCTGTATCGGGCAATGAAAGGCACGGTTGCACCGCCGTCAAGGAGTTCGACGGCCACCCGAATTTGTTGCTCTTGAACTCTGATTTCTGCGGCGATTTGCCGGATGATTTTCTGCATGTGGGAGGGTCTGATGGCTGGCGAAAAAATGAAGAGGCATTCTCCCACAGGCCCTTTCCCAAGCTCTGCGTATGATGAAGCTTTAACGGGAGTTGCGATGCGCACACGGTCCATTTTGCTGATATTGGGCATCGTCTTGATGACTGCTTTCGTGGCCCTGAACCTCGAAGAGTTCAACCGACTCAGTTCCCTCAGCCTAGGTTTCGCCAGCGTTCAAGCGCCTTTGGCGATGATCATGCTGATGGCTCTGGCCGTAGCCCTGTTGATATTTTTGCTGTTCAGCGCCTACGCCAAAAGCGCCTATTTGATCGAAAACAGACGGACATCGCGGGAGCTCAAAACCCAGCGCGAACTGGCCGATAAAGCCGAGTCTTCACGCTTCACTGAGTTACATCACTACTTGGCCGCTGAAAGCCACGCCATGGCAGACCGTGAAGCGCTTGGCGCCCAACGTCTCGACGAGCGCTTGGTCCGGTTGCAGGCTGACCTTGAGTCGCGCATCGAGGAGTCGGGCAACACGCTGGCAGCCTACATCGGTGAATTGGAAGACCGGCTGGAAAATGCGGCAGGCGCCCCCGTCATAGAGGCCGAGGCGAACCGCCTGCGCTAACGATCAGCTGACGTTCAAATCAGCTTGACGAGCTGCTTGCCGAAGTTTTTGCCTTTCAGCAAACCCAGAAATGCGTCAGGTGCAGCAGCCAAGCCTTGCGCCACACTTTCACGCGGCCTCAGCTTGCCAGTGGCGACCAGCATCGTGAGTTCCTGCAAGGCTTCAGGCCAGAGGTCCAAGTGCTCGGTGACGATGAAACCCTGCATCTTCAGTCGACTTGTCAGCAACAGCGCTGGATTGTTCATGGGCAGCGGCTTGCCTTCGTAGCGAGCGATCATGCCGCACAGTGCGATGCGGCCAAAGGCGTTCATCTGCAGCATCACGGCGTCGAGCACCATGCCGCCCACGTTTTCGAAATAGCCATCGATGCCATCTGGGCAGGCGAACTTCAGCGCACTTGAGAGGGCCTCGGTATCCGCGTGTTGTTTGTAATCAATGCAGACATCAAAGCCCAGTTCGTCGGTGGCGTACTGGCATTTTGCCGGACCGCCAGCGATGCCCACGACACGACAACCCCGCGTTTTGGCCAGGGCTGCGAAAGCGCTGCCAACGGCACCCGTGGCAGCACTCACCACCAGCGTCTGGCCTGGCAAGGGTTCGATGATCTTGAGCAAGCCGTACCAAGCGGTGACGCCGGGCATGCCAACCGCACCTAGGTAATACGGCAGCGGGACATGGCGGGTGTCGACCTTGCGCAGCGCCCCCGGTATAGCCGCATCAACGACGCTGTAGGTCTGCCAACCCCCCATCCCGACGACCAACTCGCCAGGACTGAACAAGGGTGAGCGACTCTCAACCACTTCGCCGACAGTCCCGCCCCCCATGACGCGGCCTAAAGGCTGCGGGGCGGTGTAGTTCTTCGCATCATTCATGCGACCACGCATGTACGGATCGAGACTCAGGAAATGATGCCGCACCAACACTTGGCCGTCTTGCAAGGGGGGCGTTTCAAGCGTGACGAGCTTGAAATTGCCAAGCGTCGCTTCAGCCGTGGGCCGGTTGTCGAGAAGAATTTGCGGGTTGATCGGCAAGATCGGGCTCCAATCAGCGGTCAATCCGTCAGCAGTTGACTCGCTGGCAAACCAGCCTGAGCCGGATTGCTTTCGCTTCGCTTGACGTATTTGAACGTGCCACTGGCTTGGGCACACAGGTTGCCCTGGCTGTCGTGAAGCTTGGCTTCGACAAAAGCCATAGATTTTGTGCGTTGAATCAGGTGGCCACGCCCGGTCAAGATACTGCCGTCACCGGGTACGGGTTTCATGAAACTGGTTTTCATCTCAATGGTGGCGAGTCCCATTTCGGGTGCCACGCTGCGTGCGGCTTGGGCCATGGACACATCGAGCAGCGTCATGATTGCCCCACCATGTGTCACGCCGAAAGAGTTCAGGTGTTCCGGTCGTGGTGAAAACTCAATGGTTGACTCGCCCGCATCAAGGTGGATGAGGTCAAAGCCTAAGTGTGCGGTGAAAGGGATTGTGACGTCGAATTTCATGTAAATAAAGAGAAAGTAATCGGATTGAATGCTGCGGATGATTTAAAACCGTCAGTCGTCCTTCAAGCGTGAGCGCACATAAATCAAGACAGCGCCAAGCAACGCAAAGCCGCCGCCGCCGATCACCATGGACCAGCCCATGGTTTCATCGGTTCTCTGGACGGACAGACCGAGAACGAGTGTCAACAAGCCGCCGTAAATAAGGACCCAGATGAGCTGCTGCATCCGTTTCAGGTTCTGGAGAGTTGTCATTTAAAAAACCTCAAAAATACCAGCGGCACC
>CANCLK010000103.1 GCA_947378785.1 Comamonadaceae bacterium
GGTGGTTTAAACCATCGCGTCTAATCGACTGAAGCACTCCAACGATCACCCCAGTTTTTGTCCATGCTGCGGCGGTCGCGTTTGGTTGGACGTCCGTGTTCAATGCTGTCGGCGGGTTCGTTGTTGAGCTTGCGCTGTTCAGCAGCCTGCTGCCGGTTGGCAATGCTTTCGGGTGTTTCTTCGTACAGCAGTTGCGCTACCGGCGCGGCCCCTCGCTGCATGCTAAAGCCTTTGACGACAACGACCCGCAACACTGGCCCTTGGCGCAGAGTCAGCGTGTCGCCCGCTTTGACGTCGCGCGCGGGTTTGACGTCTTGCCCATTGATCTGCACCCGGCCCTTGTCGATTTCTTCGGCCGCCAGCGTGCGCGTTTTGTAAAAGCGAGCCGCCCACAGCCACTTGTCGATGCGCATTTTTTCCATCCCACATTATTTACGAATCAGCGATAACGGAAAAATAATACTTTTGTTCGAACCTTAAGATGGCGAGTGACTTAAAGAGAGCATGATGCTGAGCCCCCTATAAAATTCACAAAAGAGGAGACTTTCCATGCGTCGTGACATTTTTCTAAAATCTCTGGTCGCGTTAGCCGCGACAGGTGCCTTTCCGCTGTCGGCATGGGCCGTTGCCAATATCAAGATGATGATTCCAGCCAACCCCGGTGGCGGATGGGACACCACCGGTCGTGCGCTGGGCAAAGCCTTGGTCGACGCGGGTGCCGCGGCGACGGTGATCTTTGACAATCGGGGCGGAGCTGCCGGTGCATTGGGTCTGGCTCAATTTGTCAACGGCAGCAAGGGTGACGCCAACGCGCTGATGGTCATGGGCGCCGTGATGCTCGGCGGCCAGATCACCAGCAAGCCGGCGGTCAACTTGTCTCAGGCGACGCCAATTGCTCGTCTGACCAGCGAGTACAACGTGTTTGTGCTGCCGCCCAATTCGCCGCTCAAATCGATGGCGGACGTCATTGCGCAACTCAAGAAAGACCCTGGCAGCGTCAAGTGGGGCGGCGGTTCACGTGGTTCCACTGAGCATATTGCCGCGGCCATGATCGCCCGTGAGGTTGGCGTTGACCCCTCGAAAATCAACTACGTTGCTTTCCGTGGCGGTGGTGAAGCCACGGCCGCTATCTTGGGTGGCAACGTCACCATTGGCGGCAGCGGCTACAGCGAGTTTGCCGAATACATCAACACCGGCAAGATGAAAGCATTGGCCGTGACTTCAGACACCCGCCTTAAAGGCGTGGCTGTGCCAACGCTCAAGGAGCAGGGCGTCAATGTGGTGATCGGCAATTGGCGCGGCGTTTATGGCGCGCCAGGCATCACACCTGCGCAACGTCAGGTACTGACCGAACTGGTGCTGAAGGCGGTCAAGACCAAGTCTTGGGCAGAGGCTTCTGAGAAAAACAGCTGGACGCCTGCGGTGCTCTCAGGCCCTGCTTTCGAGAAGTTTGTGGATGACGACTTCGCCAGCCTGCGGGCAACGATGGTCAAGTCCGGCATGATCTGAGCCTGTCAAAGATAGATGACCCCGCTGCGCTTGGCATGACGGACAGTTTGTTTGTTTTTTATATTGAGTGATGTTTGCAATGACTGCACATACTTCCCCCGCCGCTTCTCCATTCCAGACGGTCATCGGCGTTGGTGTCGTTTTTTTGGCGCTGGGCCTGGCGACTGGCGCTTTGAGTATTTCTTCTGAAGCGGGTTATGGCGGCGTCGGGCCGAACTTCTTGCCGTGGGTGGTGGCGCTGGCGCTGCTGCTGTGCGGTGGCTTCATGCTCTGGGAGTCGTACACCGGCGGTTTTCGGGCTCTTGACGAGCCAACGGGTGCGGCCAAAGCCTATTGGCCCGGATTTGTGTGGGTCTCGGTTGGCCTGTTGGCCAACGCGGCCCTCATCACCACCATCGGGTTTATTTTCAGTTGCACCCTGTGTTTTGTGCTGGCGGTGCAGGGCCTGCGCGGTGCCCAAGGCGACATGGACCGCCGCCCGGTGATGTGGTTCAAGGACATTCTGATTGGCTTGGCCATTTCGGCGCCCGTCTACTGGACCTTCACTAAATTCCTAGCCATCAATCTGCCGGGCATCACCGGCACCGGCTGGCTCTAAGCGCCTCATCGTTTTTTTCGGACTCATCGCTGTCATGGATATTTTCAATCAACTGATGCAGGGCTTTGCCACTGCGGCCACACCGGTCAACCTGCTGTGGTGTTTTGTCGGCTGCGCATTGGGCACCGCCATTGGCGTGTTGCCGGGCATTGGCCCTGCGGTAGCGGTGGCCATGCTGTTGCCGATCACGGCCAAGGTCGAAGCCACGGCGTCGATGATCTTTTTTGCCGGCATCTATTACGGTGCCATGTATGGCGGTTCAACCACCTCGATCTTGCTTAACACGCCGGGAGAAACCGCCAGCATGGTGACGGCGATGGAGGGCAACAAGATGGCCAAGAGCGGGCGCGCTGGCGCTGCGTTGGCCACGGCTGCGGTCGGCTCGTTTGTGGCCGGCACCATCGCCACCGTGCTGGTGACGCTGTTCGCCCCTGTGGTGGCCGACTATGCCGTCAAGCTCGGCCCGCCTGAGTACTTCATGCTGATGCTGCTGGCCTTCACTACGGTGAGTGCGGTGCTCGGCAAGAGCACCGTGCGCGGCATGACAGCGTTGTTCGTGGGCTTGGCTGCCGGGCTGATTGGCATGGACCAAATCTCGGGCCAAGCACGCTACACCGGCGGTGTACCGGAACTGCTCGACGGTATTGAAATCGTGTTGGTGGCGGTCGGGCTGTTTGCGGTGGCCGAAGCCCTGTACGCCGTGCTCTACGAAGGCCGCGTGGTGGAAGAGCAAAACAAGTTGAGCAAGGTCCACATGACGGCCCGCGACTGGCGCCGTTCTTGGCCGGCGTGGCTGCGCGGCACTGCCATTGGTGCGCCGTTTGGTTGCATCCCGGCGGGCGGCACCGAGATCCCGACTTTCCTGAGTTATGCCACTGAAAAGAAACTGGCCAAGGCCGATGTCAGAGATGAGTTTGGCAACCAGGGCGCGATTGAAGGCGTGGCCGGCCCCGAGGCGGCCAACAACGCCACGGTCACTGCCGCCATGATTCCGCTGCTCACGCTGGGCATTCCAACCTCCAACACCACGGCCATCTTGCTGGGGGCGTTTCAAAACTACGGCATCCAGCCCGGCCCCCAGTTGTTCACCTCGTCATCGTCTTTGGTCTGGGCCTTGATCGCCTCGCTCTACATCGGCAACGTGATGCTGCTGGTGCTGAACTTGCCCATGGTCGGGCTCTGGGTCAAGCTGCTCAAAATCCCCAAGCCTTATCTGTACGCCGGCATTTTGATTTTTGCGACGGTCGGTGTCTACGGCATGCGGCAAAGCGCCTTTGATCTGTTCTTGCTTTATGCCATTGGCCTGCTGGGCGTGGTGATGCGGCGCTTTGACTTTCCAACCGCGCCCGTGGTGGTCGGCATGATCCTCGGACCACTGGCCGAAGCCCAGCTGCGCAACGCCATGTCAATCGGCGAGGGCAGTGCCATGGTCTTCCTTGAGCGCCCGATGTCGCTGGCGCTGGTGGGCGTGGTGCTGGCCGTACTGGTGTTGCCGCGCTTGGCTAAGCGGTTCACGGCGCCTAAGTTGGCTTGATCAGGTTTTTGACCGTCGCTAGTGCCATCAATAGACACAGTGGCTGCTCGGGCAACGCCACAAATCCGTGATGTAAATAGAACCGTGCAGCTGTTTCATCCTTGGCGTCAACGATAAACGCATACGCGGCAATCTCTGCCTTTACAGCGCGGCGTAGAGCATCAGCCAGCAACGCTGCTCCTAAGCCCTCACCTTTAAACGCTTGCTCCACGGCCAAGCGTCCCATGCGCACGGCAGGAACACTGGGGTAGCGCGGTAATTTTTTAGCGAGAGCGTCTGGCAGATCAGCCAACGACACGCTGGCCGAGGCGAGTGTGTAGTAACCCGCGGTTTGGCCTTTCGCTTCGGTTGTCACTTCTGTTGCGACAAAGCAAGCCGTCACACGGCGCTTGGTGTCTTGACCGACTTGGACTCGAAAATATCGGTCCAGTGGTTCGACGCCGCACTCAAAACCTGAGCGATCAGTGGCGAGGTCTAGCGCAGCAACAGAGAACCTGCGAGCCATCAAGCTGCCAAGAGCTTGTTGGCCTTGGCAAAGGCACGCTTGAGTGCCGCATTGGGTTTGGTGGGCGCGATCAGCGCATGGGCAAACGCTTTCTGGTCAACGATAGACAAGCGCATTTGATCTGCTTGCTCAATAGCCTCAGACGCAGCCACCTGCAAGGCATGAATCACAAAATCGGTCATCGTTCGCCCCTGGATTTCAGCTGCACGCTTCACCGTCACATGCAAGTCATGGCTGATCCTGGCCTCCAGCCGTGCTGACTGAGGCTTCGGTGAACGCGGTGCAGTGGCGGTGCTGGCAGTCATGGCAATCTCCTAGTTAGTCGTGAATTGTACGGCAATCTGCCGGAATATTAAGGGATTGTCCGTGCCTTTGCTTGACCGTGCCGGCTGTTGTCTGCAAGCCTAAAGTTTGAACTCTAGCGATACCAAGTCAGATCCATAATCAGGCCGGAACACCATCACCCAACTCAGCAGAGTAGCCTCATGAAATTCTTGTACAGACTTCGTCTTGCGAAATTTTTCCTTCTCGCGCTCATGTGGGGTGGCGCATTTGTGCCGGTTCAAGCCGAGGTCATCGCCGTTGAGCAAATCGACAAAGGGTTCTTCATCAGCTCAGCGCCAACCCTGACGATGCATTGGCCGGGCAAAGACGCCAAAGCGTTGCTCGTTTTCATCCCGGGTGGTGAAGGCTATATCGGTTTAAAGCTGGGTCAAACAGACAACCGTTTTCATTTTTTTCAGATGCTCAAACGCCTCACGAATCCTGCACTCACCAGTGGGAAGTTCGATGTTGTTTTGCTGGACAGCCCTGGAGAGTTGTCGCCCTGGCAGCCTTACCCAACCGCCCGTGCCGCTTCGGATCACATGGTGCGCATTGAGTCGGTGGTCCGGTTTTACAAAGAAAAGACCGGTTTGCCAGTTTGGTTGATGGGCCATAGCAATGGTGGAATCAGCCTGACCGAGGTGGTGAAGTCCTTTCAAAAAGACGACAAAATGAATCTGGTCGCGGGCATCATTTCAAGTGGCGCTCGCTCTGAAACGTATTTCAAACCGCCGCTGAACTTACCTGTCCTGGTCTTGCATCATCAGCAAGACGGTTGCTCGCACACGCTCACCAAATCAGCGGCTGAAAATTTCGCGCAAGTCAAAGCTTTCAACAAAGTCAGCACGGAACTGGTTTGGCTGACTTCTGGCGAGGCGGAGCCAAGAGACCCTTGCCGAAGTGGTTTTCACATGTACTACGGCGCCAGTGACGAAGCCGCCAAAGTCATTGATGCCTACATGTCGAAGTTCTACAACTAGCGCAGATTCGACGCGCTGACTATGCGGTCGAGGGCGCCTAAGCTGGACTGACCGACCTCAGACCTTCGCACCCAGCGCAATAGCCTCAGCCCGGCTTTGAGCCAGCGCTGAAACGTCGGCGGCTTGCTGCGTTGGCCAGCCGCTCAAGTGCTCTTCGCAAATGCTGGCCAGGGCGTCAGCCCATTCGGGGCTGTCGTTCAGGCAGCTGATGTAGTGGAAGGTTTCGCCGCCTGCGTGCAGGAAGGCTTCGCGGGCTTCGTCGTTCATTTCTTCCAGCGTTTCCAAGCAGTCGCCAGTGAAGCCGGGGCACATCACGTCGACCCGTTTGACGCCTGATTGGGCCATGGCGATGAGCGTTGGCTCGGTGTAGGGTTGCAGCCATTTGGCCTTGCCAAAGCGCGACTGAAAAGTCACTTTGTAGCGGTCTTTGGTGAGGCCCAAGGCCTCGCCCAGCAGGCGTGCGGTTTTGTAGCACTCGCAGTGGTACGGGTCACCGAGCTCTAAAGTGCGTTGCGGCACCCCATGAAAACTGAACACCAATTGGTCAGCCTGACCGTGCGCGTCCCAGTGCGCTCGCACCTTGCTGGCAAGTGCTGCAATGTAGCCGGCGTCGTCGTGGTAGTGGTTCAAAAAACGGAACTCGGGCAAGCGGCGCACCTTGGCGGCCCAGGTGTAGACCGCGTCAAACACGCTGGCCGTGGTGGTGGCGCTGTATTGCGGATACGCCGGCACGATGAGCACGCGCGTGATGCCGAGTTCTTTGAGTTCTTCGAGCTGCGAGGCCATCGACGGGTTGCCGTAGCGCATGGCGTAGCGCACTGCCACGTGGTGGCCGCGAGCCTTCAAGACGTCACCTAGCAATTGGGCTTGCTTCTCGG
>CANCLK010000104.1 GCA_947378785.1 Comamonadaceae bacterium
GCGGCAATGCGACCGTCTTTCAAGCCGATATCCGCTTTGACGATGCCCCAATGGTCCATGATCAGTGCGTTGGTCATGACGGTGTCGACCGCGCCTTGTGCCCGCGTGGCTTGCGACTGTGCCATGCCGTCGCGGATGGTTTTGCCACCGCCAAATTTCACTTCTTCGCCGTAGCCGCCTGCACGAAGTGTGTAGTCAGCCTCGACCTCGATCAGCAGGTCGGTGTCGGCCAAGCGAACGCGGTCGCCGACCGTGGGGCCAAACATTTCAGCGTAAGCGCGTCGTCCAATGGTTGCCATGGTGGTGTCTCAAAAAAAACAAATTGAAGAATGCGTTTACAGCGCGCCTTGAACAAGTCCGCGAAAGCCGTAGACCTTGCGCTCACCGGCGTAGTCAACCAGTTCGACCGTGCGTTGCTGGCCGGGCTCGAATCGCACCGCCATGCCTGAAGCAATGTTCAGCCGCATGCCGCGCGCAGCTTCGCGGTCAAAACCTAGCGCCGCGTTGGTCTCTGCAAAGTGGTAGTGCGAACCGACTTGAATCGGCCGGTCGGCGGTGTTTCGCACCACCATGCTGACGCTGCGACGGCCGGGGTTCAGAACATGGTCACCAGCGTCAATCAGGTACTCGCCAGGGATCATGGGCGCTGTCATTTGTCGCCCTTGGACATCCACAGCGCTACGCCCACAGCCAGCGCCAAGGCGATAAAGCCCCACGCGTCCGTGCTGTGCCAATGCGAGCCCGACAGGCCGTGGCCGTTATGCGCAAAGGCCGTGGTGGAGAGTGCAGCCATGGCGGACAAAGCGGTGGTTTTGATTAAGCGGAAGTTCATGTAGGGTCTCATCTTGTTTTAAGTTGTTTGGAGGGGCCACTCACTGTTCGTCATTGCGAGCGTAAGGTCCGTCATTGCGAGCGCAGCGCGGCAATCCAAGCAGCCTAGATTGCCGCGCTGCGCTCGCAATGACGGACATGGCTGTGCTCGCAATAACGGGAGGTTTGGCACAGTCAAACAATCGGTTGGTGAACGGTGACGAGCTTGGTGCCGTCCGGGAAGGTGGCTTCGACCTGGATGTCGGTGATGAGGTCGGCGATGCCGTCCATGACGTCGGCGCGGGTCAGGATGGTGCGGCCTTCGCTCATGAGCTCGGCCACAGTTTTGCCGTCGCGCGCGCCTTCCATGACGGCGGCGCTGAGCAGGGCCACGGCTTCCGGGTAATTGAGTTTGAGTCCACGGGCGCGCCGGCGTTCTGCCAACAGTCCGGCCGTGAAGATCATCAGTTTGTCTTTTTCTCTGGGGGTCAGTTCCATGGTTTCTCCGGGTGGGCCGACTGTGCCGACCACTGGGCTGAAAGGCAAGAATAATGCCACGGACAGACCAAGCGTGGCACAGAAACTGCACAACCCGCAGGCGGCTTGCCGCTTATCCCACATGCCATGAACGCCCCGCTGCCACTGTCGCCGCCACCGCTTGTCCGGTCGGCGGAGGTGCGTCCGCCCGCCGCCCCGCTGCAGCGAATCATCAAGGTCAGGCGTGACTACAACAGCTGGGTTGCTAGCGAAACCATGGAAGACTACGCGCTGCGCTTCACGCCGCAGCGCTTTCGCAAGTGGTCTGAATGGCGGGTCGCCAACACGGCCTTTGGTGCGGCCTCGTTTTTGATTCTGGAGGCCGTTGGCGCCACCTTGCTGGTCAAGTACGGTTTCACCAATGCGCTCTGGGCCATTCTGGCGACCGGCCTGATCATTTTCATGGCGGGTTTGCCGATCAGTATTTACGCGGCGCGCTACGGCGTCGACATGGACTTGCTGACGCGCGGCGCAGGGTTCGGCTACATCGGCTCGACGCTCACCTCGCTGATTTATGCGTCCTTCACCTTCATCTTCTTTGCGCTCGAAGCCGCCGTCATGGCTTATGCGCTGGAGCTGGCGCTCGACATTCCGCCGACATGGGGCTACCTGATTTGCGCGTTGGTCGTCATTCCACTGGTCACGCATGGTGTCTCGGCCATCAGTCGGCTGCAGATGTGGACGCAACCGATCTGGTTGTTGATGTGGGTGGTGCCTTTTGCATATGTGCTGATGCGCGATCCCGGTGCGTTTTCGGGTGTTTTGCACTATGTTGGTGATAGCGGCACTGACAGTCACTTTGATTTGCACTTGTTTGGTGCTGGCTTGACGGTGGGCATTGCGCTTATCACGCAGATGGGCGAGCAGGCCGACTACCTGCGCTTCATGCCGGTGCAAACACCTGCAACGCGCTGGCGCTGGTGGGCTGGCGTGCTGGCCGGTGGGCCGGGTTGGGTTTTGTTGGGCGTGGTCAAAATGCTCTGTGGCGTGTTGTTGGCGTATCTGGCCATCAGCAACATGGTGCCGCCAGACCGCGCGGTCGACCCAAACCAGATGTACTTGGCGGCCTACGAATATGTCTTCCCCAACTACGGCATGGCGGTGGCGGCTACGGCGCTGTTTGTGGTGATCTCGCAGCTCAAGATCAATGTCACCAACGCCTATGCTGGCTCGTTGGCGTGGTCTAACTTCTTTTCACGGTTGACGCACAGCCACCCAGGCCGCGTGGTCTGGGTGGTCTTCAACACCTTCATCGCCTTCATGCTGATGGAGATGAACGTCTTCAAGGCCTTGGGCGACGTGCTCGGCCTGTATTCCAACATCGCCATTGCTTGGATGATGGCGGTGGTGGCGGACTTGGTCATCAACAAACCGCTCGGCTTGTCGCCCAAAGGCATTGAGTTCAAGCGGGCGCATTTGTATGACGTCAATCCAGTGGGCGTCGGTGCCATGGCTTTGGCGTCGGTGTTGTCGGTGGCGGCGTACTTGGGCGCGTTTGGCCCGATGGCACAGGCTTTCTCCGCAGTGATCGCGATGCTCACCGCGCTTATCACCGCGCCGCTGATCGCCTGGGCGACACGCGGTCGCTATTACATCGCACGCGAAGCTGAGCGCACCGAAGACACTGTCCCTGCGCCGGGTGTTTTTCGCGCCCACCGCATGAGCCGCTGCGTCATTTGTGAGCGCGACTACGAAAGCCCCGACATGGCGCATTGCCCGGCGTACCAAGGTGCCATCTGCTCCCTGTGTTGCACGCTCGACGCGCGTTGCGGGGATATGTGCAAGCCGCACGCGAGCTTGGCAGCGCAATGGTCGGCCACGTTGCGTTGGTTATTGCCGCGCCGTATCTGGCCGTATCTGGACACTGGACTCAGTCATTTTTTGCTGCTGATGCTCATCATCGTGCCGCTCTTGGGCAGCGTCTTCGGCTTGCTGTATCACCAAGAATTGCGGCCGCTGGCGGAGGCTGTAGGCGTCTCTGGCGCGGCTTTGCGTTCCGGTTTTGTGAAAGCCTACATGGCGCTGTTGTTGATCGCTGGCATGGTGGCGTGGTGGATGGTGTTGGCTCAAAAAAGTCGGCAGGTGGCGCAAGAGGAGTCGAACCGGCAGACGCATTTGCTGATGCAAGAAATTGACTCGCACCGGCAAACCGACGAGGCGCTGCAACGCGCCAAGCAAGTCGCCGATCAGGCAAACCAAGCCAAGAGTCGCTACATCAGCGCCATCAGCCACGAGCTGCGCACGCCGCTCAACAGCATCTTGGGTTATGCGCAGCTGATGGGCGAAGACCCGTCGATTCCGCCGCATCGCCGGCAGGCTGTCAGCGTCATCAAACGCGGTGGCGAACATCTGTTGTCGTTGATCGAGGGCACGCTCGACATCGCGCGGATTGAAAGCGGCAAGCTCACCTTGAACGTCAAGCCCATGCACTTTGCCGATGGCGTGCAGGAGATGGCGAATCTGTTTGAACTCGAAGCGCAGGCCAAAGGTTTGAAATTCAAGTTCGAGCCTGAAGGCGTGATGCCACTGGTGGTGCGTGCGGACGAAAAACGTGTGCGGCAAATCCTCATCAACTTGCTCGGTAACGCCATCAAGTTCACGTCCAGTGGCAGCGTCACGCTGCGCGTGCGTTACGCCCGCGAGATGGCTTTGATCGATGTGGAAGACACTGGGCCCGGCTTGTCTGAGGCAGAGCGCGAGCGCATTTTTGAGCCCTTCACGCGAGCCAGCAGCACAAATAGCACCAGCGGTGGTGCAGCACCGGGCGCTGGCTTGGGCTTGACCATCGCGAAAATGCTCACTGACTTGATGGGTGGTGAGATGACGCTGACCAGCGCGCTCGGCGTGGGGTCAACTTTTCGGGTCAGGCTGTTCTTGCCGGACATGCGGCAGGCGACCGGTCATGCGCCTAGCGTGCCGTTGCATAACCGTCCGCGTCACGGTTATGCCGGTGAGCGGCGCCGCATCTTGGTGGTCGACAACGAAGAGGCAGACCGCGATATTCTGGTCAGCCTGCTGCAGCCCTTGGGATTCGAGATTCGCACCGCCGCCAGCGGCCATGACTGTCTTGATTTGTTGGCCGCCGGTTTGCAACCGCACGCGATCTTGATGGACTTGGCCATGCCTGGCATCGACGGCTGGGAAACCATACGACGGCTCCGTGCGCTGGGCCATTCTTCTGCATCCTCTCCGCCGCAACCCCAAATTGCGATTGTCTCGGCCAACGCCTTTGACAAAGGTCTGGAGAACGATGTCGGTATCCGCAATGAAGACTTCATCCTCAAGCCGGTGCGCCACAGCGAGCTGCTGGACTGGCTTGAATGCCAGCTCTCCCTGACCTGGCTGATGCAAGCGCCTACACCTGCACCTGCTGCAGCGGTGATGGCAGCGCCTCTGACGACGCTCGTGTGGCCGGCCGCGCACGAACTGAGGCCGCTGAGCGAACTCATCAACCTAGGTTTCTTCCGCGGCATCATGAACCAGCTTGAGGCCATTGAAAAAGTCCAACCCGAGTGCCATGGTTTTGTGGCCGCGATGCAAGTGCTGGCGCGTCAATTTGAATTTGAAGCCATGGCCCGACAAATCGATGCGCAAGCAACGCTGCAAAAAACGCATTCAGGAGCGGTCACATGAACCATGCCAACACCTCTGCGTTAGCGCAAACGCTGGACCGTGCCAACAGCGACGTTGTGCTGATCGTCGATGACGTGCCCGACAACCTGTCAGTGCTACACGACGCCCTAGACGAATCTGGCTACACGGTGCTGGTGGCCACCAATGGCGAGGCGGCTTTGCAACGCGCCGCACAGGCCTTGCCCGACATTATTTTGCTCGACGCCATGATGCCCGGGATGGACGGCTTCGAGGTGGCGCGACGGCTGAAAGCCTCGCCCGCCACAGCGCCGATTCCGATCGTCTTCATGACCGGGCTAACCGAGACCGAGTATCTGGTGGCAGCGCTCGACGTCGGCGGCGTTGACTACGTCACCAAGCCAATCAAGCCCAAAGAAGTGCTGGCGCGCATGGCGGTGCATTTGCAGGGTGCCCGCGAAAAGCGGCAGGCTCGTAACGCGCTGGATGCCTTTGGCTACGCCACCATCACCGTCCGTGTGAGTGATGGCAAACTGATGTGGCAAACACCGTTGGCGCGCGATTTGTTGCAGCGCTACTACGGCACTGCCGCACCGCAAACGCCGGATGCGGTGCTGAACTGGCTGCGCCGGCACGTGGACACAGCCGAGCAACTGGCCACGCAGCAGACAGAGCCGCCGCGTCTGAGCATCGAGCAGGGCGCCAAGCGCCTGACCTGCCGTCTGCACCAGCAAACCGGCGACGATGACTGGCTGATCATCATGCGCGAAGAGTCCGACGAGACCGTCATTCAGGCTATGAGCCTCAGTTTTAAGCTGACGGCGCGCGAAGCTGAGGTGCTGTATTGGGTTGTCAAAGGGAAGATCAACCGAGACATCGGCGACATTCTGGGGACCAGCCCGATGACGGTGAAAAAGCATCTTGAGCGGGTCTTTGCCAAGCTCGGGGTTGAGACCCGGACCGCTGCGGCTGGTATGGCCATGAGCCGGATACGGCAGCTGCACCCGCAGTTCGAAAACTAGCCAAGAACGCAGCAAAAGCAATCCAAACGCCTGCAAAAATGGCTGTTTGCAGGCCGACCAAGGGTCTAAGATGCGCCATCTTGTATAAAACGCTACAATCGCAACTTCGGTATCGCAATAGCTTTATGTGTCCAGCCTTTCCAAATTCAAATCTTGAAGTGGCTTGATCCCATCAGCGCGGCGCTTCTCAGAGCCCGGACTTCTCAGTGTTTTCAGTGCCCATACAGCCCTGAACCTTGCCAGCACTGTTCTATTTTCCTAGCAAAGACTTCCCAAGCGGTGCCTATACCGGTGAAAAA
>CANCLK010000105.1 GCA_947378785.1 Comamonadaceae bacterium
ATCCACGCAAGGACCCCAACGCGACACTCGTGCATGAAGCGCAGGCCGGTGACCCCGCGCTTGAGACCATGGCCGGTGGTGCCGGCTCCAGCATTGGCAAGGGCGGCATGCTGACCAAAATTTTGGCGGCTAAGCGAGCCGCAGGTTCGGGTGCCTCCACCGTGATCGCTTGGGGCCGTGAACCTAACGCCCTGCTACGCCTGTCGCGCGGCGAGACCATCGGCACACTCTTGATGGCGCAAACCCCCAAGAACCATGCGCGCAAACAATGGATGGCCGATCACCTGCAAATGCGCGGCTCGGTGCTGATCGATGCGGGCGCGGTGGTCAAGGTGCGCGATGAGGACAAGAGCTTGCTGCCCATCGGCATGACTGCTGTTCAAGGTGAGTTTTCACGCGGCGACGTGATCGCCGTGCGGGATGCCGACGGGCTGGAGATTGCGCGCGGCTTGTCCAATTACTCAAGCGCAGAAGCACGCCTCATTTGCCGCAAATCATCCGCTGAATTTGAGCGCTTGCTGGGCTACACCGGCGAGCCAGAAATGGTCCACCGGACCAATCTTGTTCTCAACCGCTGAACCTAACCGCAGCTGAGACCGCTAGATCTCACGCTCACCCGAAGCGGCTGCAGGCCTCTGGTTGGTTTGCGGATCCGGGTCAAAACTCGCACCCGGTGGCAGTTCAAAAGATGATGCGCCACCCTGCGCGGTGTAGTGAGCAAAGCCGTCAGCGCCCTGCGCTTGGCCGGCTTCACGTTGGCGAACACCACCACGCAAATAGCGATTCCGATGATCTACGCGAGCGTCTTCACGGAAATCTAAACGCGGCACATAGCGCGACAACTCGGTCAACGCCATTTCATAAACGCCACGTTTGAATTCGACCACTGCGTCAAGCGGCACCCAGTAATCGTTCCATCGCCAAGCATCGAATTCGGGATGATCAGTCGCACGCAGGTTCAGGTCCCAGTCGTGGCCAACCAACTGCAGCAAAAACCAGATTTGCTTCTGGCCTTTGTAATGTCCGCGCGCATCACGGCGGATAAACCGGTCGGGTACCTCGTAACGCAACCAGTCTCGGGTTCGGGCAAGCACCTGCACATGCTGAGGCATCAGCCCCACTTCTTCGTGTAATTCACGAAGCATGGCTTGCTCGGGATTTTCACCCCGGTCAATGCCGCCCTGCGGGAATTGCCACGAATGGGTACGGATGCGCTTACCCCAAAATACCTGACTTTTCTGGTTGAGCAAGATGATCCCGACGTTAGGCCTGAAGCCATCGCGGTCGAGCATAATCAAACCTCAAATTTTTTAAACTGAGCCCATTATGCACAGCCAAGGCCCTCGCGCCAAGCTTGCCGCAGGCTGCAGTGACCCAACCTCAGAAAATACCGCCCCATGAAAGCATCCCAGTTCTTCATCTCGACGCTCAAGGAAGCGCCAGCCGACGCCGAAGTCGTCAGCCACCAACTCATGATGCGCGCCGGCATGATAAAAAAGCTGGGCGCCGGCATCTACAACTACATGCCCATGGGCCTGCGCGTGATTCGCAAAGTCGAGGCCATCGTGCGTGAAGAAATGAACCGCGCTGGCGCCGTCGAAATGGCCATGCCAGTGATTCAGCCCGCCGAACTCTGGCAAGAAACCGGTCGCTTTGAAAAAATGGGCCCCGAACTGCTGCGTATCAAAGACCGGCATGGTCGCGACTTCGTGGTCCAGCCAACCAGCGAAGAAGTCATCACCGATGTGGTGCGTCAAGACATCCGCAGTTACAAGCAACTGCCGAAAAACTTCTACCAAATTCAGACCAAATTTCGCGACGAACGACGTCCGCGTTTTGGCCTGATGCGTGGTCGCGAATTCACCATGAAGGACGCCTACAGCTTTGACCGTGACCAGACAGCGGCCAAAGTCAGCTACCAAAACATGGCGCAGGCTTACCGCCAAATTTTTGACCGTTTCGGTCTGCGTTACCGCGCCGTCGCGGCCGACAGCGGCGCCATCGGTGGCGACTTGAGTGAAGAGTTTCAGGTCATCGCCGCGACCGGCGAAGACGCCATCGTTTACTGCCCTCGCAGTGACTACGCCGCCAATATGGAAAAGGCGGAATCGCTGGCACCCGCAGGCCCACGCAAAGCGGCTTCCCAAACCCTCACACGCACATCAACGCCCGATAAAAGCACCTGCGCGGATGTGGCAGCTTTGCTCGGCACACCACTGGAACGCACGGTCAAATCGCTGGTATTGGCTACTGACGCCATGGGTCCAGCTGGCGAGATCATCAAGACCCGTGTCTGGCTGCTGCTGCTGCGCGGCGACCATGACATGAATGAAGTCAAAGTCGGCAAGGTCGACGGTCTGGCCAATTTCCGCTTCGCCACCTTGGCCGAAATCGAAGACCATTTCGGCTGCAAGCCCGGCTACCTTGGCCCCTTGAACTTGAAGAAACCCGTCTCACTGGTGGTTGACCGTGAAGTCGCGGTGATGAGCGACTGGATTTGCGGCGCCAACGAAGCTGACTTCCACCTCACCGGTGTGAACTGGGTGCGCGATTTACCGGAACCAAGCTTGGTGGCAGATTTGCGCAACGTGTTGGCGGGGGATGCCTCCCCCGATGGCCAAGGCGTGCTGGCGATTGAACGCGGAATCGAAGTCGGACATGTGTTTTACCTGGGCACCAAGTACAGCCAAGCCATGAACGCGACTTTTTTAGACGAAAACGGCAAGCCCCAGTTCATGGAAATGGGCTGCTACGGCATCGGCATCACGCGGCTGCCTGCAGCGGCGATTGAACAAAACCATGACGAGCGCGGCATCATCTGGCCCGATGCCATCGCTCCCTTCACCGTGGTGATCTGCCCGATCAGCCCGGACCGTTTCCCCGAGGTACAAGCGGCTGCAGACAAGCTGCACGCTGAGCTGCTGACGGCTGGCGTGGATGTCATTCTTGACGACCGGGGTGAGCGACCTGGCGCCATGTTTGCCGACTGGGAGCTCATCGGCGTACCGCACCGCGTCACCATTGGCGACCGTGGCCTGAAAGAAGGCCAGCTTGAATACCAGCATCGCCGTGATGCAGCCTCGACCAAGGTCGGTGTCACTGACATTTTCAACTTTCTCAAGGACAAGCTGGCGCCATGACTGACCAGCCAGGGCGGGTCACACCGCCACTGGAAACCTTCTTTATCTCGCGACGGCGTTGCTTGCAGCGCTGCTCTGCAACAAGCCTTTTAGGCATCTTGGGCCTGGTTGGCGAGCCTGCCCATGCAGGAAGCCAACTGGAGGAACCGCTGGCCGATTCGGTACGCACGGCCTTGACATCCGCTGTTTCAAATCGCGCGCCGCCTGTGCCGCAATTCAGCGACAGCGTAAGCCGGCTGGCCTATGAGCGCTGGTCGCGGCTTATGGCGACCCGACTTGAACAACTGATTCCCGAGTCACACAGTCGTCAAGAATTTTCACAAACCGTCTGGTACGAAAGCAAACGTGCGGGACTAGATGTCGCATTGGTACTGGGCGTGATCGAAGTCGAGAGCCACTTTCGCAAGTACGCCGTGTCAAGTGTGGGCGCGCGCGGTTTCATGCAGGTCATGCCTTTTTGGGTCCGCCTCATCGGTGATGGAGATGTCAGCAAGCTCTTTCACCTGCAGACCAACCTGCGCTTTGGCTGCGTCATCTTGCGACATTATCTGGACCGCGAGCAAGGTGACGTGTTCATGGGCCTAGGCCGATACAACGGATCGCGCGGGCAAACGCCTTATCCCGAGGCGGTGCTGGCAGCGAGAGCCAAATGGGTCGCCGACTGAAAGCCTCTCTCTTGCGCGAACCATGCCAACACCGGCACGGTGCCGGGCAGCACGGGATGAACTTGCACCGGCAGTGTCTGCCACGCGAATGACTGGCCTTCGCGCATCTGCAAAGCACCCGTCCAGTCAAAGACCTTGCAAAAATTCAGCCGCACCAAGGCGTGGGGATAGTCGACCAGTTCGGTGCGCCAAGCGTGCACAGCACCGATGGTGATGCCGAGCTCTTCTTCAAGCTCGCGCCGCAAAGCCTGCTCGACGCTTTCGCCCGCTTCTAACTTGCCGCCAGGAAATTCCCAGTAGCCTTCGTAGACCTTGCCGGGTGGTCGCGAGGTCAACAAAAACTCACCGCCGGCACGCAGCAGCACCCCGACAGCGACTTCTACCGTGGGACGATCAACACCGCCTTCGCGCGGACGGTCTTTGTCGGCCACCAACAGCGGCAAGGTCATGCCGTGGCTTGACCTGCATAGTCGCGGGCGAACTGGAAAGCCACCCGACCGCTGCGCGATCCGCGCTCTAGGGCCCAAACCAATGAGGCCGGTTGCGCTGCTTTGATGGCCTCAGGCGTCACGCCAAAAGACGTCAGCCATTGGGCCACGATGGTCAGGTATTCGTCTTGGCTGAAAGGGTAAAAACTGACCCACAAACCAAAGCGTTCCGACAGCGAAATTTTTTCTTCGACCACTTCACCCGGATGCACTTCACCGTCCGCTGTGTGCGTGTAGGTCAGGTTTTCAGTCATGTACTCGGGCAGCAAATGGCGGCGATTGCTGGTGGCGTAGATCAGCACATTCGGCGTGGCTGCAGCGATCGAGCCATCCAAAATGGACTTGAGCGCTTTGTAGCCCGACTCGCCCTCTTCAAAGCTCAAGTCATCGCAAAAGATGATGAATTTCTCGGGCAAACCAAAGACCAGATCGACGATGTCTGGCAAGTCGACCAGGTCAACCTTGTCCACCTCAATCAGGCGCAAACCTTGCGCCGCATATTCGTTCAAGCAAGCTTTGATCAACGAGGATTTTCCCGTGCCACGCGAGCCGGTCAACAACACATTGTTGGCGGGCACGCCCTTCACAAACTGCTCGGTGTTGCGCTTGATTTTGTCCTTCTGATCCTCGATTTCTTTCAGGTCAGTCAGTCGCATGGTGCCCAAGTGCTTCACGGGTTCCAGCGAACCGTGGCCTGAACTGCGTTTGCGGTAACGGTAAGCCACCGAGGCTTGCCAATCAGGTGCGCTCAAGGGCTGCGGCAAGACCGACTCAATGCGTGTGACCAAAGACTCAACACGCGCCATCAGGCGTTCAAAGGACTCGTTCATGGGGGCTTTAACTTCTGTAATCTGCGTTGATCTTGACGTAATCGTAGGAGAGGTCGCAGGTCCAAACGGTGTCGACTGCGTCACCGCGACCCAACACCACGCGAACCAAAATCTCGCTTTGCTGCATCACACGCTGGCCATCGGCCTCGACGTAGTCGATGTCACGGCCACCATTTTTGGCCACCAGCACATCGTCTAAATACAAATCTATCAGCGTCTGGTCTAAATCATCAATGCCTGCGTAACCAACGGCTGCCAGAATGCGGCCGAGGTTCGGGTCGCTGGCAAAGAAAGCTGTTTTCACCAGCGGTGAATGGGCGATGGCGTAAGCCACTTTGCGACACTCATCGCCCGTGGTACCGCCTTCAACGCGGATGGTCATGAATTTAGTGGCGCCTTCGCCGTCACGCACGATCGCCTGCGCCAGCTTCTGTGCAATCTCCAGCATCGCCGCTTGGAGGGCGCGACCGTCAGCGCTGTCCAGCGAGTCAATCGGTGCGTGCTTGGCCTGTTGTGTGGCCACGACCACGAAAGAGTCGTTGGTGGAGGTGTCGCCATCGACCGTGACGCGGTTGAAGGAACCTTCCGCCAACTCGCGTGCCAGTTGCGCCATCAGAGCCTGCGGCACACAAGCGTCTGTCGCCATGAAACCGAGCATGGTCGCCATGTTGGGGCGGATCATGCCCGAACCTTTGCTGATCCCAGTGATGGTGACGCGGACCCCGCCCAGTGTGATGCGCTTGGAAAATGCCTTGGCCACGGTGTCGGTGGTCATGATGGCTTCAGCGGCACTGGCCCAGTTGTCTGGCCGCGCATCCGCCAGCGCAGCCGGTAAGCCAGCCTCGATACGATCATGCGGCAACGGCTCCATGATGACGCCGGTCGAAAACGGCAAGATCTGCTCTGGCGACAGGTTGAGTTGACGGGCCAGCGCGATGCAACTGG
>CANCLK010000106.1 GCA_947378785.1 Comamonadaceae bacterium
GCTTTGGGTGGCTTGCTGATGGGCACCATCGTCACCGGTCTGTTTCTGGCGATCTCGATGTGCACGGGTGGCGGCGCCTGGGACAACGCCAAGAAATACATTGAAGATGGCCACCACGGCGGCAAAGGCTCTGAGACGCACAAAGCCGCTGTCACCGGCGACACCGTGGGCGATCCCTATAAAGACACCGCCGGCCCAGCCATCAATCCGCTGATCAAGATCATCAACATCGTGGCCCTGCTGATCGTGCCGCTGATGATGAAGTTCCACGGCGGTTAATGAACGCCTGCTGAGCTAGTTCAGCCTGTAAAAAGCCCGCTTTCGAGCGGGCTTTTTTTTGGGGGGAAACGACCCGTGACCCATCCTGAAATATGTTAACCGCTCAAACGATCCAGTTGGGGAATCGCTTTTTCATGCCTTTGACAAATGACAGCGTGCCGGCGAGATGCCGCCGCAAAGCAGCTTCGGCCGCTGCGGCATCGCGCCGCTCAAGCGCGACGAGAATATCCCGGTGGTCTCGCACAATTGCTTGTGCCTTGCCTTTGGCTGGCAGGTTCAGGTGGCGTAAGCGGTCAACATGACCGCTTTGCTTTCGCACCAAACTCCACAAGAAACTGACCTGTGCCGCGTCGTACATCTCTTTGTGAAAAGCCGCATCGGCCGATGCCAGACGATGAACGTCAAGTGGCTTCAAAGCAGATTCCTGCACGCCAAGGTGGAACTTCAAACGCTGCGTCAAAGCGCTGTGTTCAGGCGCCGACATTTCACACAATGTTTTGAGAATTTCGACTTCAATGGCACGACGCAAAAAATGAGCTTCCAGCGCTGCAGACAGGTCAATGCGACTGACAACGGTTGCATGCTGCGGAAAAATCTCAACCAATTGCGCCTCACCCAAGCGAATCAGAGCATCGCGAATCGGCGTCTGGCTGATGCCGAAGTGCACAGCCAGCTCAGCACGTTGCAGCACCGTCCCAGGTTCAAGCCGAACCGAAATGATGGCCTCACGCAGGGCTTCAAACACCTGCGGTGCAGACTGTCGAGTCCGGTCTAATTTCAGCGACGGTAAATTGACCAACCCAGTCATCGATTCCTTGCGCATACCCTTTGAAGGCGGTCTATACTTTTCAAATCATAGCATTGACACACTAATATATTAATGCTTTATAAAGGAGACAAACCATGTTCAACACCAACCCATTCAGCCCACGCAAGCGACTGATTCTGCAAGCCATTGCCTTGGCATTCATCTGTGCCGGTGCACTCAATACCCAAGCTCAAACGGCTTGGCCGAGCAAACCAGTGACCATCGTCGTGCCGTTTGCTGCGGGTGGCGGGACGGACATTGGCGCGCGCATTTTGGCGCAGCGTCTGTCCCTCATGTGGGGGCAGCCGGTGCTGATTGACAACAAGGGGGGGGCCGGCGGTAACGTCGGCTTAGACATCGTCTCACGCGCCAAACCTGATGGCTACACGCTACTGACAGGCAACGTCGGCACGCAGTCGATCAACCCAACCCTCTACAAAAAACTCAGCTACAACCCCGACACCGCGTTTGTGCCACTAGGCCAGTTTGCAGAGCTGCCCTTTGTGCTCGCCGTGACGGCGTCACTGCCAGTCAAAAATGTCAAAGAGCTGGTCGACATGGCCAAGGCTCAACCAGACAAATTAACCTACGCCAGTTCGGGTAACGGCGGCTCTCCGCACCTGTCGGCTGAGACCTTCAAAATCGCCACCAACACTCAAATTTTGCACATTCCCTACAAAGGCGGCGGCGCAGCCATGACCGATTTGATGTCGGGCAACGTCAACATGATTTTTGCATCGGTACTTGAAACATCGGGCTTCATCAAGGCAGGCAAACTCAAAGCGCTGGCCATCACCAGCAAGAACCGTGTATCGGCGATGCCTGACGTCCCAACTTTGCAGGAAAGCGGTGTCACCGGTGCTGAATCGGGTTCGTGGCTGGGCTTGCTGGCACCGGCAGGCACGCCCAAGGAGATCGTCGACAAGATCTCACAAAGCCTGCAACAGGCCGTGGCGATGCCAGAGATTCAGCAGCAATTGATTGGCCAGGGCGGCATTGCAAAAGGCGGCACCCCCGCCGATTTTGCACAACTCATTGCAACAGACCGGAAACGTTACGCACGCATCATCATCGACAACAAGTTAACGGCCGATTAAGGCCAATCAACTTTCCAAAGTATCTCAAATGACAAAAAAAACATACGCAGAACTGCGCAGCGCGCGTTGGATGGCGCCCGACGATGTGCGCTCTTTTGGCCACCGTTCACGCGTGATGCAACTGGGCTACGGCCCGGAAGACTGGGTTGGCAAACCCATGATCGCGATCATCAACACTTGGAGCGACTTTGGCACTTGCCACGGTCACTTTAAGCAGCGCGTCGAAGACGTCAAGCGCGGCATCTTGCAAGCTGGTGGCTTCCCCATTGAGCTGCCGGCGATCTCATTGTCCGAGTCGATCGTCAAGCCGACCACCATGTTTTACCGCAACCTGCTGGCGATCGAGACCGAGGAGCTGCTGCGCAGCCACCCGATCGACGGTGCGGTGCTGATGGGCGGCTGTGACAAGACCACACCGGGCCTGATGATGGGCGCGCTCAGCGCCGGCTATCCCTTCATCTACATGCCCGCTGGCCCGATGCAAAACGGCAACTGGAAAGGGCAAGTGCTGGGCTCCGGTTCAGACACCTGGAAATACTGGGACGAGCGACGCGCCGGCAAGATCACCGCCAAGCAGTGGATTGAAGTCGAAGGCGGCATCGCCCGCAGCCATGGACACTGCATGACCATGGGCACGGCCAGCACCATGACTGGTATTGCCGAGGCGTGCGGCTTCACACTGCCGGGCGCCTCGTCGATTCCGGCGACCGACTCCAACCACGTGCGCATGGCGGCTGATTGCGGCAGGCGAATTGTCGACATGGTCTGGGAAGACCTGACACCGGCCAAACTGCTCAGCCGCGCGTCATTTGAAAACGCCATCACCGTGGCCATGGCCATGGGCTGCTCGACCAACGCCATCATCCACTTGGTGGCGATGTCACGCCGCGCCGGTGAGCACTGTGCCGTGGGCTTGGAAGACTTTGACGCGGCCAGCCGCAAGGTGCCCGTGATCGCCAACATCCGGCCGAGTGGCGACACCTACTTGATGGCTGACTTCTATTTTGCGGGCGGCATGCGCGCCATGATGCATGTGCTCAGAGACCATTTGCAACTTGACGCCATGACGGTCACCGGGCAAACCATTGGCGCGAACCTAGAGGGCGCGGAGGTCTACAACGACGACGTAATCCGGCCGCTGTCGAACCCGATTTATGCCGAAGGCGCGCTGGCCGTTCTCAAGGGCAACCTCGCACCCGATGGCTGCGTCATCAAGCCCAGCGCCTGCGCGCCGCATCTCTTCAAGCACACAGGTCCAGCGCTGGTGTTTGACGACTACCCGAGCATGAAAAAAGCCATTGACGACCCGGACCTCGACGTCACGGCAGACCACATCATGATCTTGCGCAACGCCGGCCCCCAAGGCGGCCCGGGCATGCCGGAATGGGGCATGCTGCCGATCCCCACCAAGCTGGTCAAACAAGGCGTGAAAGACATGCTGCGCATCTCGGACGCCCGCATGAGCGGAACCAGCTACGGCGCCTGCATCTTGCATGTGTCGCCAGAGGCCTACATCGGCGGCACACTGGCTCTTGTCAAAACGGGCGACCTCATCAGCGTCGATGTCCCGGCCCGAACCATTCACCTCGACGTCAGCGACGCTGAGTTGGCCGCGCGCAAAGCGGCCTGGGTACAACCGCCCAAACGCTTCGCACGCGGTTACGGCTGGATGTTCAGCCAGCACATCATGCAGGCCGACCAAGGCTGTGACTTTGACTACCTTGAAACATCGTTTGGTGCGCCCGTTGGCGAGCCAGAGATCTACTGATTCCCTTTTAAAACCAATAGACCCACAGGACAGAACATGGCTCTCAGCAACAGCACCCGCGACAAACTCAAAACCGTCAGCACCGCCACTTTGTGCAGTGCGCTGTTCAAGCGCGGACTGCGCAACCAGTTCATTCAAAACGTGTACCCGCTCAACACCAACCTGCCGAACATGGTGGGTGAGGCTTTCACGCTGCGCTACATTCCGGCCCGCGAAGACCTGAACCCGATGACGGTGTTTCAAAATCCCAACCACCCGCAACGCGTGGCGATTGAGCAATGCCCGGCCGGCGCCGTGATGGTCTTTGACAGCCGCAAAGACGCACGCGCCGCTTCAGCCGGTTCGATTTTGATCACGCGTTTGATGGTGCGCGGTGTCGCAGGCGCTGTGACAGACGGCGGCTTTCGCGATTCGCCAGAGATCGCGGCCCTGCCCTTTCCGACCTACCACCAGCGGCCGTCGGCCCCGACCAATCTGACACTGCACCAAGCGCTGGACATCAACGTGCCGATTGGCTGCGGTGACGTGGCCGTGTTTCCGGGCGACGTGATCGTCGGTGACAAAGAAGGTGTCTTTGTGATCCCAGCGCATCTGGCCGACGAAGTGGCCGACGATGCTGTCGAGATGACCGCGTTTGAAGACTTCGTCACCGAAGAAGTCCTCAAGGGACGAGCGACGATTGGCCTGTACCCACCGACGGAGCAAAAGTCGAAAGATGACTTCGCGGTTTGGCGCCAAGCCAAAGGCCGCTGAATCAAATCAGATCAAAGCGGCTGCGGCAAGGCCAGACCAGCCGCAAGTGCTGCGGGCCGCAACGACTCCATCAGCCCAGCAGCCAAAGGGACGCCATCAACGGCGGCTTGCCGTTGGCGCGTCATGGCATGCTCACCGGGCAAGCGCACTCTGGGACCGCCGGGCAAGGGCTTGTTCGCGTGGCAGGCATCCACCAGCCATTGCGTTTGGCGCGTGAAAGCCTCTTGCCCAGCAAAGGCACCGGGATCAGTCACTTGGAGAAAAATATTGACGGTCGTGCCCTGCGGTTTATCCACACGGCCTTGCCCTGACAAGCCCTGCGTCAAAGCGTCGACCAGCACCGCCATGCCGTAACCCTTGTGGCCGTGGTCAAAGCCACCGACAGGCAACAGCGAACCGCCCCCACTGATCACCGCGTTCGGGTCATCGCTGGGTTGGCCGT
>CANCLK010000107.1 GCA_947378785.1 Comamonadaceae bacterium
GCACAAGGTCAATGTCTTTCGCAGCCATCCCGGCCATCTCGTATGCGGCGCGTCCAGAGTCCTTTGCGGCGGAGGTCGTCAGGTCATGCATCGACGAGACCTGACGATTCCACACGGCTGTACCGGTCCCAAGGACATACACGGGCTTCTTCGGCAGATCCCGCGCACGCTCTGCGGAGACCAGCACATAAGCTCCGCCGCCGTCCGTGACGAGGCAACAATCGCGCACACTCAATGGATCAGAAACCATGCGCGCGTTCATGACATCCTCAATACTCAAGGGCTCCCGCATGAAGGCTTCTGGATTCATACGCGCCCACCCACGGGCCGCCACGGCGACTTCAGCCAACTGCCGACGCGTGCTCCCGAATTCATGCATGTGGCGTGAAGCAACAAGGGCATACGCAGACACCGGAAGCATTGGGTTGTAGGGGTTCTCGTACGGTTGCGGATCGAGAAATTTACGAACCCCCGCCACCTCTTTTCGCCCGAATTGAGCTGACCTCTGCGCACTGCCATAGCAGACTAAGACGGCTTTGCACTGCCCAGAGTGCAGCGCCAACATGGCAGGCAGCAAGTGCGCGACGAAGCTAGAACCGCCCAGCATCGTCCCATTGATAAAAGTCGGCCTGATGCCAAGATATTCGATGACGGGCATGGTCCACATCGAAGCCGCAACGCTTGCAGTGCATAGCCCGTCAATGTCACTCATCTTTAGGCCCGCATCGGCAACTGCAGCGAGAGCCGATTGCGCGAGAATTTCCATATCGGTGAAACCAGGCGCCTCTCCGGATCCGAACGTTGCTATGCCGGCAATCGCTGCGGAGCCCCGCAATTGGCGCAATGACGCACTCATACCAATGCCCCCTGCTGTTCGACCGCATCAAACACAAGCAAGCCCTGTCCATCCCTGACAGTGACACGCGCCTGCACCCGCAGCCCAATCTCAACACTGCCCAGTGGCACATTTTCAACTTGGCTCATCATCCGCACGCCTTCAGCGAGATCAACCAGCGACACGTTGTAATCGCCACCCATTTCCGCTTTGCGTCGAACTGTCGTGACAGCGTACACAACGCCCTCCCCTGACGGTTTGACCCAGACCAGCCCCGGTTGGCTGCAATGTGGGCAAAACTCTCGCGGGAAAAATACATGCAATTTGCAATGAATGCACTGCTGGATCAAGAAATTTCCAGCATTGAGCGATGCTTGATAAGCAGCCTGCACACCACCCTTCAACGGCGGGTCTAAAAGATTTGGCATCTTGAATTTCCTAGTGGTCTGACGTCACATGGAGAAGAACATTGCGCGACATCTTAATGGAAGGCGTTCAAAATGATCCTCATTAATATTGACTTTTCCCATCCTGACATTGACGATGGAACGCTGGGGTGGTTCCAAGACCTCAGCAGTGTTAATCAATTAAACGTCGGCGCTACCCCACTCAGAGTGACATTAAAAAACCCGCACAAGGCGGGTTTTTTAATGGGCAGAACAGTCAATGAATATCGATCAGCTTGCGATTATTTGCTTGCGCCCGGGCGCAAGAAGTTGGGGATGACGGACTTGATCTTGGCCTGAAGCCTGGACACACCATAGTCGTTGGCAGCAACCGTGAACTTCTTTTCGTTAGCGTTGCGCCCGGCCCGGAAGCGGTCCAGGATGGAGCCGCTCATCTTGGACTGGTACAGCCCCCGAGTTTGTGGCTTTTCTGCTTCCTGAACGCGTCCCATCTCTTCAATGGCCCGGCCAAAATGAATGAAATTCTCACGAGTTTCATCATCACTTGTTTTGACAAAAAACTCCAAGCCAAAGAATTCACTGGCTTTTTCATTGAACCGAACCGGTGGCGATAAAAAGAAAGCTGTCGTGAAGGACTGGTAAAAAATATTGGAGTAAGTATCCAAATTGACCACGCGACTCGGCACCACGATCAGTTTTGGAGGGGTACGAAGCGTTGAATTGAAGACAAAACCGAAGCGGTTAACAAACTCTAGCGTGCTGTCGAGCTCTACGCGCGACAAGGAACTTGGCACCAGCACAAGGTCAAACTCAAACAAAAATTCGGGCGGCAATATGTCTGTCCAAGTCAGGTCGGCAATGATGACTTCGGTTGACGCATGCGCAGAGCGCAGTGCCTGCTTGGCTTGCAGTAAAGCCATGCCACCGCCCTTGTTATTGGGCGACTCCACAGAAATGCATTGGATCCCGATGGGTGCGGCATTTCTAACCCATTTACCTGCCGTGGCTTGGTGATCTAAATCAACCAAGGTGGTCAATTTTCCAGCCGTATGCGCAAAGTAAGCGGCCAAATTCGCCGAGACAGTGCTCTTGCCAACACCACCCTTTTGGCTGGTTATCAGAATCTTAAGTGTGGCGGACATACATGTTCTCTCAACTTAATATCGACATTAATTTGACTTAATTTATTTGGTAGATAAAATAAAAAGAATTATTTAATCATGAAATTCATCTTTTGTATATGAATTTTTAAGGATACCTCACCATGAGTAAGCCAAGCCCCAAACTCGTCATGATGCGTTTTGACCCTCGTGGCGGCTGGGTCAAACCCAGTGAAGAGGAATTTCATGTGCAGGGTTCTGATTTACCCGCACGAGCTGCAACAGCCGTCGTGGAAACACCCGCAAAATCCTCAGCCGAATCGCTCACAGAGTTGGGCGATTCAATTCTGGACGTATTCAACACCCTCAAAATTGAGGACCCGCGTCTTCAAGTGTGGGGACAAGTCAATTCAACCATCCGGAGAATGTCCGACAAATTAACAGAGCAACAGCTCTTGGAGGACCGCCTAATCTCAATCAGGGCCGAGATTGAAGGCCTGCGTAGCCTAGCGGCTGAGATGGTCGGTTCAGCCTACCAAAACGAAGTGGACGTTCATGCCACATCCAAGGTTCGCGTTCAAGTGGCTGAGTCGCTGAACAAAAAAATCACCAAGGCCTTGAAGGGTTAAGCATGGGTTTCAGTGTTTTTCGCACCATCGGCAGCCTGTCGGCGTTTGCGAATTGGGTGGCGTTTCTTACGGTGACCCTGCTGATCGGGGAGCAAGCAGGTGATTTCGCTTGGATTTATAAGCTCCACTGGGGCTCATTTTTGACAGACCTGTCGGGGCTGTTTCAGTTAACCGCAGTTCCGTCCGGCAGCGTCTGGATTGCATGGCTTCTGCTGAGCGTTTGTTTCTCCATTGTTTGGCTTGGCTACGTGTTACCGAAACAAGTTAGAAAAAAAGTGCCCTCTTCTGTGAGCGCTCTACCACCAGACCCGGTCGATGTCAGGCAAGGCGCAATTGAGTCGCGTCCGGAAATCCAAGAAAAGCTGAAGCGGCTTAACCGCTGGCTCAGCTAAACCTCTCGACCCTAGCACTGCAAACGAGGTGCCTACTGGGTCAAGTCACTCCACAATTCAGAGGCGTTCAGGGCGCTTCAGGCTTTAACCCGCGTGCCATGTAAACCGTAGCGGCTTCCCGTGATTGCAGAAACATGATCAGCGCCTTCGCAGCGTTCGGCTCCTTGGTGTCAGGTCCAACGCCAGCGGCATAGGTGGTGATGTTGTTCAGGTCGCCTGGTGGCACGCCTATGACGTCGACACCTGTGACGGCCATGACTTCTGGCTCTTGTTGGACCGCAAGTTCAGCTTCACCACTCACCACCAAATTGGCGGCATTACCGCTAGGGGGCGGATATTTGGTCTTGTCTTTCATCGCATCCGCGATGCCCATCCGCTCTAATGACTTGACAAAGAACACGCCGCTGGCACCGCCAAAGGCGGGATTAGAGTAGGCGATTGTCCTGACCTTGAGCAGCGTCTGTTTGTAAGCCTCTGGGGTGGAAATATCGAACTTGGCCGCCCCCTGCTTGACGACGACTGCCATACCCGAACTCGAGAAATTGACGTTGGATCCGGGGATGGCCTTTCCCTCCTTGACCATGGCATCCAGGCTTTGCTTGGTCAGCACCAGCACGTCAGCTGTCTCGCCGGCCTGTATGCGCTTGACTAAAACGGCGGCGGTCGCCCAAGTGATGTTGAGTTTGTGGCCGCTGGCTTTCTCAAATTTCGGCGTTAGCTCTTCCAGAGCGGCCTGTACACCAACAGTGCTGAAGACCTTGATATCGGCAGCCACCACAAGGCCAGTCTGCACCATGAGCAACGCAGAAACAGCTGCGACGCGAGCGAGAGAAATAGTCATGACCTTGTCCTTCCGTTGATTTTTGTCGTTAATGGCGCAATGATATAAGGCTGCTGTAGTTTCAGGACACAACAATCCATCTTGCACTTATCGGGGCATCCAGCCCAGCCCAGCAGTCGTGCCAGCGGGTTGTCCACCTTTGAGTGGGCGGTATTCGCAACCGAGCCAACCGTCCCATCCGCAAGCGGCGGACACCTCATCAATGACCTTGAAAAGGTAGTCGTAATTCAGCTCACCGATGTTGGGTTCATGGCGGTCTGGCACACCCGCAATCTGAAAATGCCCTACCGCACCGGTCGGTAGGTATTGACGTATTTTCATGGCGACGTCGCCTTCGACGATCTGGCAGTGGTACAGGTCCATCTGCACTTTCAGGTTGGGCGCGCCAACGGCTGCCAGCACCTCATGCGCATGGTCTTGGCGGTTCAAGAAAAAACGCGGTATGTCGCGCGTGTTGATCGGCTCAATCAGGATGTCGCGGCCACGCGCTGCGGCTTGCTTTGCAGCCCACTGCAAATTAGCCACATACAAAGGCTGCAATGCTTCGCG
>CANCLK010000108.1 GCA_947378785.1 Comamonadaceae bacterium
AGACGGCAGCTATCGTGAATCGTTTTGTATTTCGGCTGCACCGAACAAGTGCAAGAACTGGACCATGTATCAAGTACAACCAAATAAAAAGCCGCAACCTCGTCTTGACAACAAGGTGCGGCTCGGAGAGAGGTTAAGACCGCTTATTTACCTGCCACTTTTGCGGGCTCGTCAGGCTTTTTGTCGTTGCCTTCGATGTACGGGCTCCATGGCTTGGCCTTGACCGGGCCAGGTGTTTTCCACACCACATTGAACTGGCCGTCGGCCTTGATCTCACCAATGAACACCGACTTGTGCAGGTGATGGTTTTTCTCGTCCATCTTGGACACAATGCCTGACGGTGCCTTGAAGGTCTGACCGGCCATTGCTGCGATGACTTTGTCGGTGTCAGTGGACTTGGCTTTTTCAACCGCCTGCTTCCACATGTTGATGCCGATGTAAGTCGCTTCCATCGGGTCGTTGGTCAAAGGTTTGTCCTTGTGGCCGGCGATGCCCTTGGCCTTGGCGTAAGCGCTCCACTTGCTGATGAACTCGGTGTTGCTTGGGTTCTTAATAGACTGGAAGTAGTTCCAGGCCGCCAGATGACCGACCAGCGGCTTGGTGTCAACGCCGCGCAGTTCTTCTTCACCCACCGAGAAGGCCACGACAGGCACGTCTTTGGCTTTCAGGCCGGCGTTGCCGAGTTCTTTGTAGAACGGCACATTGGAGTCGCCGTTGATGGTGGAGACCACAGCGGTCTTGCCGCCAGCTGAGAATTTTTTCACATCAGCGACGATGGTTTGGTAATCCGAGTGACCGAACGGTGTGTACTTCTCGTCGATGTCCTTGTCTGCCACGCCTTTGCTTTTGAGGTAAGCGCGCAAAATTTTGTTGGTGGTGCGCGGGTAGACATAGTCAGTACCCAATAACACCCAACGCTTGGCGCCGCCGCCTTCTTTGCTCATCAGGTAATCGACCGCCGGAATGGCTTGCTGGTTTGGCGCTGCGCCCGTGTAAAACACGTTTTTGGAGAGTTCTTCACCTTCGTACTGCACAGGGTAGAACAGCAGGCCGTTCATTTCTTCAACGACAGGCAACACCGACTTGCGTGACACCGACGTCCAGCAACCAAAGATCACCGAGACCTTGTCTTGACCGAGCAGCTGCTTGGTTTTTTCAGCGAACAGCGGCCAGTTAGACGCGGGGTCGACAATCACGGGCTCGAGCTTTTTCCCGAGCACGCCACCTTTGGCGTTGATCTCGTCAATCGCCATCAGCACGGTGTCTTTCAACACGGTTTCGGAAATAGCCATGGTGCCCGACAGGCTGTGCAGAATGCCGACCTTGATGGTGCCAGCGCCTTGGGCGTAGGCGGACATCCCGGCAAAGCCGGTCAGAGCAACAGCGGCAGTGAGCGCTTTGAGGGCAAAGCGACGTGAATTCAGACCTGACATAAATGTTTCTCCGTTAGGGTTTAAATCGTTTCTCGCGATGTGAAGCGATGAATCGATTTTGGAGAAACAACGGAGATTGGGAAATACGCCGGGTGGCGTATACCGAACTTTGGGGCAGCCTTGCGGCTAACCCGCTGGCGGCTCCGATGGAGGAGCGGAAGTTTCTGCAGCAGCACTCTCTGATGCAGCAGGCAGCAGTGCACTCACCTCGCGTGAGGTCGAAAAAATATCCCACGCAGCGATAAACATAGCTGCAATCACCGGGCCGATCACAAAGCCGTTCAGTCCGAACAGCGCCATACCGCCAATGGTCGACATCAGCACCACGTAGTCAGGCAGCTTGGTGTCTTTGCCCACGAGCAAGGGGCGTAACACGTTGTCGACCAAACCAATCACCAACACGCCAAAGGCTGTCAGCAGCACGCCATTCAACACGGCGCCGGTCGCCAGAAAATAAACCGCAACGGGCAACCAAACAATGGCCGCACCGACCGCGGGCAACAGCGACAAGAAAGCCATCAGCGTGCCCCACAACACCGGTGCATGGATGCCCAGAACCCAGAAAATAAAACCACCGAGCGCGCCTTGCACCATCGCCACCACAATGTTTCCCTTCACGGTGGCGCGAATCACGGTGATGAACTTACTCGACAGGTTCCGTTTGATATCGGCGTCCAGCGGCAGCGTGTCCGTCATACGTCGACCCAAGGCAGAACCATCGCGCAAAAAGAAAAACAACAGGTACAGCATGATGAAAAAACCCACCAGAAAATCAAAGGTGTTTTGGCCAATGCTCAGGGCTTGCGTGGCAAAAAACTGACTCCCCTGCGTCAGGCTGACGGCGATACGGTCCTGCACCAAACTCATGTCCGTCAGACCAAAACGGGTCAAAAGACTGCTCACCCAGCCCGGTAAAGCATCGTAGATTTGCTGAAAATAAAGGCTGAAGCTCAACTCGCCCGATTGCAGGCGCTGAAAGACCAACCCAGCCTCTTGCGCCAGCAAGGCGCTGATCAGGCTGAGCGGAAAGATGACCAACAACAGAATGAAAAACAACGCCAAGGCAGCCGCGAGCGTGGGCCGCAGAGGCATTTTTTGAAGCAACCGGGCATGCAAAGGCGCAAACACAATGGCAAACACGGCACCCCAAAAGACCGCCCCATAAAACGGTGACAGCACCCATAAAAAGGCCACTGAGACCGCCACCAGCAGCCACAAGAAAAACTTGCTTTCGAAGGAGCCAGATTGGGCGAAGGGGAACTGTTTCATACGGCGTATCAAGGTTGGGCGGTGAGCGATACGGCCGATGGTAACGGGAATACGGGTTATTCCTCCTCGTCCGGTGTCATCGGTATTTCTTCTTGCGCGGCCAAAGTCCCCAAATCGACAGCGTCGAAGTCATCCAACAAGGCCTGCTCGTCAACAGCTGTCGTCTGGATTTCGATGTCGATATCCAGGGTGGGCAGACCCTCAATATGATCCGGCAGGATATCGGCATCAATCGGGCCATTGCGCGGGTCCACCGAATTTCGCTCGCCGGTGCCTTCTGCATCGGTGTCACTGGTGAGCTCGTCATCGTCAAACGCACCGCGCGTATCGCTACCGCTGTCGGTGCTGTCGCTGGGCCCCAAGCTCGCGACATCTGTTCCGCCGGGGCGCCTCGGCACCCAATCCCCCCCCAAAATGCTGCTGGTCGCCATGATCATGTCCTTTCAATGAGCCTTGCACGGCCTTGCTACATGCTGATGAAAGAACTCTGGGGGAAGCCAAAGGTGGCCATCGTCAGAAAGTGCCGACCAAGCTGTCAGCCAATGCTGCTTCATAGCGAGCCCCTGAAAATCCCCGCAAAAAAATGGCCTGCAACACATCAAGGGTGTTGCAGGCCATTGGGAGCGTCGCAGTGCGAGAACTCAGGATTCTGCTGGCGAGCTGCTTCCAGAAGCCGAACGGCGACCGGCACGACCACCTTTGCGGCCAGCTTCACGTGCCTCAGCGGTATTGAATTCATGGGCCTTGCCGCTGGCGTGAGCCGCTTTACCGCCCAAGCTGGCAATTTCCTTTTGCCGTTGAGGGTCCATCGATGCGAAGCCGCGCTTAGATGTTGCTTTTTGACCTGGGTTGTCTGAACTCATGAAAAACTCCTATTCATCGTGAAAGTGTTTAGTTGAAAGGCGTGTTCAGTTTAAAAAAAAGCTGAGATAAGCACGTCAGTAAGCGACCACTGATCTTGTAGGACGAAGACATTGAGCGATGCAACTTTTGTCAACGGCGGCAGGAGACCACGAAAAACGGCTGCACAAAGGCAGCCGATTCAAGGAAAGCAACAAAGTCGCCAGAGACAGCGCGAAGCCGCGCTACCTTTGGCTCAGGGTCATCAACGCGATGGTGGGCGCGCAGAGCCTGCAGGCGCACGACCGGCAATGTGCCGGAAGGTGATGCGGCCCTTGCTCAAGTCGTAAGGTGAGAGCTCCAGAGAAACCTGGTCGCCCGCCAAAATACGGATGTGGTTCTTGCGCATCTTGCCGGAGGTGTAAGCCACCAGCTTGTGGCCATTGTCCAGGGTGACACGAAAGCGCGAGTCCGGAAGCACCTCTTCGACCAGACCGTGCATTTCAATCAGTTCTTCTTTTGCCATGGTTGCATCTCCTTCAGATAAATACAAAAATCTCGGCCCGACGTCTTGGCGTCAAGCGTGTGCGCAGGTATTTCGCTCGCCGATCCAGGCCAGCGCGTGCTCGGTAGCGTAATGCAACGCGGCAGGCGCATTGTCGAACAAAGCGGTGAAGCGCGACACACGGTCGTGCGTGGCACTGCCTTTGCCAGAGCGGATAGACACTGAAGCGGTAAAACCGCCGTCGTCAAGTTGGGTTGCCAGGGGTGAGACCTGGTACTTTCCAACCTCAATAAGGTTGTGATGATTCATAAAAAATGTGGTGCCCCAGCTTGGGCCGGGCACAAATAAAAGGGAAAACAAACGACTTGCGAGCAAGCCAAGGGAGGTCCGGTTTTTCACCGGTATAGGCACCGCTTGGGAAGTCTTTGCTAGGAAAATAGAACAGTGCTGGCAAGGTTCAGGGCTGTATGGGCACTGAAAACACTGAGAAGTCCGGGCTCTG
>CANCLK010000109.1 GCA_947378785.1 Comamonadaceae bacterium
GCCAGCGCATTGGCACCCGTCACGGCCTCGATACGGCGCACACCCGCAGCCACTCCGCTTTCGCCAACGATCTTGAACAGACCGATGTCGCCGGTGCGGCCCACATGGGTACCGCCGCAGAGTTCCTTGCTGCTGCCGATGCTCAACACGCGCACGGTCTCGCCGTACTTTTCGCCGAAGAGCATCATGGCGCCAGTTTTTTGCGCAGACTCCAGGTCCATCACGGCAGCGTCAGCAGCAGCATTGGCCAGAATTTCGGTGTTCACGCGATGTTCGATGTCACGAATCTGTGCGTCGGTCACGGGGGCGTTGTGCGCGAAGTCAAAACGCGTGCGCTCGGGATTCACCAAGCTGCCCTTTTGCTGCACATGCGTGCCCAACACTTCACGCAAAGCCTTGTGCATCAAATGTGTGGCGCTGTGGTTGCGCACGGTGGCGGCGCGCAGGTCTAAATTCACTTGTGCCGAGACGTGATCACCGACGTTGAGCGTGCCTTGTGCCACCTCGCCGTGGTGACCAAACACATCGGCCTTGATGCGCTGCGTGTCGCCAACACTGAAGCGGGCCGAGCCACTGACCAGCGCGCCTTCGTCGCCGACCTGGCCACCGCTTTCCGCGTAAAAAGGCGTCGTGTCCAGCACCACCACGCCGGTTTGACCAGCGTTCAAGGCCACCACGGGCACACCGTCGAGGTACAGCGCAACGATCTTGGCCTCTGCCTGCAGCTGCTCATAACCGACGAACGCATTGCCCGGACCTGTGTAGTCCAGCGCGCGGTCCATCTTGAACTTGCCGGCGGCACGGGCCTGCGTCTTTTGCTTTTCCATCGCCACGGCAAAGCCAGCCTCGTCAACGCTGAGGCCGCGCTCACGGCAGACGTCAGCCGACAAATCCAACGGAAAACCGTAGGTGTCATGTAGCTTGAAGGCAACCTCGCCCGGCAACACGGCGACGCCACCAACCAAGGCCGCGTCGAGGATGTCCATACCAATGGCCAGCGTTTCAAAGAAACGCTCTTCTTCGGTTTTCAAAATGTCAGTGATGCGCTTTTCATCGGCCTTGAGGCGTGGGTAAGCCTCCCCCATCTGCAGCACCAAGTCAGCCACCAACTTGTGGAAAAACGGCGTCTTTTTGCCCAGCTTGTAGCCGTGTCGAATCGCCCGCCGAATGATGCGGCGCTGCACGTAGCCGCGGCCTTCGTTGGATGGCACGACGCCGTCGCTGACCAAAAATGCGGTGGCGCGAATGTGGTCGGCAATGACGAACAGAGACTTGTTGCCCAAGTCGGTCTCGCCTGTTTCGCGCGCAGCGGCTTTGATCAGCGCGTCAAAAATATCGATCTCGTAGTTGCTATGAACGTGCTGAAGAATGGCAGCCAGACGCTCCAGCCCCATACCGGTGTCGACGCAAGGCGCAGGCAGCGGTTTGACAGAGCCATCGGTCTGCATGTCGAACTGCATGAACACGTTGTTCCAAATCTCGATGTAGCGGTCGCCATCTTGTTCAGGCGAACCGGGTGGGCCACCAGCGATCTCCGGGCCGTGGTCAAAAAAGATCTCACTGCACGGACCGCAAGGACCCGTGTCAGCCATCATCCAGAAATTGTCCGACTGGTACTTGGCACCCTTGTTGTCGCCAATGCGCACCACGCGCTCTGGTGGCAAGCCAATCTCTTGGGTCCAGATGTCGTAGGCCTCGTCATCGTCAATGTAGACCGTGGCCCAGAGTTTGTCGGCCGGCAGTTTGTAAACCTCCGTCAGCAGCTCCCAAGCCCACTTTAAAGACTCGCGTTTGAAGTAGTCGCCAAAGCTCCAGTTGCCTAGCATCTCGAAGAACGTGTGGTGACGCGCGGTGTAACCGACGTTTTCCAAGTCGTTGTGTTTGCCGCCGGCACGCAAGCAAGCTTGCACAGACGCAGCACGCACATAAGGACGTTTGTCCGCACCCAAAAACACGTCTTTGAACTGCACCATGCCTGAGTTGGTGAACATCAGCGTTGGATCATTGCCGGGCACCAGCGGGCTGGACTGCACTACCGTGTGGCCTTTGGACGCGAAGAAATCAAGAAAAGTCTTGCGGATGTCGGCGACGGTGAAATTGGGTTGACTCATCTTGGAAGGGCTCTGTTGACCTCAGGCCCCGCGAGGGCCTAGGCTGCATGTCAGTGATTGTTTGGGTTAACCCATGATTATAAGTTTCGAGACCACCGTTACCATCTCTGCAAAGATCGACCCACAGGACATGGCCATGACATTTCAAAATCCACCTTTATTGCCCAAGCATCTCGCACCCGCAGAGCTCAACCGCAGCCGTAGAAAACTGCTGCAGGCATCGGCTGCGGCCATGGCTGCACCATGGACGCTGACGCATGCGGCAGGTCAGATTGCAGGAGGAAAAACCATCACGCTGGTTGTTTCTTATGCCGCAGGCGGTGGTGCCGATTTGATGGCTCGGTTGATTGCGCCTCGCTTGGCCGAGGCGTTGGGGCAAACCGTGGTGGTCGACAACAAGCCCGGGGCCAGCGGCCAGATCGCCGCCAGCCAAGTGGCACGCGCCTCGCCTGACGGTACACAACTGTTGCTCGATGCATCGTCCTTTGCGGTCAACCCATCACTGTTTCCAAAGCTGCCCTACGACTCGGACAAAGCCTTCACGCCACTGGCCGTCTTGGCCCTTTTCCCGAACGTTTTGGTGTGCTCGCCGCAATTCGAAGCCAAGAATGTGCAGGACCTGATCAAGATGGCGAAGGCCAAACCGGGACAAATTTCTTACGCTTCATCGGGCAATGGATCAGCGCAACACTTGGCTGGCGCGCTGTTTGAAGCGCGTGCCGGCGTGAGCTTGGTGCACGTACCCTACCGAGGCGGCGGACCGGCGATGAATGATGTCATGGCAGGGCAAGTGCCGCTGTTCTTTGCCAATGTGGCGTCGTCACTGGGGCAAATCCAATCGGGCAGGCTGCGTCCAATGGCTGTGACCAGCCGCCTGCGCACCCGTGCCCTGCCCGACATTCCGACCATGCAAGAAAGTGGCGTTGCCGCTTATGAAGTGCTGGAGTGGAACCCCGTGCTCGGCCCCGCCGGGATGGACCCACAGGTCAAGTCCATGCTGGTGGCCGCCTTGCGCAAAGCAATGGCCGACCCGGAAGTGCTGGGCCGCATCCGCGCTTTGAGCGGCGAAGTCTTTCCAGATGGCGCCGATGGCCGTGTCGCAGCCTTTCTGAAAGCCCAACAAACCCAGTGGGGCCAAGTTGTCCGAGACCGAAAAATCACAGCAGGGTGACAGACCCTCAACTTGACGGATTCCTGTAAAGTCAACGGCCAGTCCGCCTACTGGGACGCATCAACACACCAAAGACTCAACACCATGGACATGAAAACCTCACCCCTTTCCCTGCTCAACGACCCCAGCCTTTTAAAGACTGATGCGCTCATCAACGGCCAATGGGTCAAGGGCCGCAGCCGTTTTGATGTGAACGACCCAGCGACCGGCCTGAAGCTCGCCGACGTCGCCAACCTTGGCACCCAAGACGCCAACGCCGCCATTGACGCCGCCAACGCGGCCCTGCCCGCCTGGCGCAACAAAACCGGCAAAGAACGCCACGCGATTTTGATCAAGTGGTATCAGTTGCTGATGGCCAACGTAGAAGACTTGGGCCGCATCATGACGGCAGAGCAAGGCAAACCATTTCCGGAGGCCAAAGGCGAAGTCGCTTATGGCGCTAGCTTTGTCGAGTGGTACGCCGAAGAGGCCAAGCGGGTGAACGGCGAAACGCTGCCGCAGTTTGACAACAACCGCCGCCTGATGGTGTTGAAGCAACCCATCGGTGTCTGCGCGGCCATCACGCCGTGGAACTTTCCGCTGGCCATGATCACCCGAAAAGTCGCTCCGGCGCTGGCCGCAGGTTGCACCGTGGTCATCAAGCCTGCAGAGCTGACGCCGCTGAGCGCGTTGGCCGCTGCCGAGTTGGCCCTGCGCGCTGGTATTCCAGCCGGTGTATTGAATGTACTGACCGCTGACGGCGACAACTCGATTGCGGTCGGCAAGGTCTTTTGCGCCAGCGACGTGGTGCGCCACATCAGCTTCACCGGCTCCACCGAAGTCGGCCGCATCTTGATGGCGCAAAGCGCACCGACTGTTAAAAAACTAGCACTTGAGCTTGGTGGCAACGCGCCCTTCATCGTCTTTGACGACGCTGATGTGGATTCCGCTGT
>CANCLK010000110.1 GCA_947378785.1 Comamonadaceae bacterium
CCTTGATTGCTGCCGCCAAAGCCGCGCCCGGTAAGATGACGTTCGCATCTTCCGGCAATGGCACCTTCACCCATCTCTACGGCGAACTCTTCAATCAAACCGCCGGCATCAAGCTGAACCACGTGCCCTACCGCGGCAGCACACAAACCATCACCGACGTGATGACGGGGCTGGTGACGGTGTCCTTTGCGCCGGCAACGCCTGTGATGGGCCAAATCAAGGCCGGGAAACTCAAGGCCTTGGCGGTGATTGGCAGAGGCCGCATGCCCGCCTTGCCCGACGTTCCCACGTTAGCTGAAGCAGGCGTCAACGGCTTCAGCTCCGCCTTGTGGTTTGGACTCAACGCACCGGCAGGAACACCTGCCGACGTGGTTGACAAACTCAGCGCCCAACTCCGGCGGGTGCTCGAATCTCCAGACATCAAAGCGCAATTTGCAGCGCAAAGCATCTTGATCCTAGGCGACGGTCCGGCCAAGTTCGGCGAGCAAATCGCACGGGAAAATGCCCAGTGGGCACGCATCGTCAAAGCCGCTGACATCAAAGGCGAATGAGCCCTCACACCCGGAGACACCCATGATTGCCTATCAACTCATTGGAAACGGACCCGCGCCTGTGTTGGTTCTGCACGGCTGGTTTGGCGACCACAGCATCTGGCAACCCAGCTACGCGCTGCTGGACACCGCGCGCTTTACCTATGCCTTTGTGGACTACCGAGGCTATGGCGCATCTAGAGAAATAGCCGGACAGCACACCATGGATCAGATGGCGTCAGATGCACTGGAGGTGGCTGATGCGCTGGGTTGGCAACGGTTTTCGGTGGTCGGCCACTCGATGGGCGGCATGGCCGCACAGCGCTTGGCCATCAATGCATCGCAACGCGTCGTGGCCGTGGTGGGCGTGACGCCGGTGCCTGCGTGCGGCGCGAAACTCCCACCAGATGTGATGGCGTTTTTCGAATCTGCCGCGACCAACGATCAAGCGGCGGCTGGGGTGGTGGAAACATCGCTGGGTCAACGGCTCACGCCGGCACTGTGTCAATTGATTCTTAAGCTCAAGCATGACACCGTCGATGCGAGCGTTTTCAAAGACTACCTGAAGGCCTTCACGCAAACAGACTTCTCCGCTGAAGCAGCCCGTTTGACCTGCCCGCTGCTGGTGTTGATTGGTCAGCATGACGGCGGCGTGAGTGAGGACATGGCCCGCGCTGTTTACCCGTCGCTTTATCCGCATGTTGTCATTGATATCTTGCCTAACTCTGGCCATTACCCGATGGTCGAAACGCCGGCTTATCTGGTGACGGTCATGGAACGATTTTTAAGTGCCCACGCCTGAAGGGCGGCCGGGACGTAAACTGCCAAGCCATGACTTGGCACGCCTCTCTTGAACTTGATTACTCGCTGAGCGCTGAACGCACTGTCGCGCACTTTCGCCACAGTGGTCCGCTGCGCATTTTGCAAAGCCTTTACCCGGAGGGCGACAGCGTCTGCCATAACGTGCTGGTGCATCCGCCAGGCGGACTGGTCGGCGGCGACACGTTGGACATTCAGGCGACAGTTGCCAGTGGTGCACACGGGCTACTCACCACCCCTGGCGCGACTCGTTTTTACCGCTCGCTGGGCGAGCAGGCCCTGCAACGCGCCCATGTGACTCTGGCCGCCGATGCGCGGCTGGAGTGGCTGCCGCTCGAGGCGCTTTGCTACAGTGGTTGCTTGGCAGAAAATCGGCTCACCATGAACCTCGCCCCGGGCGCAGAAATGATGGGCTGGGATGTCACAGCGCTCGGTTTACCGAACGCGGGGCTGCCGTTTGTAGAGGGCAGTTTTAACCAGCACATCGAAGTCCCCGGCGTTTGGCTGGAACGGGCACGACTGGCCGCGCATGACGAGTTGCTGCTGAACAACCCGCTGGGCTTGGCAGGGCACCGCTGCATGGCCACGCTTTTTTTTGCAGCCGGCAGCAAACTAGACCGCAAGCGCCGACAAGCCGCGCTGGATGTGGCGCGCGAGGTGCTTGAGCCGCACCCCCTGCAGTCAACAGCCGGTGCCACCAGCCCGAACGAGCAGGTGGTGGTGGTGCGTGTGTTGGCGCCCGTGGTGGAACCGGCCATGGATTTACTCAAGCAAGTGTGGCGCGCATGGCGTCTGCATTTTTGGGCACTTGAAGCACCGAACCCGCGAATCTGGTCGGTATAAAACGCTGTCGAGCGGGACGACCCCGCAGGCGCGACAATATCGGCTGCAAAAATATCTGCCAACCTACTCAAGCACACCATGAAGATCGAAAAAAACTCCGCCGTCACCCTGCGCTTCAAAGTCACCGACAGCCAGGGGAAAGTCGTTGAAGAAAGCCAAGAACCGATGGTTTACCTGCACGGCGGCTACGGCAACACCCTGCCCAAAATTGAAGAGGCATTGGACGGCCAAGTCACTGGCTTCAAAACCACACTCGACTTGGCAGCCGCTGACGCCTTTGGCGTGCGCGACGAAGGTCTTGTGCAAACCATCCCTAAGACCCAGTTCCCACCCGGCGTGAAAGTGGGTGGTCAGCTTGAAGGCCATGGCGACGACGGCCGCATGCACGTTTTCACCGTCATGAAGATCAAGGGCGACACTGTCTTGCTAGACGGCAACCACCCACTCGCAGGCAAAGACCTGCGCTTCACCCTGGCCGTGATGGAAGTGCGCGCTGCGTCTGAAGAAGAAATCGCCCACGGCCATGTGCACGGCGCTCACGGCCACCAGCACTGATCTAAATCGCCACCATCTGGCGCACACCGTTGGCTTGCATGTCTTTGCCCTGACCACGGCCGATGAACTCACCACGTTCCATCACGAGGTAGTCGTCGGCCAGCGCTTCGGCAAAGTCGTAGTACTGCTCCACCAGCAAGATCGCCATGTCACCACGGTCAGCGAGCATGCGAATCACGCGGCCGATATCTTTGATGATGCTGGGTTGAATCCCTTCAGTGGGCTCGTCCAGAATCAACAGCTTGGGCTTGGCCGCGAGCGCACGCGCAATCGCGAGTTGCTGCTGCTGACCGCCGGACAGGTCGCCGCCGCGCCTGTGCAGCATCTGCTTGAGGACAGGAAACAGCTCGTAAAGTTCGGAGGGAATCGGCGTGCTGGCGCTTTTGTAGGCCAGCCCCATGCGCAGGTTTTCTTCAACCGTGAGACGCGCAAATATTTCGCGTCCCTGCGGTACAAAACCCATGCCAGCACGGGCGCGCTCATAAGGCGTGGCACTCTGAATGAGCTTGCCGTCAAATTCGATGCTTCCGGTCTTGATGGGAACCAGTCCCATCAAAGATTTGAGTAGCGTGGTTTTACCAACACCGTTGCGCCCCAGCAGCACAGTGACTTTGCCAAGCTGCGTTTGCAAGCTGACGTCACGCAGGATGTGAGAGCCGCCGTAGTACTGGTTGATGTTTTTGACGTTCAGCATAAGTTTTTCAGTTCAACGGCCAAGATAGACCTCGATCACGCGTTCGTCGGCCTGCACTTGGTCGAGCGTGCCTTGGGCCAGCACGGAACCGTCGCACAGCACCGTGACGATGTCAGAGATGGTGCGAATGAAGCTCATGTCGTGCTCCACCACCAGCAAGGAGTGTTTGCCCTTGAGTGTCAAAAACAGTTCTGCTGTACGTGCGGTTTCTTCGTCGGTCATGCCCGCCACAGGCTCGTCGAGCAACAGCAACTTAGGGTCTTGCATCAGCAACATGCCAATTTCTAGCCATTGCTTTTGGCCATGGCTCAAGTTACCGGCAAGGCGCCCGACACTTTCTGCCAGATGAATCGTCACCAATATCTCAGCCAAACGGTCGCTTTGTTGGGAGTCGAGCTTGAAGAACATGGACGCCTTCACGCCCTTGTTGGTTTTGAGTGCAAGTTCCAGGTTTTCGAACACGGTGAGTTGTTCAAATACCGTTGGTTTTTGAAATTTACGACCGATGCCCAACTGCGCGATTTCAGCTTCTTTGTAGCGCAACAAATCAATCGTGCTGCCAAAGAAAACCGTGCCTTCGTCGGGCCGCGTCTTGCCGGTGATGATGTCCATCATCGTCGTCTTACCTGCGCCGTTGGGGCCGATGATGCAACGCAACTCGCCGGGCGCGATGTC
>CANCLK010000111.1 GCA_947378785.1 Comamonadaceae bacterium
AGCGCGACTGATGCGGCGCAGTTCAAAGCCGAGACCAGCCTCGCGACACAAGGCTTCGATCAAACCATAGCGCACGCCTTCGAGCACCAAGTGGTCTTTGGGTGAGCCCAGCACACAACCGTCTTTGACGACCCAGACATTTGAGGCCGCCGCTTCGCTGAGAAAGCCATCGCGAAACATCACGGTTTCCAACGCGCCGACATCGGCACTGATTTGCCGCGAGAACACCGCACCCAGCAAGCTGGTGCTTTTGATGTGCGCTTTTTCCCAGCGAAAATCTTCGGCGCTGACACACGCCACGCCGGTGGCACGTTGCGCGGCCGGCACTGGTTTCATGGCGTTTGCCATGACGAAAATGGTGGGCGTTACGCCATCGGTCATCGCGTGATCGCGCATCGCGACGCCTCGCGTGACTTGGATATAGATCAACTGGTCTGGCGGGGTGGCTGTGCCGGATTCGCGTGCAAAGTCCGCGACCAGCGTCTGCGAAATCTCACGCCATTCAGCGTGCGTCAAGGGATTGGCGATGCGCAATTCGGCCAAGCTGCGTTCTAAGCGAGCCATGTGCTGGGCAAAACGAAACGGTTCGCCGGCATACACCGGCACCACTTCATAAACCCCATCACCAAAAATAAAGCCACGATCCATGACGCTGATCTTGGCGTCACGCAGCGCGGTGTAGGCACCGTTGAGATAGCACAAGGTGGTGGGCAAGTCCGCGCCGGGAGCGGAGGCTGGGTGCAATGAAGTGGAGGTGCTCATAAGATGAATTGTCCGGCAAAGTTGGCAGAGCCCTCATGAACGATGTCGGCGCTTGAAACCGATTCGCATTCGCCACGCCAATTTGACGCTGACGTACGCTAATGCGGCGCCAAGAACGGCAAACAAACCCATGCCCAAAGCGGCCGGTGCGCCGAAGCTGGTGATCCAATCCAAGATGCCTGCCGCCTGGCTGACCACCGGTTCGAGGTCAGGCACGGGGCCCTCTGTACCTAGTAAGGAGCTGCCGACCTTATAGGCTAGCCACAGCCAGAACGCCAGCGTGAAGGGGTTGGTGATCAGCGTCAAGCCGGCGGCCACGGGAATATTGCCGCGCCACCAGACGCAATGAGCGGCCGCAAATAAAAACTGTCCAAATGGGACTGCAAAAGCCCAAAAGATGCCGATGGCTGCTCCGCGTGCGACGGCTTCGTGGCGGACATGCCACAGACCTGGTTCCAGCAATCGGTGCGACAAGGGCTTGAGCCAAGGGTGCGTCGCCAGCTTGTGGCGGTCTGGCAGGGACTGTTTGATGCCATGCATCCACGATGATTTTTTATCCACAGGACTAGGTGTTTTCAGTGCATTGATGCGCCGCAGCATCGGATGGGGATAATTTTCTTGACGGTGATCGGGGGTTTCTACTTATAATAAGCGGCTTTGCTAAATACGCGCATGTAACCTTGGCGTAACCCATGGTGAAGACAATGACAGAAGCGAGACAACGTGTGTCAAATGCAAAGGCTGATCTCGCGATGGATGAGGCAGCTGACGCGGAGAGCTTTGCGCCATTGACGCGCGAGCAGGCGCAGCGGCTCCGCGAAGAAGAGCCATCGTTCTCGATTTGGTGGATTGTGTTGGGGCAATTGGCGCTTGGTATTTTGGCCGCGTTGGTGGCCTTGGCTGCCACGGGCGAAGGCCATGTGGCTTGGTCTGTTTTGTATGGTGCGTTGGCGGTGGTGATTCCGGGTGCGCTTTTTGCGCGCGGTTTGACGAGTCAGTTCTCGTCAATCAGTCCGGTCACCGCTGGATTTGGATTTTTTGTGTGGGAGGCAGTCAAGATCGGCGTGAGTGTCGGTATGTTGGCTGCAGCCCCCCGGTTGGTTGCAGATCTGGACTGGTTGGCCATGCTGATCGGCCTGATTCTGGCTCTGAAGGTGTATTGGCTGGCGCTCTTGTTGCGTCATAAACGAAAAACGGCTTAAAGAGTAAACAATGTCTGAAGTAGCAAATCAACCGTCGGCCAGTGACTATATTGTTCACCACCTGACGCATTGGCAAAACAAGCCGCAAACTGAGATTGTTGACTTCACAGTTTTCAATATCGACTCCATCTTTTTCTCCGTTTTGTTGGGCGTACTGGGATCTTTTTTCCTGTGGCTCGCGGCGCGTAAAGTCACATCAGGCGTTCCAGGGCGCTTTCAGGCTGCCGTTGAGATGCTGTTTGAAATGGTGGACGGCCAAGCCAAATCTATTGTTCATAACGCCACCAGTCGCAAAATGGTGGCCCCACTGGCGCTGACAGTTTTTGTGTGGATTTTCTTGCTTAATTCCATGGACTTGTTGCCATTGGACTTGCTGCCGGTGATCTGGAGCGGTGTCTTTGGCGCTGCAGGGCTTGACCCTCACCATGCCTACCTCCGGGTTGTGCCGACGGCCGATCTCTCGGTGACGATGGGTTTGTCGGTCTCTGTGCTGTTTATCTGCCTGTTCTACAACATCAAGATCAAAGGTATTGGCGGCTGGGCCCACGAGTTGGTTTCCGCGCCATTCGGCACCAGCAAGAACCCGATTTTTGCCGTGATTTTGGGTGTCATCAATATCGCTGAGCAGCTGATTTCATTTGTTGCCAAAACCGTTTCGCACGGTATGCGACTCTTCGGCAACATGTATGCGGGTGAGCTGGTTTTCATGCTCATCGCTTTGCTGGGTGGCTCTTGGGCGATGTCGGCTGAGCCTTCAAGTCTGTTGCTGTTGCTGTTGCACGTCGTGGCAGGCTGGGCGTGGGCTGTCTTCCACATCATCATTATCTTGCTGCAGGCGTTCGTGTTCATGATGTTGACCTTGGTCTACATCGGGCAAGCTCACGACGCGCACTGATCTGGTTTTCGTTTCGTTTTCGTTTTTTGTTTCGTTTTTTTGATAATTTAGGAGTCAATCATGGAAGTTATTAGTTTTGCTGCTCTGGCTGCAGGTCTCATCATCGGTTTGGGCGCTTTGGGTGCTTGTATCGGTATCGGCATCATGGGAAGCAAGTACCTCGAAGCAGCTGCTCGCCAGCCAGAGCTGATGGGTGAATTGCAGACCAAAATGTTCGTTTTGGCCGGTCTGATTGACGCT
>CANCLK010000112.1 GCA_947378785.1 Comamonadaceae bacterium
CTTTTGATGCCATTGATTTGCACAGAGCCGGAGGCGCTCAACTGGTACTGAGAGGTGTATTTGCCAGTCAAGTAAACCGCGTTGCCGCCTAGACCAATGCAGGTAAAGGCCGCTTTGGAGTTGGCAGATTGGAACAAGTCACCCATGCGTCCCCCCCAACCTGAGGTCGCCCCTTCTGGGTAAGTTGACTGCCAATAAGAATGCTGATCGTTGTGTGAAAAAAGCTTCGGGGGCAATGGCACCGATGCGCTGGTGTACTGCGCTTTTGTTGCGGGATGCACCAAGGTGCCAACGTTCAAGATCACACTCATTTGAGCCGCATCAAAAATTGGGACCAAAGAGGACAACTCGGGGGCCAACGCATATTGCCGTGCATTGAGCAAAGGCGTGGCAGGCTTTAAGAGGGTATCGCTCAAAAAAGGCAAACCGATGGCCAAATTCGATCGAAAACTGCTGTACGCGGCGTGGCTGGGTGCGTCATAGGGGATCAAGGTGTTGGCATAGTCGTTGCCCCCGTACATGAAGAGGCAAACAATGGCTTTGTAATCATCGCTTGAAGTCAATGCGCTAGAGGCCGCGGCCGCCTCTGCCATGGCTGCCAAATTCAGCGCCAAGGGCGCCGCAACGCCGGCCACACTGAAACCCAAGCCCGTCTTTAAAAAACTTCTTCTGGACTGGTTTTTTTCAAGGACTTGTACTTTAGGATGCATCGCGTATCCTCACTTCAAAACAATGTACTGCGGGCACGCCATGACCAGGGTCAAGGCGGCGTAGATTCGGTTCAATACACCGCCCGCCGTGGTCACTGCGATCGTGTCCAACGCACTCTTCATCGTGGCCAACACATCGGTGCTCAAGGCCTGGGCGCAAAGCACGGTGTTGAGCTCGGCGAGCAAGGCGCTCGAGTCTTTTGCAATTGCAATGAGCGCCGTGTAGTCTGCCTTGACATCGCCAACACCAGAGCCGGAGACCACTTTTTGCATGAAGTTGATGTAAGCGGCAACAGACGTTTCATCGACGATTTGCAGCTCTGGGGCCAGGAGCGCGGCATCGGCGAGCGCAGAGTTGGGAGGCACGTAGCCGGGTCGGAAAAAATTAAAAACAGTTGCCGCACGCAAAGGGGACTGCCCCAAGGCCGTGCTTGGGCTGGACAAATCCCCCACGGCCCAGACATTGGAGGCGGAATTGGCTTGAAAGGCGCGGGCCCAATTTAAAAAACGCACCACAGGCTCGCGTATTTTTCCAAGAAAGGGACTTTGACCGATCAAGCTCATGTCTCTGGCCTCCGGATCCATCAAAATGGCTTTGAGCACGGCCTTTAAATCACCGCGCACCGAGGCCCCATTGTTGATGAAGGCATTGGCCACCCGGTTAACAAAGCTTGGGCTTGGGTTGCTGCAGACCAAACGTTGAATCATTTGTTTGGCCAAAAAGGGGGGCGCATTGGGGTGATTGAAGACCGTGTCCAGTGCGATTTTCAAGGACTGGGTGGCCGAGGTCCCCGCGGGAATGGTGACCTCAAGAAAACTCTTGGCGCCCGTCTCGTAGCGAGCGCTCACTTGCACCATGGGGCTCTGCATGAGTAAGGGGGGGTAAGGCGTGGTGAGCCCACCCGTGTCCAAGTCCCACCCCGTAAAAACACGCGCCAAACCACTCACATCGGCCTGGGTATAGGTCTCCAGGGGCACACCTGCTGCGGTTTGAGGGGTGCCGTCGTTGTTGAGCTTGATCAAACCAATGGTGAAGAGCTGCATGAGCTCTCTTGCATAGTTTTCATCGGGTTGACTGCCCGTGACGGTGCTGGCCTTGACGTTGCCTTTGTAGGTAAGGTAATAGCCCATGGCGGGGGACAAGGTGATGTGCTCAAGGAGGGTGCGGTAATTGCCAAATGCATTTTGCTCCAAGATGTCCAAATAATGCGCCACGCCAAATTGCCTCCACTGACTGGGCACACCCAGCACAGACAACACGCACAACTCCGAGAGCATCAAGACGACACGCTGTCTCAGGCTGTCACCGGAGGTGATGAGCTTGCGCCAAATGACATTGTCCATGCCAGCGCTAGAGTTGATGTTCGTTGAATTGTCAAAACCCATTGCTTGCATCATCTGCGTGTAGGACTGAGAAATGGGCAAAGACATCTGCGCATCCAACCAAGCAGACACATTGCTTGAGGCAAAGACATTCAACTCATTGCGCGTGAAGCCCAAGGTGGCTTGGTGCAAGAAACGAGACGCCGCATTGACTGAACCCAAAGCACACAAACCGCCATTGACCAAGCAAGCAAAGCCTTGCAAAGACCCCACCCGCGTGAGCACATTGGCACTGATGGGCCCCAAAACAAACACATCTGCGCTGGAGTCCCCTTGCACACTCACACCCAAATACGTCTGCGTGCTTGCGTAGTAACGGTACAGATAACTGTCATGCACCAAATTGCTCGCGCCACTTGGAAAGAGCGAGGGGTATTGGGCTTCGGCCCAATTGAACAAAGAAGTGGCGTCGCTTGTCGCGGCGATATTCGTGGGCGTGGCAGTCAGCAAGCTTCGCCGGGTGGGCTCAACGGCAACAGCCCCCAAAAGAGAAAAATTATTCTGCGCCAAGGAAGGGTCGATCAAAGGGCGGCCCAAACTTGGATCCACACCAGCCCCCCCACAACCCGATAAAAGAGCCAAAGTGCTTGCACCCAGACCCAACTCTTGCCAGGTCAAAAAGCGCAAGGGCTCTGGTGTCTCGCACAAAGTGGATTCGCGCCCCCCTACAAGGCCACTGGCATCTTGATCACCTGCGTGCAACCGCTCATCGGACATTTTCAACAAAGCTGACTCTCCAGTCAAAATACCAAACCAGGAACACCCAAAATACAGACGCCTGGGCACACGTGGTGGCGCCCGTTTGCGCTTCAAGTTCGCATTCGCCCCTTAGAGTGGCATCGATCCATGAAAGTCTTCGAAGATGAATACCTGCATTTAACAAGAGACGGATTGAATACTCAAGAGTGAAACCACGAAATCCAATAAATATATTGGCTCGAGTGAACGCTTTTGACACGGATTCGTCACATGCACATGTGTAATGAGGTGTATTGGGCAAGCTCAAGGGTCTTGAGCAATGGCAAGCGCCATGGGTGCTGATGTGCTTGATGCAGTGCTTGAACTTGCGCCAAGCAAATGGCAACCGAAGTAGGCCTGGTGTCCGGCCCTCTGAAGGATGGGAGACTGAGAAGTGCTTTTTAAACAAAGGATGGTGCGACTGACTGGACTCGAACCAGCACAGCATTTCTGCCGATAGGACCTAAACCTATTGCGTCTACCAATTTCGCCACAGTCGCATCCTCGGCATGTATTCTAAATGCTTTTTGCACCCTCACAGGAGCAGGCCCGCCACA
>CANCLK010000113.1 GCA_947378785.1 Comamonadaceae bacterium
TTGATGCCGCAAAACGCATTGAAAATGGTGAAAACTACGACATTGCACTGCTTGGCTCAGACGCCATTGATCGCCTGATTCAGAATGGACATCTGAAACACGGCTCCCGACAAGACTGGGTTGAATCACAAATTGCTGTAGCAGTTCAAGGTGGCGCCGAACATCCTGATATTTCTAATGAATCAAGCCTTAAAAAGGCCGTCCTTTCTAGCAAAAGTTTGAGCTACTCTACTGGTCCAAGCGGTGTTTATCTTGAGAAACTTTTCGAGCATTGGGGCCTGTCCTCACAAGTCAAATCCTGTTTGGTTGTGCCCCCTCCCGGAACACCAGTCGGCTCTTTGATCGCAAGCGGTCAAGCTGCTCTTGGTTTTCAGCAGTTGAGTGAACTGGTTGCTATTCAAGGCATTGATGTCTTGGGCACACTTCCAACAGAGATTGCTTACACCACTATATTTTCTTCGGGGATTCCAATAGCCATCTCTACAGATGCGGTTCGACTCCATGCAGCGCAGCATTTCTTAACGTTTTTAACGTCTGCGGAACTCGACACCATAAAAAAAGCACACGGCATGAAAGGCCTTTGCGCATAAGTCCATTCACTGGTTTAAGTCAGACGTCTCTATTGACTGCAAAAGGGAAAGGCCTTGAGTCTATTGAGCAAATTCAAAATGCAGCGCCATTGTGCTTAAAGCACGTCGCTCGCACCATGCTTTTGATTTATAAGCCCTCAGCTTTTTTGCCGCTCCACCCGCCACCTGTCGCTTTGATCAAAAATATTTGTACCTGAAGCTTGGATGCAAAAGCTTGGGTTTCCAAGCGTTTTGTATTGATGTAGGCTTGTTCAGCCAAAGCCAGTTCAAAGGCACTTGAAACCCCACCCTTGTAACGCTCCTTTGATATTTCAAAGATGCGGGAAGCCGTTTGACTTGCCCGAGTGGCTTGTAGCCAGGCTTTATCTAAAGCCAAAACACCACTCACGCCGTCTTCAACTTCTTGCATGGCTGTGAGGACCGCTTTTTTATAACTCTCTACAGCGATCGCGTAAGTGGACTTGCTGAATGCAACGTTTGCATCAATTCTTCCACCATCAAACAAGGGCAAGGACAAACTTGGTCCAAATGACCAAACTCGACTAGGGGCAAAATACAAGTTTGAAAGCTTTGTTGCCTCATAACCAAAACCTCCACCAAGAGTGATCTGAGGATAATACGCCGCTTGCGCTATTCCAATTTGTGCATTTGCAGCAGCAACAGCCCGCTCAGCAGAGGCCACATCAGGCCGTCTTTCCAATAAAACAGCTGGTATACCAAGAGGTATGTCTATTGTGGGTCTATCGGCCAAATTGACCGCAACCTTGAAATTTGTTGGGTTTTCTCCAATCAATACGGCCAGAGCATGCTCAAAGATGTTTCTGGATCTTTTAACTTGCTCGATCAAACCCAAGGTTGTATCAAGCGCTATTTGTTGTTGAGCACTTTCGAGGGCTGAGTTCAAACCCAATTTAAAGCGCTCAGAGGCCAAAAGGACCGCTTTCTCTTGCAATCGGATCAACTGCGTCAGCAAATCAATTTCAATATCGGCTTGTCTTAAATTAAAATAATTCGTGGCGACATCGGTGGACAAGACCAGTTTAACGTTTTGAAAGTCCGCCATGGACTGCTCCAAGCTGGCCTCCCCCGCTGCAACACTGGAGCTCACACGTCCCCAAAAGTCAAGCTCATAAGAGGCCAGAACTTGGGGCAAGATATCCGTTTGAACAGTGGCTTGATTTGGCGTGTTGTAGTTGGTCAAGGGCCTGGCCCCTGAAATCTCTAAACGCGCCAAACGACCCGCGGCATTGAACTGTGGCAAAAGCCCTGCACTGGCCGTGCCAAAGTTGGCGCGGCCTTGGTTGACACGCTCAATGGCAATTTTCAAATTGGAGCTGTTCTTGAGTGCTCGCTCCTCGAACTGAGACAACTCTTTGTCCTCAAATTCTTCCCACCAGCGCTGCTTGAGTTGTTGATCATTGGGTTTGGCCACTTTCCAAGCACCGATCTCCCGAAACTCTGCAGGCATTTCGATCTTTACTTTTTCATATTTGGGTGGACTTGAGCAAGCAACAAGCCCGGTCATGACCAACCCCATCAAACCCACGTTTTTCATGGCTTTGCCTTTTCAGTGTTTCCAGATGCGGGTTGTTCGGCCTTTACCGCATCCACAACGACACTCACCACATCTCCCTCACTCAATGAATCTGAGGGGTTCAAAACCAATCTCTCGCCGCCTTTTAAGCCTTCGATGACATCCGCGTTTACACCAAAGTCTCTTCCCAAACGAATTTTTTGGAGATGAATTTTATTTTCAGCATCTACCACAGCGACTTGTGTGCCCTCTTTTCTGATCAACAAGGCATTGGAAGGAATATTGATTGCGTTGGATGCAGGTAGCTTTAAATTCACTTGCACAAATGCACCGGGCAGCAGTTTTTTCTCTTTGTTGCCTAGCGTGATCTCAACTTGCATGGTTCTTGTCAAGGGATCAATGGCTGAAGCCGACTTCGTGATCTGACCTTGAAAGGTCTTGCCTCTGATTTCATCCAGGCTGATGTCGGCGGGCTGACCCACTTTGACCCACTGAGAGTAAGATTGCGGGACATTGATATAAACGCGCAACGGATCCGTTTTTGCGATTAAAAAGAGGGGCTTTGTTGTTCCATCGATCAAGTCCCCAATGTCAATATTGCGCTTCGTGATCACACCTGAAAAAGGGGCCACCACCTTTTTAAAGCCACTCAACTGACGAGTTCTTTCAGCGTTCGCTGCCGCCGCGTTGAAGTTGGCAATGGCTTGCGTATAGATGCTTTTCTTTTCTTCAAACTCTTGCTGAGAGACAACATCCTTTTTCCTCAGGGCCTCCCACCTCTCAAGAGAGGACTTTGCCAACTGCATGCTCTCTGACGCTTGTTGCTGCGTCGCGACCAATTGTGACAACAACTGATCCAACTCAGGCGTATCGATTTCTGCTAGCACTTCACCCTCTTGCACCAAACTGCCAATGTCTTTGTGCCATCTTTTGATGTAGCCACTTGCACGAGAGGCAACAGGCGACTGGGAGAACCCCAACAAAGTACCAGGCAGCCTTAAAATCTGCGGGGCATCGGCATTTTTAACCACATCAATCTTCACAAACAATTTGGTTTTTTCTTCTATTTGTTTTTCTAAAATCTTCGCGTTCCCTATGCGATTAAAAATGGTGTTGGCAGAGCCCACACCCAACAAAATAACGAAACCCCATATCCAAATTTTGCTTTTGGCAACAATCGACTGATTTGACATCTTCATTTCCTATTTAAATCATCAACGTTTAATTTATTTTGACTTCTTTAATTCTTTATCAAAAAGACTTTGGTGAACCGCGGCAAAGACAACTGGCACAAAAAACAAGGTGGAGACGGTTGCAAAGATCAAGCCACCAATGACCGCACGACCCAGGGGCGCATTTTGCTCGCCCCCCTCACCAAGGCCCAGTGCCATTGGAATCATCCCAATGATCATGGCCAGCGCGGTCATCAATACTGGACGAATCCTTGTGGCACCGGCTTCTAGCGCCGATTGATAGGGATTGAGTCCCTCTTCCCTTTGCTGCTTGGCAAAAGACACCACCAAAATACTGTTGGCCGTTGCAACCCCCATGGTCATGATGGCACCCGTTAAGGCCGGAACACTCAAAGTGGTTCCGGTCAAAAAGAGGATCCAAGCAATGCCTGCCAAAGCGGCTGGCAATGCTGTGATGATAATGGCCGAGTCGATCCATGACTGAAAATTCACAACGATCAGCAAATAGACCAAGATGATCGCCATCACCAATCCGACACCTAGACCAATGAAAGAAGATTGCATCGTTTGAACTTGACCCCTGATGGCCACTTGAGATCCTTTGGGCAACTTGGTTTTCATGCTCTCCACAATACCGGCCACCTTGTTTGCAACGCTTGCCAAGTCCGTCCCTTGAACGTTCACATAAATATCAATGGCCGGAGAGATGTTGTACCTTGACACGATGGGCAACTGCCTGACAGGCCTTGAGCTCACCAAGTTACCTAAAAGCTGCGTGCTCTCAACAGGGTTGACCTGGCTGCTCACAGGGATGCTTAACAAGTCATTGAGTGTTTGAAATGAATACTGTGGATTCTGTATCACGATGCTGTACACCACACCATTTTTGGGGTTGAGCCAAAATGCAGGTGACGTTTGCGAGCTGCCCGACAAAGCGATCAATACATTTTGTCCCACATTTTGCGCATTCAGGCCCATTTGTTGAAGTCTAGAGCGATCCATTTCAAGTGCAATGCCCGGGGCATTGAGCTTTTGATGAACGTGTGCATCAACAGCACCTGGTATTTTTGCAATTTCTTTTGTGATTTCCGCAGCCAGCTCTGCATTGCCAAGCAAGTCGTTGCCCGTCAACTGCACGTCAATCGCTGCAGGAAGGCCAAAATTTAAAATTTGGGTCACAATATCTGCTGGCTGAAAAAAGAACTCCACGCCTGGGAAGGACTTGGGCAACTCTTCTCGCAAAAGCGTGGTTATCACACTGGAGGGTCGGTGCTCCTCTGTCAAGGCAATGAGCAATTCCCCATCCAAAGAACCAAAAGTACCCCCATTGCTATAAGACAAGTTGATACCGCTGTTGGGCACACCTAGATTGTCCAAAATGGTTTCCAACTCTTCTTTGGGAATCAATTGCTTGATTTTGGCCTCGATGGCATCGGCCAATTTCGCTGTTTCTTCAATTCTTGTGCCAGTTGGTGCTCTAAAGTGAAGCCTCACTTGTCCCGAGTCCACGCTGGGGAAAAAATCTCTCCCAAGGAAAGGGAACAATCCGCAAGAAACAATGCAAAAGCTCAAAAACGCGGTTCCAAATGCCTTCCTGTTCATCAACACTGTTGCCAGTATTTCCCTGTAGCCGGCCCTAAATTGCTCAAACAGTTGATCGAATTTGATGTAAATATTTTCAAACACATTGGTCTTTTTTTGCCCCTTGGGTGCACCGTGATCGTGGTGCCCCATCAGCAACTTGACCATGGTTGGCACAAAGCTTCTGGACAAGAAAAACGACACCAACATGGCAAACACAACAGCTTCGGCCAAAGGGACAAACAAAAATTTTGCAACCCCTGAGAGAAAAAACATGGGCACAAACACAATACAAATGCAAAGCGTTGCAACAAAAGCAGGCACCCCAATCTCACCCGCTCCAACCTCAATGGCGTCATACAAGGGCTTGCCCATGTGAAGGTGGCGCTCGATGTTTTCAATGGTCACAATGGCTTGGTCCACCAAAATACCCACAGACAAAGCCAAGCCTCCAAGCGTCATCAAGTTGAGCGTCTCACCCAACGCAAACAAAATCAAAATGGATGAAAAGATGGACAAAGGAATGGTCAAAGCAATGATGAGCGTGCTCCTCCAACTGCCCAAGAAAAGCAAGACCATGGCCGCCGTTAAAGCCGCGGCAATGATGGCCTCACTCACCACACCCTTGATCGCCGCCTTGACAAAAATAGATTGATCAAACAATTGGCTCACTTTGATATCTGGGGGCATGCTTTGTGCAGCAATGGGCAGGGCCTTCTTGATACCGTCAACAATGTCAAGGGTCGATGCCCCCCCGTTCTTCAAGATCGACAGCAGCACACCCCTAGATCCATCTTGCCGAACAATATTCGTCTGGGGCTGAAAGCCGTCTCTTACATTGGCGACATCCTTGATCAGCACGGTCGCACCGTTGCTTGTCCGAACAGGCAAGTCGTTCAAGCCGGCAATGGTGGTTGGCGAGCTGTTCAAGGACACGGCGTACTCTGAGCCCTCTAGTTTGGCCGTACCGGAGGGCAAAATCAAATTTTGAAGACTGATGGCATTGACCACATCTGAGGGCGCCAGGCCTCTGGCCTGCAGCTCTCGATTGTTGATGTCCACGGACACCACTTTGATCTTCCCGCCATAGGGAAAGGGAATGGCCACACCCGGGATGGTGACCAGTTGGGGGCGCAATGAGTTGATGGTTGCATCAAACAAGGAGGACTCAGACAAAGTGGGGCTTGACAAAGCCAACTGAATGACAGGAATGCTCGAGGCTGAGTATTTGATCACCAAGGGGGGGGTGATGCCGGGGGGCAATTGCCTAACTTGTGCCTGCACCGAGGCCACCACTTGAGAGATGGCCGCCTGAATATTCGCTTTGGGTTGAAAGAAGATTTTAATGACCGTGATGCCGTTCAAAGAGGTCGACTCAATGTGCTCGATGTCATTGACCACCGTGGACATCCCGCGCTCACTAGAAGATGCAATTCTTTGACCCATCTCCTGTGCTGAAAGTCCGTTGTAGGTCCAGATGACACTGACAACAGGAATGTTGATTTCAGGGAAAATATCCGTTGCCATATTGAGCAAAGCAAATGGCGTGGCCAAGAGGATCAAGATGGCCATCACAATGAATGTGTAAGAGCGCTTTAAAGCTAGTTGAACCAGTGACATGTTGTGACTTTATAAAAACCCCCATCCCTTGCTGGCGGATGGGGTCAAGTGGGACCGTCTACTCAATATTCTCAGACGTAGACTTTATCAAAACAATAATTGACGAGCACATTTTCTCAAGTTCATAAGTGTAGGCCATAATTTCTAGCGCCACACAGCCTGCAAATGATTGTTTTACCCCCTTGACGCACACATTATTCGACACCCACAACCAAGGTCAAGACAAACACGCAAATCTTGTGTTCAATCGAATGAATTTGGGGTATTTATGCACCGATTTGGGTACTTTTTAAAATAAGTTGGCCACTATATTTCCCTCAAGCCCCTTAAAACTCTACAATCTTTTACAAGAACCCTTGTTTTTAACTTCACACACTGATCACCATGTCTCAGAGAATTCAAGCCCACCACCTTCACGTCAGCAGCGATCTTTACGCATTTGTTAAAGATGAGGTCCTCCCAGGCACGCATTTGAGCCTTGATGCATTCTGGAAAACGTTCAGCAAGCTGGTTTTAGAACTCGCACCGATCAATCAATCTCTCTTGAATGAGCGAGATCGTTTGCAAAACGATCTCGACCAATGGCACCTAAAGCATCCCGGCCCAATTAAAAACGCAAAGGCTTACAAAGCTTACTTGCAAAAAATTGGCTATCTGGTGCCAGTCCCAAAAAAGATCAAGATCACGACATCGAATGTGGACAAAGAGCTCGCTCAGCAAGCAGGTCCTCAATTGGTGGTTCCTATTTTGAATGCGCGTTATGCCTTGAACGCAAGCAATGCACGATGGGGCTCCTTGTACGACGCCTTGTACGGCACCGATGTGATCAGTGAGCTTGACGGATGTGAAAAAACCTCCAATTACAATCCTTTGCGCGGCGCCAAAGTCATCGAATACGCAAGGTATGTGCTTGACCGCGTGGCCCCCCTCAAAAAGGGCTCGCACATTGACTCGGTTAAATACGAAATTGTGAATGGGGCTTTAAAGGTCACCCTGAGTTCTGGGATCAGCTCTGCCTTGTCAAAACCCTCCCAATGCTTGGGCTACACTGGGGAACCAAACCACCCGAGCAGCGTTTTGTTTAAACACAACGGCCTGCATTTGGATTTGCTCATCGATCGCAGCACCGCCATAGGATCCAAGGACCCTGCAGGCGTGAGCGACTTGGTGATTGAGTCGGCTTTGTCAACGATTTTGGACTTGGAAGACTCTGTGGCCGCGGTTGACGCCCAAGACAAAGTGTTGGCCTATCGAAATTGGCTGGGCATTGTGAAAGGCACCTTGTCTGAATCGGTGTCTAAAAATGGCCTGACCTTCACCCGCAGTCTGAACCCAGACAGACCCTACAAGTCCTTAACAGGTTCAAACATCAGCTTGCCTGGTCGATCTTTGCTTTTCCTCAGGAACGTTGGTCACTTGATGTCCAATCCCGCCATCTTGTTCAAGGATCCCAAGACCGCCGAACTCCGAGAAATTCCTGAAGGAATACTGGATGCTTTCATTACAACGGCTATTGCAATCCACGATTTAAAAGCCAAGCCCTCTGGCATTAAAAACTCCCGCAAAGGTTCGGTCTACATTGTCAAGCCCAAAATGCACGGCCCCAAAGAGGTCGCCTTTGCGGACTTGCTTTTCACGAAAGTTGAAAAAGCACTCAAACTCAAAAAGAACACCGTCAAACTTGGCATCATGGATGAAGAAAGACGCACCAGCGTGAATTTAAAAGCATGCATTGCCAGTGCACCGTCCAGGGTGGCGTTCATCAACACGGGCTTTCTTGACAGAACGGGAGACGAGATGCACACCTCAATGCTCGCGGGGCCCATGATGAGAAAAGGCGACATGAAGTCCAGCGCCTGGATTCAAGCTTACGAAAAAAACAATGTCCTTGTGGGCTTGTCTTGTGGTCTCAGGGGCAAAGCACAAATTGGCAAGGGCATGTGGGCCATGCCGGACTTGATGGCCGATATGCTCAAACAAAAAATTGCTCACCCCTTGGCGGGTGCCAACACGGCCTGGGTGCCAAGCCCAACGGCTGCAACCCTACATGCCTTGCATTACCACCAAGTGGATGTCTTTTCAGTTCAAAAGAGAATTGAAAAAAGCCGAACCAACCCAAGCCATGAACAGCTCTTGTCCGATTTGTTGAGCGTTCCTGTGGTCGCCAATCCCAATTGGACCCCCTCACAAATCCAAGAAGAGCTCAACAACAATGCCCAAGGTATTTTGGGCTATGTCGTTCGCTGGGTGGATCAAGGGGTTGGTTGCTCAAAAGTGCCCGACATACATAATATCGGGCTCATGGAAGACCGCGCCACGCTTAGGATTTCCAGCCAACACATTGCCAACTGGTTGCACCATGGGATTGTGAAGTCGGCACAAGTCAAGGCGGCGTTCAAAAAAATGGCCTCCATTGTGGACGCGCAAAACAAGAACGATCCTCACTACGTGAGCATGGCTGACAAATTAGAAAGCTCCAAAGCCTACCAAGCCGCTTTGGACTTGGTCTTCAAGGGCAAAGAGCAGCCCAGTGGCTACACCGAGCCCTTGCTTCACGCATGGAGAACAAAGGTCAAAGCCACTTCACACTGATACCAGTCACCACCCACCTCCACCGCAAAAGGAACCCTATGCATTACATCTCTCACGCCGCCCAATGAGCCAATTTTTTTTACAAAAAATCAAAGTGCAAGCCTACAAAGCCTTGCTTTTGCTAATCGGCTTGTGTCTCTTGGTCCCGGTGATCTATCTTTTCTTTGCCTACAAGTTCGCCTACTCTCAAGGAGAAAGCGTGGGTTTTGTCCAAAAGCTTTCCTACAAAGGTTGGATCTGTAAAACGTGGGAGGGTGAGCAAATTCGCTCTATTGCCAATCTTCAAACCGCACCTGACAAGTTTTTCTTCACTGTCAGGGATGAGCAAGTGGCTGAAAAGTTAAATCAAACCCTGGGTGAAAAGGTTGTTCTAGAGTACGAAGAACACCGCGGCCTGCCGAGTTGTTTTGGCGATACCCCACACTTTGCCGTGAATGTCCGGGCCGCGCCAACGCCTTGAACCGCAGAGAAGACGACCGTCACGGGTGTTGCTCTGAGACAAATAACTGCGCCCTGAGCTCCTTGACAAACAAGGCCGCCACATCAAAGCCGGTTTGATCCGTGATTTCTTGAAAACACGTCGGACTCGTGACATTGATTTCAGTCAACAAGTCACCGATCACATCCAGACCCACCAAAAACAAGCCCTTGGCTTGAAGAAGGGGGCCCAATTCATTGGCAATCTCCTTGTCGCGCGCACTGAGCGCCTGGGCGACCCCAAGTCCACCCGCAGCCAAATTGCCTCGCACTTCATTGCCCTGCGGAATTCTGGCCAAACAAAATGGCACCGCCTGTCCATTGATGAGCAATATTCGCTTGTCCCCATTTTTTATAGCAGGAATATAGCGCTGAACCATCACCGTTTGTGTGCCCTCCATGTTCAGCGTTTCAATCAGGCTGCCTAAATTTAAACCGTCGCTCTTGACACGGTAAATGCCTCTGCCACCCATGCCGTCCAAAGGTTTTAAGATGATGTCTTGATGTTCTTGGTGAAACGCTTTGATTTGCTGTGCGCTTTTGGTCACAAGCGTTGGGCTGATGAGGTGAGGGAAATTCAAAATAGCGAGTTTCTCTGGATGATCCCTCAAGGCAGCGGGATCATTGAAAACCCGTGCGCCTTCTCTCTTTGCATGCTCCAAAAGATGCGTGGCATAAAAATACTCCACATCAAAGGGGGGGTCCTTTCTCATCAAGACCGCAGAAAACTCTCTCAACGCCAACGCACAACTTTCCTCTTTGCTGAACCACTGATCGTGCCCGTTCAGGTTCAATGTCACCCTTGAGGCCTGTGCGGTGACCCTGTCACCACTTCGCCAATAGAGATCTCCCACCTCACAGGCGTACACCTCCATGCCTTGGCGAACACACTCGCGCATCATCGCAAACGTCGTGTCCTTTTGAATCTTAAAAGACGCCAATGGATCGGCAACAAATAAAATGTTCATGGACGACTTGTTAATCATAGATCTCTGCATTGGGATCGGTCGCCTCTAGCTCATAACTGGCCGCCAACATGGCCAAGCGAGCAATCACACCGTACATATAAAAACGATTGGGCACACTCGCTCCAGCCTTCAATCCTGGTTGAGGTGTATGCGCACTTTGCTCAAACGCCAAAGGCACAAACGAGGCACCAGGCGCATTTAAATTTTCATCGACACCGCGCTCAGCGTGCACACGGTAAAAGCCACCCACCACGTAGCGGTCCATCATGTAGACGACAGGCTCTGCCACCGCATCGTTGATGCGCTCATTGGTCAAAACGCCCTCTTGAACAATCACCTGCGTCAATGATTGACCGTCTTTGGTCACGCTCATTTTGTTTTTGGTTTTTCTGTTGAGTGCGTCCAAATCTTTGACATCTCTCACCGTCATGATGCCCATGCCATAGGTGCCGTTGTCTGCCTTGACCACGACAAAGGGCTTTTCATGAATGCCGTATTCTTTGTATTTCTTCCGAATTTTTAAAAGCAAACCCTCCACCGCAATTTTGAGCTCCTCAAGACCCAAGCCCTCTGCAAAATTGACCCCCGAGCACTGCGCAAACATGGGGTTGATCAGCCAAGGGTCAATCCCAAGCAATTTGCCAAAGCGTTTCGTGACCTCTTCGTAACTCGCAAAATGCTGCGACTTCCTTCTGACACTCCAGCCTGCATGCAAGGGCGGCAACAAATACTGCTCATGCAAGTCCTCCAAAATACCTGGAATGCCTGCACTCAAATCATTGTTGAGCAAAATCGTACAAGGGTCAAAATCCTTGAGCCCCAAACGGTATTTGCCTCGAATCACAGGCTCCAAGGTCACTCGCTCACCGTTGGGCAAATCAATGACCGTGGTCTCTTTGATCTCGGGATTGATCGAACCGATCCGAACATTGAGGCCAGCCATGTAAAAAATGCGCTGCAACTGCGCCACATTGCTCAAATAAAACGAGTTTCTGGTGTGATTTTCTGGAATGACCAAAAGATTGCGCGCTTCGGGGCATATTTTTTCAATCGCCGCCATCGCCGCTTGCACCGCCAAAGGGAGCATTTCCGGCGTCAAATTGTTCCATCCCCCGGGATACAGGTTGGTGTCAACTGGCGCGAGCTTAAAGCCTGCATTCCTGATATCCACAGACGAATAAAAAGGGGGCGTGTGCTCCATCCACTCCAAGCGAAACCACCTCTCAATGGCGGGCATTGAATCCAAGATTCTTTGCTCTAGTTCGTTGATGGGGCCGGTCAATGCGGTGATCAGGTGGGGGACCATTTTTGTACTCTTCTCTTTCGACACGAGCGTTTGGGCTCATGAATTTAAGCCCATGGGGGCAATTTTAAACAGGCACTGGCCTGATGGGCGCCAAAGCGCTTTTCACATGGGGTCTTGAATAGCCGGCGCAGGCCTCAGTTCAGCCGCGCAGCTCTCCTTGACCCAGTACGATGTACTTCAAAGACGTCAAGCCTTCCACGCCCACAGGTCCTCTTGCATGAAATTTATCGGTTGAAATACCAATTTCCGCACCCAGTCCAAACTCAAATCCGTCAGCAAATCGGGTGCTTGTATTGACCATCACACTGGCAGAGTCCACCTCTCTTAAGAAGCGCTGCGCATGCGTGTGGTTTTGCGTCAAAATGGCATCGGTGTGGTGACTGGAATAGTGATTGATGTGCTCAATCGCCTCACTCACATCGGCCACCACTTTGACACTCAAAATGGGGGCCAAATACTCCTCAAACCAGTCTTGTTCCGTGGCCCTTTTCAGCAAGGCCCCATCATGGGGCAATGCGCTCAGATGCGCCCAGGCCTCGTCACACACCCTCAACTCCACCCCATGCTCCCACAGCCGGGCCGCGATCTTTGGCAACCATGGGCCTGCAACGGACGCATTCACCAAGAGGCTCTCCAAGGCGTTGCAAGGACTGTATTTTTGAGTTTTTGCGTTCTCAATGACCTTCAAATACATCTCTGACTCTAAGGCATCGTCCACATACGTGTGGCAATTGCCATCCAAGTGCTTGATCACCGGCACTCGGGCCTCTTCAGAGATGCGCGCAATCAAGCCCTTGCCTCCTCTGGGAATGATCACGTCAACCCATTGTGGCGAACGAATCAAAACGCCCACGGCCTCTCGCTCGGTGGTCTGAATCAGTTGAACAGCCGTCTGAGGCAAACCATTCAGAACAAGCGCTTTTTGAACCAATGTCGCCAAGGCTTTGTTGGATTCAATGGCTTCCGAGCCCCCTCGCAAAATGCACGCATTTCCACTTTTGATCGACAAGGAGGCGGCCTCAATGGTCACGTTGGGTCGACTTTCATAGATCATGCCAAACACCCCGATGGGCACCCGCATTTGACCCACTCGTATGCCACTGGGTTGTTCACGCAGGCCCGTCACCTCTCCAATCACATCGGGCATCAGCGCCAATTGCTCACAGCCCAACGCACAAGTTTGAAGAATTGCACTGCTGAGTTTTAATCGATCAAACAGCGGCCCGCTCACACCACTGGCTTGCGCACGCTCAAGGTCCCGTTGATTTGCGCTCAAAAGGACGGCTTCCTCCTCACGCAGCAATCTGGCCAGAGTGCCCAGTGTTTGACGTTTTTGTGCAGCACTTGCTCGAGCGATGTGGCGACTGGCTTGCCGAGCCGCCAGGCCCAAGGCATCGATTTGATTTTGAACAGTTGTACTCATGCGTCTATTTTGACAGAGAACAGCTCTTGGCGCATAAAAATGCCAATTGTTGCAGTGCCATCCAAGGATTTTCTGGCCAATTGGGCGCTTTCAAACCTTTGACCACGCCATCGACTCTGTGGCAGGCTTGCAAGAGCCTCTCAAGCACTTGGATGCTGATGTGGCCAACGGCGCGCTCAATCAACTTCTCCTTGTTGCCCCAAACCCGGTGTTCTTTTAAAACCATTGGAAGCGCTTTGCCAGACGTTACGGCTGACTTGATTTTGTACAGGAGACGAATGTCCTCCGTCAACGCAAAATGCACCAACACCGCCGCCTCGCCTTCGGCTTGTAAACCGTCCAACATGCGCTGCACTCGGCCAACCTGACCGGACAAAACGGCCTCAGACAACTTGAAGACATCAAACCTGGAGACGTTGAGCACAGCTTGCTGAACTTGCGGAAACGTCAACTCTCCACTGGGGTACAACAGGGCCAACTTTTGTATTTCTTGGTGTGCGGCCAATAAATTGCCCTCGACACAGGACACAAAAAACTGCAGTGTTTGGGCCCCCTCTGCACCGGGCATGACGCGTTGAGCTTGCAAAGACAGACGCTGAACAATCCAATTGGACAAAGCCCCTCTCTCGATGGTTTGAACAGCAAAGATGGGCGCCGCCGATTCCAGACTTTGGTGCCACGCACTGGACTTGGACATTTTGTCGAGTTTGGGCAACGTGATCAATAAAATCTTGTCTGGCAACGCCTCGCCCAAGCTTTGCAAGGTGCCGACCATGGCGACCAATTGCTCAATGGCTTGCCCCCCCTCCTTGCCAGGTTTGCCACTGGGTATTCTCAGTTCAATCAACTGCTTGTCTGCAAACAGTCCCATCGACTGAAATTCAGCCAGCACACCCGACCAATCAAAATGAGCCCCCATGACCGTGAAGACTTGGCGCTCAGAGTACCCCGCTTGAAGTGCATAGGCTCTTAACTCATCGCTCATCTCTTGAACCAACAAGCTTTCATCGCCCTCAATCACATACAAGGGGGACAGCCCCCTCTTGAGGTGTGCACTCAGTTCAGTTGTCAATTGAGTCATCATTAAAGGAACACCGATGTACATCCATGGGCCAAGGGCTCAATGCACCACTTGAATGGCCGCCAAGCGACGCAAAATTTGGTAGGTCAAATCCGTTTGCATGTTCTGGTACAGCAACTCTTCTTCCATTTCTTTGGCCAAAACAGCGCTTTCATTGAAGCTGATGTCTCTGCGCTGAACCAACTCGGTTTCAGGGATTTTTTCAATGCCCGCGGGCGTGCGCACTTTAAATAAAATCTTGACCCTCAACTGAAACTCTCGAATGGCCCCAGTTGAAGTTCTTCCAATGATCACCTTTTCACGGATCACAGAATTCAAATCAAAAATCATGTCCGCTTGGTCCAAATCTCTTGGGTCCACCAAAACTTTGAGACCTTGAACCTGTGATAAAACGGTGAGCATTTCCACACCAAAGGCATTGGTCGTCACATTGTTCAAAAAAAGTGTCTTGAACTCAAATTGAGGCGGTTTTCGCAACTCAAAACCACAGGCGCTGAGGGTGAGCACAGGCAAAGACAAGCCAATGCGAACAAGGTGTTGAAGAGCAGCTCTGCGTGGTATGGCCATCAAATCACCACATTGACCAGTCTCTTGGGCACAACAATCACTTTTTTAGGCGCTTGCAGCGATGCGGCCAACAGCAAGCGTTGTGTGGCCTCATGCGCCAAAGCCATTTCTTTGATCTCTTGCTCCGACGCATTGACCGACACTTTCAAGGCGCCCCTTAATTTACCGTTGACTTGCAAGACCAACTCCAGCTCGTCTTGAACCAATGCCGCCTCGTGCACGTCGGGCCACTTGACATCCAACATCGGCCCATGATCGGTCAAAAAGCCCAGGTCTCTCCAAAGGGCTTCCGAAATGTGCGGGCACACCGGGTTCACGACCCGAAGCAAAATGCCCATGGCCTCACAAAATATGACGCGCTCTTGTTCTGGCCAAGACAAAGGGTCTTGTGCCTCCAGCACATTGAGCATCTTCATCACCGCAGAGACCACGGTGTTGTACTGCATGCGCTCATAGTCAAAATTGGCCTGCTTCAAGACTTGATAGATTTCTCTCCTCAAGGTCTTGGCCTTTGGTGAGAGCGCCAACGCCGTTAAACGTTCTGGATGCAAAGCCGTAGAGAGGGCCTCTTGACCAAACAGCGCTCGATGCTCAAAAGCGAACTGCCACAAACGCCTTAGAAATCTAAAACTGCCCTCTACCGCCGTGTCATTCCACTCAAGGGTCGCCTCAGGAGGCGCTGTAAACATCGTGTACAAGCGCGCTGTATCTGCACCGTACCGCTCAATGAGTGCCTGTGGATCAACACCATTGTTTTTGCTCTTGCTCATGGTACCAACACCATCGTAGCTCACCACAGTGCCCGCCGTGTAGTCGCCAAAGTCTTTGATGAGCTTTGCGCTTGTCACGCGACCCGAATCATCGGCAATGTTCTCAACATCTTGAGGCCAAAAATACTCCACCCCTCCTTGAGGGGTTTTTTTGGAATAGATGTGATTGAGCACCATGCCTTGTGTGAGCAACTTCGTAAAAGGCTCATCGACCTGAAGCAATTTCAAGTCTCGCATGACCTTGGTCCAAAAGCGAGCATACAACAAGTGCAAAATCGCATGTTCAATCCCACCGATGTACTGATCCATGGGCATCCAGTACTTGGCGCCTTCACTGACCATGTGTTGATCGTCCTTGGGGTCACAGTAGCGCATGAAGTACCAAGAGGAGTCAACAAAGGTGTCCATGGTGTCCGTCTCACGACGTGCGGGCACACCGCAAATGGGGCAGACAACGCCGCGATGAAATTCTTCGTGGTGATTCAAGGGATTGCCAGATCCATCAGGGATGCAATCCAAAGGCAACTTGACCGGCAAATCCTTCTCCGGCACGGGCACTGCACCATGTTCAGGGCAGTGAATAATTGGGATGGGCGTGCCCCAGTAGCGCTGTCTTGAAATGCCCCAATCTCTTAGGCGCCAAGTGGTTTTGAGTTCGCCCAACTGTTGAGCAGACAAGTCCTTCGCCACGGCTTGAACACAGTCTTTGAACACCAAGCCGTCGTAGACCCCTGAATTGACAGCAAGCCCCATGCCCTTGAGGGCGTAGTCATCGCTCCAGACGCGGTCATTGAACTGCTCAGTCGTGCATTGACTGCCGGGCACTTGCACCACTTGCTTGATGGGCAATTGGTACTTCAATGCAAACGCAAAGTCCCGTTCGTCATGGGCCGGCACCCCCATGACCGCTCCGTCCCCATAGCTCATCAACACATAATTGCCCACCCAAACACTGACTTGCTCGCCGCTCAAAGGGTGCTGAACGAACAAACCTGTGTCCATGCCCTCTTTTTCTTTCACGGCCATCTCAGCTTCTGTGGTTCCCCCCTTTTGGCACAACTCGATGAAGGTCTTTAATGCGGGATTGCTCTTCGCGGCATGCGTGGCCAAAGGATGCTCAGGGGCCACGGCACAAAAGGTCACGCCCATGATCGTATCAGCACGGGTGGTGAACACATGCATCAAGCCCGCGTCAATCGCTTGGCCATCCTCACCTTTGATATCGTGCTTAAAAGCAAAGCGCACACCCTCGCTTTTCCCAATCCAATTCTCCTGCATGAGCTTCACGCGCTCGGGCCAACCAGGCATCTTTTCCGAGGCAACAAACTCCAGCAATTCCTGGGCGTAATCTGTGATCTTTAAATAGTAGCCAGGAATTTCACGCTTTTCGACCGGCGCGCCTGTTCTCCAGCCTCGACCATCAATCACTTGCTCATTGGCCAAGACCGTTTGATCGACAGGGTCCCAGTTGACCACTTGCGTTTTCCGATAAGCAATTCCTTGCTCCAACATTTTCAGAAATAGCCACTGGTTCCACTTGTAATAGGCGGGCTCACAGGTTGCAATTTCCCGAGACCAATCGATCGCCAAGCCCATCGATTTCATCTGCGTTTTCATGTAAGCGATGTTTTCAAATGTCCACTTGGCAGGAGAGACCTTGTTCTTGAGGGCTGCATTTTCCGCCGGCAAACCAAAGGCATCCCAACCCATGGGCATCAAAACATTGAATCCCTTCATGCGCAAATGGCGCGTGAGCATGTCGTTGATGGTGTAATTTCTGACATGCCCCATATGCAACTTGCCGCTGGGATATGGCAGCATTGAACATGCGTAATATTTTTCTCTGCTGGGATCTTCGAACACTTTAAACGCATCCATCAGCGTCCATGTGGATTGAACCGCCTTTTCGATTTCCGTGGGATTGAACTTTTCTTGCATAACTTTTATCGCGTCATCTCATTCATTGAGTCCGAGGACATCAAACATATCAAACAAGCCCGTCCTCTTTTGGGCCAAATACCGAACCGCTCTCAAACTGCCTTGTGCATAGGTGCTTCTTGACGAGGATTTGTGCGTGATCTCAATGCGCTCGCCCGTCCCCGCAAAAAGGACCGTGTGGTCGCCCACAATATCGCCGCCACGGATGGTTGAAAACCCAATGCTCATCGGGTCTCTCTCCCCCGTGTGCCCTTCTCTGGCAAACACACCATGGGTCTTTAAATCTCGACCCATGGCTTGAGCGAGCACCTCGCCCATTTTCAATGCCGTGCCTGAAGGCGCATCGACTTTGTGCCGATGATGCGCCTCAATCACCTCAATGTCATAGCCTTCATTGAGCGCCTTGGCCGCCAAGGCCAACAACTTCAATGTCACATTCACCCCCACACTCATATTGGGGGCCATCAAAATAGCGATTTGCAAAGACGCCTCTTGGATCGCTGCTTTTTCTTCTTCGCTGAACCCCGTGGTTCCAATGACCATTTGTATGCCGTGCGCTTTGCAATAAGCCAAATGCTGCATCGTGCCTTGCGGGCGTGTGAAATCGATCAGCACGTGCGCATCTTTTAAGCCCAGCACCAAATCACTCGTGACGGTGACGCCCGTCTTGAGCCCGAGCAATTGACCGGCATCAAAGCCAAGCAAGGGGGAATCTTTTAGGTCCACCGCGCCGGCCAGCACACACTGCTCAGATTGCGACACGGCTTGGATCAACATTTGACCCATCCGTCCACTGGCGCCCACGATAGCAACTTTGATTTTTCCTGTCATTTACTTCTTCACTTTCAGATAGAACGCAGCTCGCTTAGAGGCCTCAATTGGGCTCCAAAGGCGGATAATTTGATCGGACGGCGCCGCGCTGCGCATCCACCAAAGCCGCGTCATTTTGTCCCGCGGGCTTGCTCGATTTAAAGCCAGCGAGCTGTTCGGGTGAGGCTTGCATGGCAGGCAACTTGCTCAAAGACGGGCGACGAATATCAATCGTTGCCGCAAACTCTACTTCCGAGGGAAGCGCATCAGACTCGAATCGCACGAGTTCGTCTTTCACAAAGAAGACCGCGAGCTTTTTCTTTTGAATTTCTTGGCCCGAGCGCCTAACTGTAAAAGCATAGTCCCAACGCTCTTCGTGAAAGAGGCTAGAGATCAGGGGCGTGCCCAAGACCTCTTTGACTTGGTTTTTGCCCATGCCCGTCCTCAGAACCTCCAACTGTTCTTTGGTGATGACATTGCCTTGAATCAGTTCAAAACGGTAGGGATTGATGGATCTGGCCACAAAGCCCAAAGGCTGATCAATCCAAGCGCAAGAGCTCAAGACAACACAAAGCAAGCCCACCAGGCCCACTTTCAAACCCCAAAAAGGACCCAAATGGCTTGACCCGGCCATAAAGTTGACTTTCAAACACCTTTGGACAAGACTTTTCATAAAAAAACTGGAGGGGGAAGCTATGATAGGGTCATTGTAGCGACACCAAGACCTCATTTCAGGCCTTTTCAAGGATCGAAATCCACATAATCTGATTTCTACGCATGTCCAGCACCAAAGATCTTCAAACCACAGGATTAAAGGCCACGCTGCCTCGCCTCAAGATATTGGCCCTTTTTCAGCGCGGGGACCAAAGACACATGACGGCTGAAGATGTTTTTAAACTCGCCTTGCAAGAAAACATCGACGTTGGACTGGCAACTGTTTACCGCGTCCTTACGCAATTTGAACAAGCCGGAATTTTAAAGCGATCGCATTTCGAAAGCGGCAAATCGGTCTACGAACTCGATGAAGGTGAGCACCACGATCATTTGGTCTGTTTGGACTGTGGGCGCGTTGAGGAGTTCCATGATCCAGAGATTGAAAGCCGTCAGAGAAACGTTGCCACGCGCAAAGGTTTCGCATTGGCAGACCACGCCTTGAGCCTATACGCGCATTGCCTCAAAGACGACTGCGCCAATAAACTCAGCAAGACCGACCCTTAAATTTGGCCAACAGCGGTCCTCAAATACCTCTGCGCCGCCCCAAGCGTCTTGAGACTCAAGCACAGCAGCAAGGACGCGACCAGCAGAGTCAAGCCCAGTCCAATCGCGCTCAATACCTTGTCCAAGGCATCCGCTTCGCCCCCTTGAGGCTGCAAACTGTCGACCAGAGAAAGGCCCAAACTCACCCAAGCAGCCAGGGGGAAGCTCAACGCCCATGAACTGGCCGAATAAGGCTGGCCCATCATCGCCCTGAACACGGGCACCAAGCCCGCGATCACAAGCGCGCCAATGGCCCAGAACAGCCAGGCCCAGGCGATTGGCGCATGAAAAGCGATCAAGGCCAAACCAATCACACAAGGCGGAGACACCGCGATGAACCAACTTGGCATCATCTGAGCAGGCAATGCCCCCACCCTGCGCGTGCGCAATACCAACAAGACGCTCACCAAGGGCCACAATACAAAGCCAAAGAGAAACTGCCAAAAACTCCACACACTGTGACCAAGCGCAATGCCCGACAAGAACACCAAAACATTTCCGACTGCGGGTATGAACATGACGGGCGCCACAAAGCTCAAGCCCTTGTCTTGATATAAAAACAATCTCACATACACGACCATCACAAGCAAAGACACGGCCAACTCAAAGACTGCCCCCAGGTACCATATCACCTCCCCTGCACGCCAAAGGACGCGAAAGAAAATGCTTGCCTGCCCTGGCTCAAAGATCCTTGGCGCCAAACCCAACAAAACACTTGAGAACAAGACCCAACCAACCGCTAGCGCTGCACTCCCACACAGGCCCAAAGGCTGTGAGAGTTCCTGCAAAAGGCTTTTGGGCGCCAGCACCAACCTCAAGACAAGACCCATCCCTAAGAGAATGAAAATGAAGATCGCCACACCTGCAACGGCAATTGAGAAAGAGGGTATTTTGGGATAGAGGTGTTCGAGCTTGGCAACACAAAAATACAAACCCGACCAACCCATTAGGATCACAAATTGGTTCAATTTGAGCTCATTGGCAAGGCCCGTGAGGAACGTTGACTTGGACATCATCCCTTTTGAAACCTGATTTTTGTGAGATGAAGTGCAAGTGCGTAAGCCGCAAGCGCCGTCACCAGCAAGAAAAGCAAATGCCCAAACACGTGCTCTGGCCAGCGGTCCAAGAACAAGGGCCGGATCAAATCAATCGCCTGACTCAGGGGCAAAAAGGCGGCCACGCCCTGCAGCCACACAGGCAACTGCTCTCTTGGGAAAAAGACCCCGCTCAAAAAGGTCATGGGCGTCAGAAACAAGGTGAAGTAATAGGTGAAAAAATCATACCCTTTCGCCAACGCATTAAAGACCAACGCGATGGAGCTGAACGTCATGCCCACCAACAACAAGATGGGCCACGCCAACCATATTTTTTGGCTTTGCAACACCCCAAGCAACACCATCACGCCCAGGATGGCGGTCACGCTAAAAATCGATTTAAAAGCAGCCCAAAGCATTTCGGCCAACAAAATATCGGCCAATCCCACAGGCGCATTCAAAATACCATCCCAAGTCTTTTGAACACTCATTCTAGAAAACGCCGAGTACAGCGCCTCAAAACTGGCTGCATTCATCGCGCTCATGCAGATGGACCCACTTGCTAAAAACAACAAATACGGCACACGCTCACCCTGGACTTGGACTTGTCCCACCAAGGCACCCAGACCATACCCAAAGGCAATGAGCCACATGAGCGGCTCAGCAATATTGCCCACCAAACTTGGGATGGCCAATTTCCGCCAAACCAACATGTTTCTTAAAAATACAGGCCACCAGCGCATCATGCCCCCTCGCGGATTTGTCGACCCGTTAGCTTTAAAAACAAGTCCTCTAAATTGGAAGGTCGATGAAAACTGCGAACTTGGCTCATCTGAGACAAAGCCTTGTTCAAATCAGCGGGCTCATCGGCATAAAAAAACAAAGTCTCTCCACTTTGCTCAACCCTTTGCGCCATGGGTGTGAGCTCGCGCAGCACACGCTCTTGGTCAAAGACGCCATAGACCTCGACCACCGCCTTCTCCAAGTGCTCAGCAATCAAGGCCTTGGGCGCACCTTGCGTGATCTTTTGACCTTGATCGATGACGATCAAGCGATCGCACAGTCTTTCGGCCTCGTCCATAAAATGCGTCGTCAAAAGGATGGATTTGCCCGTTCTCACCAAAGTCTGCAGCCTCTCCCACATCAAATGCCTGGCCTGTGGGTCCAAACCCGTTGTGGGCTCATCGAGCAACAACAGGGCTGGATCGTTGATCAAGGCCCTGGCCAAACTCAAACGTCGTTTCATCCCCCCCGACAAAGAACCCGGTCGATCGTTGGCCTTGTTGCTCAAGGCCGCGAACTCCAAAAGTTGTGGGATTTTTTCCTTCAGGTAAGCGTCCTTGAGGCCAAAATAACGACCATAGACACGCAAATTTTCTGCACAAGTGAAATCCGGATCCAGGGTGTCGAATTGACTCACAACTCCCATGTGGGCCTTGATGCTCAACGCATCCTTTGGCATTTCTTGATCAAAGGCCACTATACGCCCTTCGTCGGGTGAAATGAGGCCCAAACACATTTTAAGTGTGGTCGTTTTTCCCGCTCCATTGGGCCCAATCAGCCCCAAACATTCACCTGGATATATATCAAAGGACAAACCGTTGACCACGCGCTGAGCTGAATAGCTCTTGGCCAAATTTTCGCAGCTCAATAGTGCTTTCATCTTTTGTTGTGTACTTTATTTGGCTTTGCGGGGCGAGGAAGACCTGCCAAGCCCGAGGACCGCGCCTTGGCATGATCAGGTTTTAAGGCTAAAAAGGTGTGTTTTGTATCATGGCATTGCGATGCCGAGAGATGAAGTCGTCATAAGTGTTGATGCCACGCAATTGCAAAATTGTATTTCTTACAGCCGCTTCCACCAAGACCGCAATGTTTCGACCCGCAACCACTTGAATGACCACTTTGCGCACATCGATGCCCAACACGTCCTGGGTCAAGGGTTCATGGGGCAAACGGTCATAATCCCTCTCCAAGGTCTCACGTCTGACCAAATGAACAATGAGCTTGAGCCTCATTTTCCGCCTGACCGCCGTTTCTCCAAATATCGCTCGGATGTCCAGCAAACCAATGCCGCGAACTTCCAGCAAGTTTTGCAACAACTCTGGGCAACGCCCTTCAATGGTGTTTTGGTTGATGCGAAACAAATCAACCGCATCATCGGCAACCAAGCCATTGCCGCGAGAAATCAATTCCAGCCCCAACTCGCTTTTGCCCAAGCCAGACTCCCCGGTGATCATGACCCCCAGGCCTAAAATATCCATAAAAACACCGTGCATGGTGGTTCTGTCCGCAAAATGCCTGGACAAATAGGCGCGCAGCACGTCAATCACATACGCCGAGGGCTCCTTGGTCAGAAAAAGTGGGATTTGTGCGTTGTCACACAAGGCCACCAACCGATCTGGGGCTTTTTGCCCATCGGCGAGCACCAGCATTGGCGGCTTGAGCGTCACAATCCGACCCACCCTTCTTTCACAGTCCTCTTGGGTTGCATTGGTCAAATAACTGATTTCTCTCTCACCCAAAAGTTGCAATCGATAAGGGTGTATGTAGTTCAAATACCCGACCAAATCAGCCCCTGAGCGAGCTTGCCTGACCATGACCTCATCAAAGCGCCGCTCCGATGCATTCAAGCCTGCAACCCACTGCCAATCCAACTTTTCTTTAAAGTCCTTGAACAACTCAACGGCACTGACAACGGTGGGCTTCATCTTGAATCCTCAAAGAAGATATTTCGGGGAAATTAAGTCACGAGACTGAGACTGCCTTGAACAATTTTGGCATGCAACTCTTGTGCATCTTTGGCTGACAGCAACCCTTCACGAATTGAGCTTTGACTGAGCAAACTGGCGATGTTTGACAAAATCTCCAAGTGCCTTTGCGTAGAAGCCTCGGGCACCAGCAAAAAAAACAACAACTTGACGGGCAACTCATCGGGCGCATCAAAACCAATTGAACTGGCCAATAAAAAAACGGCCAACATTGGCGTCTTGAGGCCCTTGATTCGACCATGTGGAATGGCCACGCTGTGACCTAAACCGGTTGAACCAAGTCTTTCGCGGGCAAACAGACTGTCGGCGACACTCGAACGGGACAGCCCATGCAACTCCTCAAACAACAAACCCGCCTCTTCAAAGGCGCGTTTTTTACTGGTGATCTCCAAACCCACGCGAATATGGGTGAGCGGAAGTAAGGTGGGGAGTCGGTTCATAATGGCGTCACATTATGCATCTTTAAAAGAAGAACTTAAAGCATGTGCTCAGAACATTTGTTTTTTTTCAACCACAGCGGGGCGCCCTCACCCCTTGAGCCCAGTCAGCGCCAGGAAAGACTTGCCTTTTTTTGAAGCCAGCGACTTGGCGTCTTGACAAGTCTTGATTTCTTATCCGGGTGAGCGCACGGACCCAGGCCACAAAAAAGCGTGAGAAGGTTTCACACCTCGCTCACGCCGACCCTCTACTGGAAGCTTACACTTTCAGTGAAAAACCATGTCTCTTTTGTTTTGTGACTGGTGGTTTTGCACTCGACCCTTGTGCTTACCAACTTGGCGATCCAATTTGTCAACCAGATCATCTACTGCCGCATACAAGTCCTCGTGTTCACTTTGAGCGAACAGGTCCCCTCCGGGGACATGGATGTTGCATTCGGCAACTTGTCTGCGCTCTTTCTCTTTCTTGTTCTCTATGCTTAACAACACTTTGACATCCACAACTTGATCAAAATGCCTGATCACGCGCTCCAATTTTTGCGCCACATAGTTGTGCAGTGCAGGTGTGACTTCTAGATGATGACCGCTGATCGTTAAATTCATATGTAGCCTCCTATGGCCGTATGGTTGGTTAACACAGTTCACATGTCCGTCTTGCGCTGGTGCGAGCCCTTTTGGTGTCGTCTCCTGTCTGGCCCGCAACCCCACTATGCGCTTTTTCACCCTCAATTGCAATGGCTTTTCACCTGAATGGCGGATCAATGCAGAATCAATTTGCAAACGAAGGTTTTACATCCCCTGATTGAACTTTGTTCTCGCAACTTTTCTTGGGTTTGAGTGGGCATGAGGGATGGCATTTTTTTGGGTGCAATGCGATAATCCAAGGAGTTCAACTCTGGAGATTTGTCTCTTGGAAACCGCCTCTATCATGGGGGTTGCATCTCTTTGATCTCTAGGCGCCGGGCTCACAAACGTTTTTTGTGAAGCTCAAACCCTCAGAGCGTCGCGATGGAACCTCCTCGTCCTTCACTTCGACTCTTTTGGGTTTTTATCTAGAGTAATTGCCATGCTCAATATTTTTACGCTGGCCAACGGCCGCTTGTTTCAAGAGGAAATTGAATCCCTTGAAGAACTCTCCAAATTCCAGCCCATATGGGTTGACCTGGAGTCTCCCACGCTAGACGAAAAACGCTGGATCAAACAGTACTATGGCCTTCAAATTCCAGAAGATGCCATGGACGAAGACATTGAGGAGTCCGCCAGGTTTTACGAGGAGGACAATGGAGAGCTGCACATTCGAAGTGACTTCTTAATCGCCGATGAAGACGAGCCAAGATCTGTTCGCGTCGCGTTCATTTTGAACCAGCACAATCAAGTGCTCAAAAGCAAAGGTGTTTTGTTCTCCATTCACGATGAAGATGTCCCTGTATTCAGGCTTCTTAGGTTGAGGGCTCGCAGAGCCCCCGGTCTCATTGAAGACGCAAAAGAGGTGCTGCTCAAACTCTACGACGCTGACGCAGAGTACTCAGCCGACACACTTGAGAACATTTACGACCAATTGGAGAAAGCCGGCAAGCTCGTTTTGTCCGAGGACGTCACAGACGCCTTGGCGGGTGAGGTGCTGGGTGCAATTGCCAGGCAAGAAGACTTGAACGGGCGAATTCGACGCAATGTCATGGACACGAGGCGTGCTGTGAGTTTCATGATGCGCTCAAAAATGCTCAGCCCTGACCAATTTGAAGAGGCCAGACAAATTTTGCGCGACATTGAGTCGCTCGACAACCACACGGCTTTCTTGTTCGACAAAATCAACTTTTTGATGGACGCCACCGTTGGTTTTATCAATATCAATCAAAATAAAATCATCAAAATCTTCTCTGTGGCCTCGGTCGCATTGCTGCCTCCCACCTTGATTGCAAGCATTTACGGCATGAACTTTCAATTCATGCCCGAACTCAATGCCAGCTGGGGCTACCCTTATGCAATCGTCTTGATGATTGCCAGCGCTTTGGTCCCAATGTGGTACTTTAGACGACGCGGTTGGCTGGCTTGACCCTTAGCGCGACCCAGCTCTATTGCTGATGAACGCTTCAATGACATGCGCGCCAAAGGGCGCTGCAACGGTTTGAATGAATTTTTCAAAATCCAAGTGAGCCGTGTCATTGGCCTTGTCTGAAATGATCCGAAAAGCAGCAAAAGGCACACCATAGTCATCGCACACTTGTGCAACGGCGGCACACTCCATCTCCACAGCCAAGGCCTGCGGCAGACTCAATTTGAGCGCCTCACTTTTCTTGGCACTTGAAATAAATTGATCGCCACTCAAAATCAAGCCCTCATGCAAACCAATCTTTTTGTTGGCCAGCCCCAAAAGATCCCACATGCCTTGTGTCTGCATATTGGAGCCTATTTCCTGTTGACACTGAACAGCGGCAGACTTGAGCTCCTGCGTTAAAAGTTCATTGGTTGTAAAGAGGCTCTTTTGCGTGAGCGGGATTTGATATTTGGGAAACAAGGGGGAGGCATCCATGTCGTGCTGCATGAGCTCAGAAGCAATCACCACATCGCCCACTTGAACTCGATCATCCAGTGAGCCCGCCACCCCAGAAAACACAAGTTGCGTGGCGCCAAAGTGCTCGATCAAACAAGACGCGGTTGTGGCAGCGGCCACCTTTCCTATGCGCGACAACACAGCCACAACGGGTTGACCCATCCACTGTGCTTGCCAGTAGGTTCTAGAGCCAACTTGCACAGGCGTTGCTTGCAGCCGCTCTAAAATACATGAAAGCTCTTCTTGCATGGCGCTCATGAGCGCCAATGTTGGCGTGTCGCTGTTACTCAATTGCCCGGACCATTTCTTCGACCACCTTTTTGGCATCCCCAAAAACCATCATGGTCTTGTCCATGTAAAAAAGCTCATTGTCCAAGCCCGCGTAGCCGGCCGCCATCGATCGTTTGTTGACAATGATGGTCTTTGCCTTGTAGGCCTCCAAAATAGGCATGCCATAAATGGGACTGCCCTTGACCATTGCAGCTGGATTGACCACGTCATTGGCACCCAAAATGATCGCCACATCGACTTGACCAAATTCACCATTGATGTCTTCCATCTCAAACACTTGATCGTAAGGAACCTCGGCCTCTGCGAGCAATACATTCATGTGCCCAGGCATTCTGCCCGCCACAGGATGTATGGCGTATTTGACTTGGATGCCCTTTTCCGTGAGCTTGTCAGCCATTTCCTTGACGGCATGCTGAGCGCGTGCCACCGCCAAACCGTAACCCGGCACAATCACCACACTTTGTGCATGTCCCAAAACAAAGGCCGCATCATCTGCGCTGCCTGTCTTCACATTGCGCTGCTGCTGCGAGCCCGAAGATGGCGCTGCCGCGTCACCACCAAAGCCACCCAAGATCACATTCACGAATGAGCGGTTCATCGCCTTGCACATGATGTAGCTCAAAATCGCACCCGAGCTGCCCACCAAAGAGCCTGCGATGATCAGCATGGAGTTGTTCAATGAAAAGCCAATGCCCGCCGCCGCCCATCCTGAGTAACTGTTGAGCATGGAGACCACCACGGGCATATCTGCGCCACCAATGGGGATGATGATCAATACACCCAGCACAAAGGCCAAAGCCAACATGACCAAAAATACGCTCCACTGTCCTTGAACCATAAAGACCAAGCCCAGACCCAGACAGGAAAGACCTAAAACCAAATTCAAGTAATGCTGCCCCACAAAGCTGACTGGGGCACCTTGAAAAAGCCGGAATTTGTATGTTCCAGAAAGTTTGCCAAAGGCGATCACCGAACCACTGAAAGTGATGGCGCCAATCGCCGCCCCCAAGAAAAGCTCCAATCGGTTGCCAAGGGGAATGGGGTCGCCAGCTTGGGGAACGATTTGAAAGGCTTGGGGCTCGGCCACCGCTGCGATCGCAATGAACACAGCAGCCAAGCCGATCATGCTGTGCATGAAGGCCACCAATTCTGGCATTTTTGTCATCTCAACACGTTGCGCCATGACCGCCCCAGCAGTTCCACCCAGCAACAAGCCCAGCAACACATGGCCAAGACCCGTCCATGCCCCTGGAAAACTCGCGCTCAAATTGAGCCCTTGCATCGGCTGCGCCAATTTATAGATCAATGCCGCGGTTGTCAAAATGGCCAAAGCCATGCCCAACATGCCAAAAATATTGCCACGAATAGAGGTTTTTGGATGACTCAAGCCCTTCAAAGCCTGAATGAAACAAATGCTGGCAATCAAATACAAGAGGGTGACTAAATTCATGCTCATTTGTGCTCTCCCAAAGAGGCGCTTGGCTTTTTATCCTTTTTCTTGAACATTTCAAGCATTCTTCTGGTGACCAAAAAGCCCCCAAAAACATTCACCGCTGCCAAGGCAACGGCCAATATACCCATTGTTTGCCCAAGTGCGGTTTGCGTGAGTGCTGCTGCCAACATGGCGCCCACAATGATGATGGCCGATACGGCATTCGTCACCGCCATCAATGGCGTGTGCAAAGCAGGGGTGACGGTCCATACAACGTGGTAGCCAACGTAAATGGCCAAAACAAAAATAATTAAATTAATCACTGTGGGAGAGACCATGTCCATTTTTATTTCCTTTTTATTGTTCCGTCTTGCGTCATCAAACAAGCTGTCACGATGTCATCGTCCTCTGGCAACTTAAAGACCCCCCCTTGTGGCGAGATCAACTTGACAAAGTCCAAAACATTTCTGGCATACAAAGCACTTGCATCGGCCGCCACAAGAGCAGGCAAATTGGTGTGGCCCACGATGGTCACACCGTTGACTTCAATCACCTGGTCTGCTTGGGTCAAGGGACAGTTGCCCCCCTGAGCAGCAGCCAAATCCACAATCACACTGCCCGCTTTCATAGACATCACCATCTCTTGGCTCACCAAGACAGGTGCCGCTCTTCCAGGAATCAATGCGGTGGTGATGACGATGTCGGCCAAGGCCACCCGCTTGGCGACCTCTCGCTTTTGACGCTCAAGCCAAGCGCTGGGCATGGCTTTGGCATAGCCACCCACCCCTTCGGCCGCAGCCTTTTCCTCCTCTGTCTCATAAGGCACATCAATGAACTTCGCGCCCAAGGACTCCACTTGCTCTTTGACGCTTGGCCTGACATCTGAACACTCAATGACGGCCCCCAGTCTTTTTGCAGTTGCAATGGCCTGCAAACCAGCCACGCCAACACCAAGAATGACCACCCTCGCCGCTTTGACTGTACCGGCGGCGGTCATGAGCATGGGAAAGAAGCGCTGGTATTTATCGGCAGCAATCATCACCGCCTTGTAGCCAGAAATATTGGCTTGTGAAGACAACACATCCATGCTCTGAGCGCGTGTTGTCCTGGGCGCCGCTTCAAGCGCAAACGAACAAATCTTCGCGCTCGCCAAACGCTCCAAGCCAGTTGCATCAAAAGGGTTGAGCATGCCCACCAAAATACCGCCCGGCTTCATCATACTCGTCTCTCGTTCATTGGGGATGCGAACCTTTAGAACCAACTCTTGCGAAAACGCACCCGCTTCATTGGTGATCATCGCGCCCACTGCGAGGTAAGCTTCATCGGGGAAACTTGCCCTTGAGCCCGCGCAAGACTGAACATGCACGACGTGCCCTTGGGCGGTGTATTTTTTTACGGTCTCAGGCGTCGCGCTGACGCGTGTTTCCCCAGCAAAAGACTCAAGTGGAACACCAATGTTCATGAACAAACTCCAAGAAAGCTGAATCGGCAAGGTTTTTAAGGCGCCCGACTCTTTGCCCCTTAAAACCATCTGGTGTGCTTTTTTTGAATTGGTTTTCTTTTTTAATCAAAAACCCAAAGCCCTGCACCGATTCTAAATACATTTTCTCTCTTCTAATCAACGTTTTCCTTGGGGCCGTGTTGGCCTTGGGCAGTTTTTATACAATTAGAATGATAAAAGTCTTTTGCATCGGTTTTTCTCAATGTTTGGATTTTCACACCCATGACACTTTTTAACATGCCAAGCCCAGCGCTTTCTAGCTCAGAACGGTGGAAGCCCAGTGTTACTGTTGCAGCGATTATCGAGAAAAATGGGAAATTTCTTCTGATCGAGGAACACACACCGGAGGGTCTCAGGCTGAACAACCCAGCCGGACATTTAGATCCAGGCGAATCGCCTGTTGAGGCCTGCGCAAGGGAAGCGCTGGAGGAGTGTGCGCATGACTTTAAACCCACACACCTCATAGGCCTGTATTTAAGTCGCTTTCAAAGAATTCACCCGCCTGACTCAAGGCTTGAAGATGTGACCTACCTGCGCTTCGCTTTTGCCGGCGAACTTGGCGACTTTCACCCCCATCAAGCCCTGGACAAGGGCATTGAGAGAAGTCTTTGGCTCAGTCCCGATGAAATTCGCGCCACGACTCACTTGCACAGAAGCCCCTTGTTGCTTAAATGCATGGAAGATCACCTCAAAGGGCAGCGCTTTGGCTTGAACATGGTCTATACAGACCCGAGCGTGTATCTTTGAGCCTTGTGTTCAGCTTGCGTTTTTTTCCAAGCCCCCCCTGGACACATTCAAATTGACCCTCAACATCCAGGGCAAAAGGGTTCATAATACAAACCTTTATAGACAACAACTCCTTACTTTTGAGGTATTTTGTGGATCAAACAATTCTGAAATTTGGTAGTGGGCAATCCGTTGAACGCGTCGAAGACGAACACCTTCTCAAAGGTGCAGGTCAATTTGCAGACGATATTTACCACGATGCCCAACTTCACTTGGCGTTTGTGCGCTCACCACAGGCACACGCCATCATTGAGTCCATCGACACCACGGCGGCACAAAACATGCCCGGCGTCAAATTGGTGCTGACAGGTGCCATGCTTGAGGCGGCCGGTGTCAAGCCCCTGGCCAAGCCCGTCAACTTCAAAAGAGCCGACGGTTCAGCCATTGCATCGGCCACGAGAACCATTTTGGCCACCAACAAAGTTCGCTTTGTGGGCGAAATTGTTGCAGCCGTGGTTGCCGACTCTGTCTTTCACGCCAAAAACGCAGCTGAAGCCGTGATCGTCTCGTACAAAGAGCTCCCTGCAGCGGTGACGCTTGAGGACGCCTTGAGTGCGCAAGCGCCCCTGTTGGCCGATGTGCCAGACAACATCGTGGCTGAAACCAAATATGGGGATGCAGACAAAGTGGCTCAGGTCTTTGCATCCGCTCATCATGTGGTGGCGCTCAACATTGATCACCAACGTCTCATCGCACTCACCTTGGAGCCCAGAAGTGTACAAGCCCATGTTCATGAAGGGCGCTTGACCGTTCGCATCAGCTCTCAAATGCCCTCTGCCGTCAGGGGTGCGATTTCTGATCTCTTTGGCATTGCCGCTGAGAATGTTCGCGTGCTTGTCGGTGATGTGGGCGGTGGTTTTGGCATGAAAACAGGCGCTTACCCAGAAGATCTTGCTGTGGCCTACTGCGCTCACCACCTTCAAATGCCAGTGAAATGGCAATCTGAACGTGCGGAAGACTTTTTATCTAGCTCGCACGGCAGAGACATTGAAAGCCACTGCGCCATGGCGCTGAACAAGGAGGGGAAAATCTTGGCCCTGAAGGTTCACAATTTGGCCAATGTTGGCGCTTATCCTGGCATGACGGGGGTGGCCATTCAACTGCTCATTGGCCCTTGGGTTCAAACCAGCGTCTATGACATTGGTTTGATTGATTTCCACTTTAAAGCCGTGATGACCAACACGTCGCCAACCGGAGCCTACAGAGGTGCGGGTCGCCCTGAAGCCATCTTTAACATCGAACGACTGATGGACGAGGCAGCGCGCGTGTGCGGCATTGACCGCATCGAGTTGCGACGCCAAAACTTCATCAAACCCGATCAAATGCCCTACAAGAACGCCATGGGACAAACCTATGACACGGGACATTTTGAAGCCATCATGAACCAAGCGCTTCTTCAAGCAGATTGGGATGGATTTGCCGCACGCGAAGCCTCCTCAAAGGCCAAAGGCCTTTGGCGTGGTCTTGGCGTGTCTACATTCTTGGAGTGGACTGGCGGCAATGCATTGGAGGAAAAGGTCAATGTGCGGATTTTGGCCGATGGCGTGATCGAGGTCTTCTCTGCGGTTAACGCCATGGGTCAAGGGATTGCAACCTCATTGGCACAACTGGTGGTGGATGTTTTTGGTGTCGAGATGTCAAAGGTCAGAGTCGTTCTTGGCGACACAGACCGGGGAAATGGCTTTGGCTCGGTGGGCTCGCGCTCCTTGTTCACGGGTGGATCGGCAGTCTCTGTTGGCGCCAAACAAGCACTGGAGCGCGCCAAAGAGTTGGCTGCTCAGTCCCTTGAAAGCTCCCCCGATGATTTGCTGTATGAGCCTGGCCTCTTCAAAGTCAAGGGCACAGATTTATCGATCACCTTGGCCGCCTTGGCTGGCAAGGAGCCCCACGGTCGCATTGAATTGGATTCGACCACGGCGGCAAGTGGGCCCACCTGGCCCAATGCGTGTCATATCTCAGAAATCGAAATTGACCCTCAAACAGGTGTTGTCGAACTCGCAAAATACTCTTCGATGAACGATGTCGGGCGAGTGGTCAATCCCTTGATCGTGCGCGGACAACTCGATGGCGGTGCCGTTCAAGGCATCGGTCAAGCACTTTGTGAGCAAGTGGTCTACGACCGAGAAACAGGGCAACCCTTGACGGGCAGTTTGATGGATTACGCCATTCCTCACGCAGACATCATGCCCGAGTTTTTTACAACCAATATGGATCAATCCATCCCGAGTAAAAACAATGTGCTTGGTGTCAAAGGCGTGGGTGAGCTTGGCACCATTGGGGCGACACCTTCTGTGATCAATGCGGTTGCTGATGCGCTGGCAAGAAATGGCTTTAAAAATAAAACACAAAGCCTTCAAATGCCCGTCACGCCAGCTAAATTATGGGCCCATTTACAGGCCTAAGTGAAACCCGCCATTTGTACCAAGCCCCTTGTCTTTGCAAGAAGACCCAGGGGCTTTTTTTCACCTCAAAGGCCCCAAGAGAAGCTCAGGTGGATTTCTTTAAGTGCGGACTCAACAAACCCGTCATCTCAAACATCGTGACTTGGTCTTTTGAAAAAATGGCTTTCAATTTCGCATCGCAAAGAATGGCTCTTTTGTCTTTGGGGTCTTGCAGTCCTGCCTCTTTGATGTAATCCCACAACTTCTTCACCGCCTGGGTGCGGGCGACCAACTCTTGCCCAATGACCTTTGCAAGCGCTGGGCTAGGCGTGAGATTGGCTGTGACCTTCCTGGGTGCAGCAGGCGATTTTTTGGCAACGGTTTTGGCCGCTTTGGCCGTTACTTTTTTAGCAGCCGCTGTTTTGCTCGCCGCCACCTTTGCAAATGCAGGTTTTTTCCTAGCCGGGTACTTGCTTGCACGCTCCTCAAACTGAAAAGACACCTTCTGCGCTTCGGCGTCCCAAGCCAAGAAAGCTTTGAAAGATCGTCTGGTTCTCATGGATACAAATTTATCCAACAAATCGGTCTTTCCCGTTGCCAGAAGCTTTTGAATTTGCTCCAATTCAATGGGTTGCTGAAGCACCATTTTGCCGGTTTTGAATTTACAAGTGCTTGCTGCTTGCTCTAGCGTGGGCACCGCTTTTTCACACACATATTGAGCACCCAATTCAAACACCTTTCCCCCACATGAAGGGCACAACCCCAAAGCGTTTTTGCCCGAGAAATCGTGCAACTCTCCACTGTCGTCGTTCTTGTCGTCCCCAAAATCAAATTCGAGCTTCCAATTGTCCTCTTCTTCGTTGAACTTGAGCATGATTTCAGCCGCAAATGGCCATCCCGCTTTTGATCTAAAACCATCGAGTGGACCGATTTTTTTATGCTCTAAAAATCCCTCCACCTCAGCCAACTCAAATGCTCTTCCCGCTGGGGTCTTGCCAAATGAAAAGCCACAACCCGCACTTTGTCCATCGACGCCTTGACACGTGTAGCGGCGATAATTCTCCTTGACCTGTCCTGCGCATTTTGGACAGGGCGTCTTGAGGGTTGCGTAGTCACCAGGGACCGTGTCCCTGTCGTATTCTTTGGCTTTTTTGACGATGTGCTCCGTCATCTGAGCAATGTCTTTCATGAACGACTCACGGCTCAACTTGCCTTGCTCAATCAAAGACAATTTATGTTCCCACTCTCCGGTGAGTTCAGGCTTGCTGAGCTCTTCGATGCCCAAGCCTCTGAGCAAAGTCATCAATTGAAACGCCTTGGCCATTGGAATCAGCTCTCTGGCGTCGCGAATGATGTATTTCTCGTTGAGCAATCCTTCAATGATGGCCGCTCGGGTTGCAGGCGTGCCCAAGCCCTTTTCTTGCATGGCCTCCCTTAACTCATCGTCCTCTACCAACTTTCCTGCACCTTCCATGGCGCCGAGCAAGGTCGCCTCTGTGTAACGAGCCGGTGGCCGGGTCTTTAAGGCCTTGGGCTGGGCTTGAACAACAGACGCTTTTTCTCCTGGATTGACCTTCACCAAGATCTTGTCGCTGTCGTCCTCCTCTGTGGCTTCCTTGCCATAGATGGTCATCCAGCCTGGATTGACCATGACTTTGCCGTCCGTCTTGAAATGATGGATTTGGGCCTTGGCACTCACCTTTGTGATACGAGTGGTGACCAAAAACTCGGCCGAGGGGAAAAAGATGGCCATGAACCTTTTGACCACCAAGTCATAGATTTTTTGTTCGGCCTCGGACAAGCCCTTGGGCTCTTCTAATGTGGGAATAATCGCAAAGTGATCTCTGACCTTGGAGTTATCAAAGACACGCTTTGAAGGTTTGATGTATTTGTTTTTCAATGCAGATGCGGCAAAGGGTGACAAATGCCCCATGGCGCTTTCTGCAATCATGCTGAATGTTTGCAAGACGGTCGGCAAATAATCTTCAGGCAGATGCTTGGAGTCCGTTCTTGGATAGGTCAGTGCTCTGTGACGCTCATACAAACTTTGGGCCAAAGAGAGCGTTGTCTTGGCAGAATAACCAAATCGACCGTTGGCCTCTCTTTGTAGCGACGTGAGGTCAAACAAAGCCGGCGCTGCTTGCGTGGTGGGCCGGCTTTCATCATGCACCTCACCTTTTTGCAGAACCACGGCTTGTGCAATCTCTTGTGCTTCCAACTCAGACCAAACCCGGTTGTCCTTTTTCTCAGAATCGTTCTCGTCTTTTTTATGACTTGGGTTGATCCATTTGGCGAGATATTGCCCCGCTTGAACCTCAAAACTGGCGTGTATTTCCCAAAAATCTCTGCTTATGAATTTTCGAATTTGCTCTTCACGCTCCACCACCACAGAAAGAGTGGGGGTTTGCACACGTCCAACGGTCGTGAGGAAAAAACCACCGTCCCTTGAATTAAAGGCCGTGAATGCTCGAGTTCCATTGATACCCACCAACCAGTCCGCCTCAGATCGACTTCTGGCGGCATCGGCCAAGCCTTGCATTTGCTGCTCTGAGCGCAAGCTGTCAAAGCCATCCCGAATGGCCTGGGGTGTCATGGACTGCAGCCACAAGCGTTTCACGGGTTTTTTTGCATCTTTCTTGGTGGTTGCAAATTGCTCGATCAATCGAAAAATCAACTCCCCCTCACGCCCCGCGTCACACGCATTGACCAAACTGGCAATGTCTTTTCGCTTAACAAGTTTGACCACCGCATTCAGTCTTGATTTGGTGCGGTCAACTGGTTTTAAGTCAAAATGAGGAGGAATGACCGGCAAATGCGCGAAACTCCACTTGCCCCTCTTGACCTCAAACTCCTCTGGCGCCTTGATTTCCAGCAAATGTCCCACGGCCGAGGTGACGACAAAGGCCTCTGATTCGAAATAATCATCAAACTTTTCGAACTTTCCCTTTGCGGTCGTTAAAGCGCGCACAATATCTTGTGCCACCGAGGGTTTTTCAGCAATGACCAGTGTTTTACTCATTCAATTCGGTTCCTTCATGCCACGCATTGTGCCGTTTTTTTAAGCGTTTGCGCTTAATGCCTCTAAAATTGTCTTTTTGTAAAAGTCTACATTAAACAACAATACCATCATTATTGAATCGAGCACCTCCCTTGTCTACACCATCCAAGCCCCAAAAAACTTCTCATCGGATCCAAACCAGACGCTCTGGCGTGCACGGCAAGGGCGTCTTTGCGCTGATCAACATTCCCAAAGGTGAGGTGATCATTGAATACAAAGGGGACGTGATTACTTGGCAAGAAGCCCAAGATCGTCACCCCCATAACCCATTGGAGCCCAATCACACCTTTTACTTTCACATCAACGAAGAGCACGTCATTGATGGCGGTGTCAATGGCAACAGCGCCAGATGGATCAACCATTCTTGCAATCCCAATTGTGAAGCCGATGAAATTGGAGAGCACGTGTTCATCAAATCCATCAAGAACATCAAGGCAGGCGATGAGCTCAATTACGATTACGGCCTCATCATTGATGAGCGATACACGCCAAAGCTCAAGGCCGAGTACCCCTGTTGGTGCGGCTCCAAAAAATGCAGAGGCACCCTTTTAGCGCCCAAACGCGGCAAGCGATGAGTCCTCCTTGAGCGTGTACCCAGGTCAGTTCAAACCAATACAAGCCTCTTTAATCTCGCTCAAATATACCCAAATTACAACAAGTGCGCTTAAATTCACCAAACGCAGACACCGCCCAGCAACTGCAAACGATTCTTGAAGATGAAATGAACCGTCGTGCTTTGCCCTGGAGCGTTGAGGTCTTGGCGTCGATTGACTCCACCTCCTCGGAACTCATGAGGCAAGCAAGGCTTGGCCACACTGCTCCAAAAATCCTGCTCTCCTTGGACCAAACTCAAGGCCGAGGACGAAGGGGCAACCAGTGGTCATCCAAGCCAGGTGACTCTTTGACGTTTTCTATGGGTCTGATGCTCAAGCCCGTCAATTGGCTGGGTCTCTCCCCTTGCATTGGCATTGACTTGGCAAGGACCTTGGACCCCCATCAACGCCTTGGTTTACAACTGAAGTGGCCAAACGATGTTTGGGTTCTTAAAGATGGAGAAAACCACAAATTGGCTGGCATTTTGATCGAAACCATCAACCCAAGCTTGCCAAGCTCGGAGACAACACCCCAGGCCCGGTACTGTGTGATTGGCGTTGGCATCAATCTCAATACGCCACACCTAAGCCTTGCGTGCGCCTCAATGCCCCCCATTGGCCTTTGGGCCCTTGGGTCCACGCTGAGTTGCCAAGACATTGTCATAGAACTGGCGCACAGACTTTTGCCCTCTCTCAAGCGCTTTGAATCCGAGGGCTTTGCACCTTTTAAACCGGTTTTTGATGGCCTAGACGCTTTGATCCATCAATCGATCCATTTAAGCGACGGTTCAACAGGCCTGTGCCTTGGCACAAACAATCTTGGGGAGTTGATGTTTTTAAACGGACAGGACACTCGCACGATCAACAGCCTTGAAGTGAGCGTTCGACCTTTGGCCACAAAAACATGAACCACTCGCGCCCCACTTTTTAAGTTTCCGCATGCCCAGGGCTCACCTCATGGGCCTGAGGCCTCTTTTGATCGACACTCAAACACCACCCTCACCCTCAAGCCGTTGAGCTTGCTTGTACCTTGCCTAGACCTGCGCTTGGACAGCAAGCTCGCTTCAGGCCAATCGCTTTGTGCGTCCTCTAGATACACGTGCGCTTGGTGCTGATCGGCAATTTCTTTGACTATGGATAGACCAAGTCCAGAGCCATCCACTTGGCTGGCCACACCAAGACTCCTATAAAAGGGCTGAATGACCAGCTCTTTTTCTACATCAGAAATACCGGGGCCGGAATCCTCTATGACAAAGATCAACTGCTCTTTTTCATCGTCGCGATGAATGCTTAAATTGATCACCCCTGGGTTGCGCAAGTCTGAAGGCGTGTAGTTGATTGCATTTTCTAATAAATTACGAATCATTTCCTTGATCAAAATGGGGTTGAGCTCAAGCTTTGAGGATCCCCCCTCAAAACCCAGGGCCTCATAACCCAGGTCCAAGTACTTTTGCGAAGCCAGTTGCCAAGTCTCTTGCAAAACCTCCTCAACCAACTCTCCCAAGTCACAGCTCAACTTGGCCATGGATTGTGCCCCGACCTCGGCGCGCGCCAATGAGAGCAACTGATTGACGACACGTGTTGCTCGCACACTCGATAAACCGATCAATCGCAGCGTGTGTTTGAGCTCCATATTGGATAAGCTCTCTGTTTGCGCCAGTTCTGACTGCATTCGAAGGCCCGCCAGCGGTGTTTTCAACTGGTGTGCCGCATCGGCTAAAAATCTCTTTTTGGTCTCGATGGAACTCTTGAGCCTAGACAACAACTCATTGATGGATGACACCAATGGCGTCACCTCAATGGGCATGACTCTGTAATCCAAGGGGCTCAAATCATCTGGCCTTCTTTGCCTGATGTGCTCTTCTAGACGTCGCAAAGGCTGAAGCCCTCTTGCCAACGCAATCCAAAGCACCAAGATCGCAAGAGGCAAAATAGCCAATTGCGGCAACAACACCCCTTTCACAATCTCTTGCGCCAGCAAGCCTCTTTTTCCGTAAGGCTCCGCCACTTGAAGTAAATACGCGATATGGGTCGGTGCCTTGGCCTCAGGCTCTTGCGGGTTTTCTACATTGGCCTTGAACCAAAGGTGAACGACTCGAACCTTTTGACCGTTGTGTTGCTCGTCACGAAATCGTATTTCTGATTTTAAAAAAGCATCGTCATCTTGCGGCACGGGTAAATCAGCCTGACCAGCAATCAATGCACCCGAGTAGGAGCGCAGTTGAAAGAAAACGTGATCTGAGTCGTCATTTTTGTTGAACAACTGCTCGACCGCAGCCAAGCGCTGATCCATGGATTTGTTTTGATCCCCGAGCAGGCGTTCTATGGTTTGAGTTTGATGCTCCAAAGCACGATCATAGGGCTTGTTTGCCACCCCCACGGCGACCAACCAGATAAGGGCCAGGCTGATCGGCCAAAGCAACAAAAGGGGTATCAGCATCCAATCCAAAATACCACCAAACAACGAGGGTTGTTCGCGCTGAAATATTTTCACGATGGATCTCTTGTATGCCGCATGCTCCGACCCCTAAATAGAGGAGATGAAATAGAGGGAAACATCGTTCACTGGTTGACTATCTTTTCTAAGCAATAGCCTAAACCTCTGACGGTGACGATTCTGATGGGGTCTTTTTCGATCTTTTTCCTCAAGCGATGTATATACACCTCGATCGCATTGTTGCTGACCTCTTCCCCCCACTCGCACAACCTCTCGACCAATTGATCTTTGCTCACCAAGCGCCCCGTTCTTTGTAAAAGGACTTCCAACAAACCCAGCTCTCTGGCCGATAAATCGACCATCTTGCCATCAATGGTGGCCACGCGACCGGCTTGATCGTAAACCATCGGCCCGTGTTTAATCAACGCGCTGTTGCCCCCCATGCCTCGACGAATCAAGGCCCTGACTCTTGCTTCAAGTTCTTGCAAAGAGAACGGTTTGGCCATGTAGTCATCGGCACCATAATCCAAACCTTTCACTCGCTCCTCTATGGAGTCGGCAGCCGTCAAAATGAGAACCGGGCAGGTGCTCCCTCTTGCGCGAAGTCTCTTCAACACCTCTAAGCCATGAAGCTTTGGCAAGCCCAAGTCAAGAATCAACAAGTCAAATTCGTCCGTGCTCGTCAGCACGGCATCGGCTTCACTTCCGTTGCCAACATGGTCCACCACCGCGCCCGATGAGCGCAAGCTGCGCAACAAGCCATCCGCCAAGACTTGGTCATCTTCTGCTATCAGAATTCGCACAACGAGGACCTCCAAAGATTTGAACAGCTCCCATTTTAGAACCCATTGGGCAAATTGCGTTGAGAATCTGCATAAACCTCCAACCCCAAGCTGATCACAGTTGCAACGTCCACACCGACCTCCGTTTTGAACTCTTGTTCGGCTTGATTCACCGCCAATTCAAAAGCCTTTAGCCAGGCCATGCCCAATTCCGTAAAACGAATGCTTTTTGCTCTTTTATCTCTTAAATCCGGTGCTTTGGAAATCAATCCCCACGCCTCGCATTGATCCACCAACTCCGCCATGGCTTGCTTGGTCATGCCCGCACTTTGCGCGAGCTGCGTTAATTGAGCACCCTCGAGCGGCAGATGCCTTGTGATGTGAATATGCGCAGCACTGACTTGTCCTCGGCTTGCCAAATTCGACAAGGCCAGGGGCACACGCACATCGTGCGACATCAAGTCAAAAACACGCTCATCAAAACGCCTCATCGCTTGTCCCAACAAGCGACCCAAATGGTTTTGCCTCCAGTCTGGAAAGCTAATGGTTTTTGATGCTGAACGGCCCATGTGACAGATGATAACATTTAGTCAAGTAAACTGACCAAAATTCCTATTTACAAGAGGTGACTCTTGCGATAAATTACTGGTTAAGCATCCAGTTGTTTTGGGTGGCTTCAATTACTGAAAACTTAACTTACTGATTTTAAAGGATTTTTCATGGACGCACCCGTCAAAGGCCTCGCAGCAACTACAGAAAAAAACAAAGCCCTGCAAGCAGCACTTGCTCAAATTGAAAAACAATTTGGCAAAGGAACCATCATGCGCCTGGGAGAAGGAGAGGTCATTGAAGACATCCAAGTGGTATCGACTGGCTCCCTTGGCTTGGACATCGCTTTAGGGGTTGGCGGGCTGCCTAGAGGAAGGGTCATTGAAATTTATGGCCCAGAGTCCTCTGGAAAAACCACCTTGACACTGCAGGTGATTGCAGAAATGCAAAAACAAAACGGCACATGCGCATTTGTTGACGCCGAGCACGCTTTGGACATTCAATATGCTCAAAAGTTAGGCGTTAACTTACAAGATCTTTTGATTTCGCAGCCCGACACGGGCGAGCAAGCGCTTGAGATCGTTGATAGTTTGGTGCGTTCCGGCGCGGTTGACCTCATCGTCATCGATTCTGTTGCCGCCTTGACACCAAAAGCCGAACTCGAAGGTGACATGGGTGACTCTTTACCCGGTCTACAAGCACGACTCATGAGCCAAGCACTGCGCAAATTGACCGCAACCATCAAAAAAACCAACTGCATGGTCATTTTCATCAACCAAATTCGCATGAAAATTGGCGTGATGTTTGGCTCCCCAGAGACCACCACGGGCGGCAATGCACTGAAATTCTATGCCTCAGTGCGCCTTGATATTCGTCGCACCGGGACCATCAAAAAGGGTGAAGAAGCCATTGGCAACGAAACAAAAGTAAAAGTCGTCAAAAACAAAGTGGCCCCGCCCTTCAAAACGGCTGAGTTTGATATTTTGTTTGGCGAAGGCATCTCGCGTCATGGCGAAGTCATTGACCTGGGCGTGACAGCTCGCGTGATTGATAAATCAGGTGCCTGGTACGCTTACAACGGTGAAAAAATTGGTCAAGGACGTGACAATTCTCGTGAATTTTTGCGTGAAAACCCCGCGCTGGCCCATGAAATTGAAAACAAGGTGCGTGAATCGCTCGGCATTCCAGCCGTTCCTCTGGCGCTGAGCTCACCTGCAATCGACACTGCGACCAAAGGGGATTAAAAACCCTCAAAGACATGCCTCTTTGCAATATGAAAAGACCGTACCTCTGCCTGATTCACCTACATCAACCTCATCGTCTTAACCACAGACCAACACTCAACAACACGCAGCTTGTCGAGTGTTGGTCCCCATGATTGCACACCATGTTTAACCGTCAGCACAGAAATTTCCCTCTCCTGAGCTTGAAGTCCCGCGCTTTGCGAGCCTTGTCACAAAGAGAGTACTCAAGACAAGAACTTCTCAAAAAACTCACACCCTACGAAACCGAGGAGGGTGAACTCGAAAGGGTTTTGAATGAGTTGGAGCTCAAGGATTTTTTAAACGAAAAACGCAATGCCTTGTCGATCGCATCGCGCAAAGAATCTAAACTGGGCACTCGACGCATTCAAGCAGAAATGAAACAAAAAGGCGTCCCAATGGATGTTGCACAAAGCGTCTTGGATGATTTAAAAACCACAGAGCTAGAGCGGGCCAAAGCGCTCTGGCTCAAAAAATTTGGTGCCTTGCCAGACACCCCAAAAGAGACCGATCAACAAATGAGATTCATGCTCACGCGCGGGTTTTCAATGGCCATCTTGAAGATCATCTACGCAGGATTCAAGGACGAGCGCGCCGAACAAGCCTGAGGCACCCATGAGAGGCCAAATCCTTGGTGTTTCAAGGCCGCAAAGGCTCCAAATCCAACATCAAATGTAAATTTTGAACCGCAGCGCCACTGGCGCCTTTGCCCAAATTGTCCAAGCGTGCCATCAAAACCAAATGGCCTTTTTCAACATTGTCAAAAACAGCAATCTCTAGTCGGTTCGTGTTGTTGAGGGCCGTTGCATCAAAATGCATGCTACTTTGTCGAGGCAATACATTGACAAAACTGTTCTTGATCGCACTGTAGTGGCTCTCATAGGTTTGACGAATTTTTTCAGGCGTAACGCCCTCAGGCAATTGCTCCAGATGAAGCGGCAATTGAACAACCATCCCTTGTCTAAAGTTACCCACCGATGGGATAAACAAGGGACGTTTACTGATGCCGCCGTATTTCATGATTTCAGGTATGTGCTTGTGCTCCAAGCCCAAAGCGTAATAGTCCATCAAAGGTGCCCGCCCGCCCTCATAGTCCTCGATCATGCTCTTACCCCCCCCCGAGTAACCGCTCACACTTGGCAAACTCAAAGGCAAATTCAGCGGCAAGAGTCCCGCGCTCATCAGTGGGCGAAGCAGAGCAATGGCTCCCGTGGCATAGCACCCAGGATTGGCAAGTTTTTGAGCAGATCGAATCTTTTCCTCTTGATCCGCATCCAGCTCAGGAAAACCATAAATCCAATCGCTTTGCGTACGATGAGCAGTTGAAGCATCAATGATTTTCGGTTTTTTTCCACTGATTTCATCGATGAGCAAAACAGATTGTCTCGCCGCATCATCATGCAGGCACAAAATGACCAAGTCTGCATTCGCCATTAACCCCAACTTGGCCTGAGGATCCTTGCGCTCAGCCGGAGCAATCGTCATGAGCTCCAGTCCAGGAACAGACTCAAGCTGACTTTTAATCTGCAGTCCTGTGGTACCGGCCTCTCCATCAATGAAAATTTTATGCATGAATAAGTCTACAATGTCGGTGGGTTAACTGTATTTTTAAGCCAATTGTAAGCAAAAGGGAAGACTAATGCATCTGAACATGATACATTTCGAGGCGGTAAAGTTTAGAACCAATCGCTGACCCTTATTTTCTCCATTTGCGGCCCCTTTGGCTCTATGTCCCCCTCCTTCCGAATTAAGAGAACAACATGAAAATTCACGAATACCAAGGCAAAGAAATTTTGCGTCAGTTTGGCGTGCCCGTTCCAAGAGGAATTCCAGCTTTTACTGTTCAGGAGGCTGTTGAAGCCGCACAAAAGCTTGGCGGACCTGTTTGGGTCGTTAAAGCTCAAATTCATGCGGGTGGTCGCGGCAAAGGCGGCGGTGTCAAATTGGCTCGCTCTATCGAAGAGGTCAAGCAACTGGCTGGCGAAATTCTTGGCATGCAACTTGTCACCCACCAGACAGGCCCGCTTGGACAGAAAGTACGTCGACTCTTGATTGAAGAGGGCGCAGACATCAAAAAGGAATACTACGTCTCCGTGGTGACCGATCGCGCGTCTCAAAAAATAGCCCTCATGGCCTCTTCTGAAGGGGGCATGGACATCGAAGAAGTTGCTCATGCCACGCCTGAGAAAATCATCAAAGTCTTTGTGGACCCCTTAATGGGATTGTTGGACACCCAAGCTCAAGAATTGGCACGCGGAATCGGTGTTCCAGATGCGTCTCAAGCTGAAGCCGTTCAAGTGATGAAGGGTTTGTACAAAGCTTATATGGACACCGATTGCTCTTTGGCGGAGATCAACCCCTTGATTCTTGAGGGCAACGGCCACATCAAAGCTCTTGATGCCAAATTCAATTTTGATCCAAATGCCTTGTTTAGACACCCAGAAATCGTGGCCTATCGAGATCTCGATGAAGAGGACCCTGCTGAAATTGAGGCGAGCAAGTTTGACCTCGCCTACATCAGCCTTGACGGCAACATTGGGTGCTTGGTCAACGGCGCAGGTTTGGCCATGGCCACCATGGATACCATTAAACTCTTTGGTGCAGAGCCCGCCAACTTCCTTGACGTTGGTGGGGGTGCGACGCCTGAAAAAGTCACTGAGGCTTTTAAAATCATGCTCAAGAACCCCAAAGTCAAAGCGATTTTGGTCAATATTTTTGGTGGCATCATGCGTTGCGACACCATTGCAACTGGCGTCATCACCGCCTGCAAGGCCGTCAACTTGAGTGTGCCCTTGGTTGTGCGCATGAAAGGGACCAACGAGGAGCTGGGCAAGAAAATGCTTGCCGAGTCTGGTCTGCCCATCATCAGTGCTGACACCATGGCTGAAGCGGCTCAAAAAGTCGTTGCAGCATTGAAATAAGTCCCAAGGATTTCAACATGTCTATCTATATCAACAAAAACACCAAAGTCATCACCCAAGGCATTACCGGGAAAACCGGTCAATTCCATACTGAGAAGTGCCAAGAATACGCCAATGGAAAACAATGCTTTGTCGCTGGCGTTAATCCAAAAAAGGCCGGAGAGAAGATTTTTGATATCCCAATTTTTGGATCCGTTAAGGAAGCCGCTCATGAAACAGGGGCAACCGTTTCAGTGATTTACGTGCCCCCAGCGGGAGCTGCTGCAGCCATTTGGGAGGCCATTGAGGCCGATTTGGACTTGGCAATTTGTATCACCGAAGGCATTCCCGTGCGAGACATGCTGGAAGTAAGAAACAAAATGAAAGCCAAAGAAGCGGCTGGGGGCAAGAAAACGCTGCTTCTAGGCCCCAACTGCCCTGGACTCATTACGCCAGATGAAATCAAAATCGGCATCATGCCTGGACATATTCACAGAAAAGGACGCATCGGCGTTGTATCGAGATCCGGTACATTGACCTATGAAGCGGTTGCTCAACTGACTGAGATTGGACTGGGCCAATCCAGCGCCGTTGGCATTGGAGGCGACCCCATCAATGGCTTAAAGCACATTGACGTCATGAAAGCATTCAATGATGACCCCGATACCGACGCTGTCATCATGATTGGTGAAATTGGTGGCCCTGACGAAGCTGAGGCAGCGCGTTGGTGCAAAGCCAATATGAAAAAACCAATTGTTGGCTTTATTGCAGGCGTTACAGCTCCCGCAGGCAAACGCATGGGGCATGCCGGCGCCTTGATTTCTGGTGGAGACGATACCGCGGATGCCAAACTCTCCATCATGGAGGCCTGTGGCTTCAAGGTCACACGAAATCCATCAGAAATGGCCAAATTGCTCAAAGCCATGCTCTAAGTTTTATGATTGGCTCGATCTTTTAACTTTTAGAATTAAAAGATCGAGTCATCGTTTTTTTGTACTTGTTTCCTATTCTTTAAACCAACTAACCATCAGCCATTCATATGGAATTTCTACAAACTGCAGACTTTTGGATCGGGTTGTTCAACATCATTTTGATCAACATCCTTTTATCAGGCGACAACGCGGTTGTTATTGCCTTGGCCGCAAGAACATTGCCACCAAGGGAAAGAAAGCTTGCCATCCTCTGGGGTTCAGGGGCCGCTGTTTTTTTAAGGATTGTATTGACGGTCGTGGCAGCAAAATTGCTCGAATTGCCTTTCCTTCAAATCATTGGTGGCGTGCTTCTTTTATGGATCGGCGTTCAGTTGCTGTCCGAAGACGATGACGGCGAAGAAGGCGATGCCAAAGAGCACTCCAATTTGCGCTCGGCCATCATCACCATATTGATCGCCGATTTGGTCATGAGTTTGGACAATGTGATTGGCGTGGCGGCTGCGGCAAAAGGATCCATGATTTTATTGGTCCTTGGTTTGGCCATCAGCATTCCCCTTATCATTTTTAGCAGCAATTTAATGATGACCCTCATGTCACGCTTCCCCATCATTGTGACGCTTGGCGCGGCTTTGATTGGCTGGGTGAGTGGTGAGGCGATCATCAACGATAGCGCCATACACGATTGGATTCATGCCACGGCCTTGCTGCAATACCTCGTCCCCGCAGCGTGTGCAGCGTTCGTGGTCCTATTGGGCAATTACTTAAAAAACAAGTCCTCACACAAGGAAGAAGCACCAACTGATGCACACTGACTTTTAAGTGCTCATTTTTAAAAAGCCCTTGAAAATTTCAAGGGCTTTTTTTATGAGCCCTCAATCCGCCTTGAAGCTTCCAGAGCGGCCGCCATGCTTCTCCAACAGGTAAACAGACGTCATCACCATGCCACGGTCAACAGCTTTGCACATGTCATAAACAGTTAAAAGTGCAACCTGGGGAAGCCATACAAATCAACAACTTTGACACATTAAGCTTGCAGCCTTGACCCGTTTTCTGATGGGTTAGTGGGACAAAATTGGGACAAGAAAACTTGTCCAATGAAAGTATACGTCAATGGTTTAATTTATTCTTAGCCGCGTACCATCCGCATACTAGGGCAAATACCAGATTTTGCTGACCCCACCCTACCGCCACCACCCAAAATTAGCAGATGGGACCCTATTTGGGGTGAATCACTGTTTTGCGTAGATCATATAAAAAATTCAAAAATCAATGTCTAATGTTTGATATCAAGGTAGTATGCGCACCCTGAGCAGCTTTGTTAATCTAATCTGTTTTATGTAAGCAACGCCTGAAGTTGTATAAAAAATAACTAAATGAAACAAATACATAAAATTATTAGATAAAGGTAGATATCCAATCATCTTTATTTGGTTAACATTCGGGTATGAAAGCCCTATTTAGTTTACTTGTCCTCTTTGCAACTGGGAGTGGCTATGCACAAAGCAACTTAGCTGCATGCAAGGGTAGTGATGTATTTCAATGGAATAAATGTTTTGGTAGCTGGACTGCACCAAATGAAGATAAATACGTAGGTGAATTCAAGGATGGTAAGTTCCACGATCACTCAAATAATTTCAATGTTTAAACGTAAAACTCTTTCTTTATTCTTATCAGCCATTTTGGTTTGGTCAGGCCTAAGCTTTGCCCAACAAAAAGAGCAAAGGGTTGCGCTCGTCATCGGAAACGGAGCCTATAAAGCCTCCCCATTAAGGAACCCTGTAAATGACGCTAGAGATATGGCTGCCAAGCTACGCTCATTGGGGTTTACCGTTGTTGAGCGAAGTAACCTAGGAATGAAGCAGATTGGTAGCACCCTTCGGGAGTTCCGCTCTAAGTTAACCCCTGGCAGTGTGGCTTTGGTTTTTTATGCCGGTCACGGCCTTCAGATCAAGGGGGAGAACTTCCTCCCTGCTGTCGATGCGGAAATCGGTGGTGAAGAAGATGTACCCAACCAAAGTATGTCCATGCGCCAGATTATGAATGTTTTGTCTGATGCTAAGACTAGGTTGAACTTGGTTTTTATGGATGCCTGTCGCGACAACCCATATGCAAGAAGCTTTAGGACATCAAGCGGTGGTTTGGCCAAAGAGGAGGCTCCTTCTGGAACTTTGATCTCTTTTGCGACTAGGCCAGGTAGCGTTGCTTCTGACGGCAATGGTAGGAACGGTTTATACACAGGTGCTTTACTTGAGCAGATGAACAATACCAGCCTACCAATAGAGCAGGTTCTTAAAGCGGTTGTGACTTCAGTTAAAGGAGGCTCCAATGGCAGGCAGGAACCTTGGATGGAAGGTAGCATCGAAGGTGACTTCTGCTTTGGTGATTGCTTTGAAAAATTAGCTCCTCCAGTTGCGATGAGCGATGACCGCGCTCTTTGGGAGTCAGTTAAAGACAGCCGAGATATGAATGAATTAAAAGTTTATTTGAATAAATTTCCTAATGGATTATTTTCTGAGTTGGCTAACACGAGAATGAAATCTTTAAGTTTAGGTGATGCTAATACAGTCGTAATAAATAAACCCACTAACATCCAAAATTCAGTTTTGCATTCAACCGCAACACAAGAGAATATTTTAAATAACCCATTAAAATTGAGATATATCTTTGTTTCTGAAGATACCGTTCGAAAAACTTTAAATTTAGGAGATTCATCTGATGATAAAAAGAAAATTACTAAAAGTATAAAAGATTTCTGTGAAAAATTTGTTATTCAAATATGTTTGACGGAAGCTGTTTATACAAAGTCAATTTTTAATTTGTCTAGTTTGGTTGCCGACTCTATTTTAGGCAAAAATATTTCAATACTTGACTTTTCAAAAGTTCCAAATATTGAAGATCTTAAAATTGGATATGTAAACACCGATAAAGTTCTAAAGGAGGCTTTAATTGCAAAAAAAGCACAAAATAGATTAGCGAGTGAATTTTCTGCAAGAGAAAAATATTTGATTGACATCGGAAATAAATTAAAAGCTGCAGCGAGTAAACTTGAAGCCGACACTAAAATTCTTTCTCAAACTTCCCACGAAGAAACACAAAGAGAGTTGTTATTAGAGGATCTTGATTTTCAACGTAAAAGAAAACAGTTTCAGGATGATTTAGCTAAGAGAAAAAATGAAGAATTAAAGGAAGTTTTATCAACAGTCAACTCGATACTTAAAAAAATTGCTATAAATGACAATTTTGATTTGATTGTTCAGGAAGTTGATTTCAAACATTCAAAATATGACATAACTACAAAACTTATTGCAGATTTAAATTCATCTTCAAATTAAATTACCTTAAATAAATTTAATTAGAGAAGTCGCCGAATTATGCTCGATCATGTTTTGGCAGTCATTCAAAAATGCAGTCTAGGTGAAATTGCATCTCATTCTTCCCTCATTTTGGGCACGGGAGTTTATCCCTCAATATGACATGGCCCGTATTGTCTTGTGAGTTTCTCCAACTATGGTGCTCGTCATCATGCGAGTGGTAACGATTTGGATAAATAAGTTTCTTTATCCACTTTAAAAATAGCCCATAATCAGACTTTGTTTTGGCTCGGTAGCTCTCAATCTCGGTACTACCGCAGTCGGGCACTTTAGCTCTTCTGCGTAACCTTGAACAACGACTACTTCATGGCATGATTTGCAGTGATGGGTGAACTCCATGGAAGTTTTGAACGTTCGCCTCCCTGCGCCTACAATGCAATCTGTTGAGTTCCTCATGCACTCTCTCGATGCCCTTTACCCCCCAGTTTCAGTTCTATTCATCAGTCAGTTTTCACCTTTTACAGATCTGAACTTTTCAAATCTATTTGGCTTTGCGTTAATCAATTCTCCCTATCCCACAAAAGTAGTGCCTCTTCAGCTTTTCTAATATTTGCTGAAGCTTCAGACCATATCACTTGCATGGCAAAAGAAGAAGACATAGCACGACCTCTGGTTGCAGCTACAGTAGCAGGATATTTCCTTTTCACCTCGTCAACCAATGCAAAGTTAGAATAAATTTCATCACTATTGTATCTATGGGAATCTCTAATTTTTTGATTCCAAACTGCTTGAACGTCTTCATAATTATCTATGGCTTTTAAGCAGTACAAATTGAAGTTTTGAATATTTGATGAATTTTTTCCTTGAATAAAGTTTTTTACATCGAATTTTGTATCAGAGAAAACGGCAGGATAATCCTTTAAAGTTATTCCAGTTTGAATCCTATTTTCAAATCTCTTCAGACTTTTAAGCACCTCTTTAGCTGAAGAAGAAAATCTAATTTTTTCCACCCTAATTGCTTCAGCTATTTCGGCCTCAGCTTTAGCTTTTTCTATCTCAACTTTAGCTTTTTCAGCTTCAACTTTACTTACCTCCTCTTTTATCTTTCTTTCATTTTCCTCTTTAATCATTTTCTGGGTTACTTTATCAAAGCATTCTGCTTTCTTTGTCGCATTTTTAATTGCCTGACATTCCTGAAGGCCTGTTAAAGTTTCAGCATTAACAATATGGAATATTGATGCAACTATAATTATATAAATTAGTGTATTGTTTGAAAATTTCATTTAGCACTTCATATTTTAAAGTAAACATGTCCTCTTAGAGCAGCGAACTCAGTAAGAAAACTCAATTACAGTAGGATTATGGATAACTTGGTTTATATATTTTTACAAATTTTACTTTAATTACAATTAGTGTTTTCCTGGCCAAAATCAGCTTAAATCATCGCAAGCACTCATTGGAAATTTGTCTTGGCTTTTAGCAGCTTGCTTTATAGCTTTTGCCCAGCAAAACACTACTTATAAATACAATGCTTGGTACTGTTGAATTTTACTAAGTACCATCCTAACTGTTTTGAAGTTTATTTAATTTAGATTATTTCAATCTACTGTACTTTCTTGTGGAGTTATGCCTCCCCTTTAAGTCCCTTTGGCTTTGGTCCTCTAGCCTTTTCACCAGTGATAAGCCCAATCTTACGCCCCAAAGTCTCGAGTTCATAAAGACGTGCCAAGCCCTCTGACCGTTCCTTCCTAATTTGACGGGTTTCAAACCCATGGATTGAAAATCCTTGTGTCGGTGGTTCGATTCCGCCCCAGGCCATCGTATATAAGTCGTAGCAGGTGAAAACGTGCTGCACGAACGTCGCACGTTTTTTGACACGCTTTGCGTCAAATCCTTTGGTTTTTCTAGCCAAAGAACTCTCCCCTACTTTCGTATTAGTCGCTTTTAGCACTTTGTATGCTTGATATACAAGGCTTTGGCATTGGCTTTTTTCACTACTTTGTCAGCAAATTAAGGTAGCCCATTTCTATTTTTGACATTAAACTGTTAGCAGAACTTGTTTATAAATTTTTGTGACTTACATCATTAAACACTAAGGGTAAAAAATGCGCCTACAAAATATTACATTTTTCGTTTTGTTTTTTTCCATACTTACGTCTACCAATGCTTTTGCTCAAGTTGTTGTCCTTACTTGCAAATCGAAACTAACGAAAGAATACCTTGATGAATTCCCAAAATTCTGGGAAGGGCAATGCATTAAGTACGCAGGTACAGATTGTGATCGCGCACAGGAAGCAAGAGATCAGGTCAAACTTTGTGTGGAATCAAAATTACCTTACTCACACAAACGAGAGTACACGTTTGATAAAAAAGCATTAAGCGATCGAAATGAGTCATGGGCAGAAATAGTTAACCAAACTTGCTGGGGATCTAATGACCTATCCAGAAATAAAATTACAGCAACAGCATCTGTGATTTCATTTACTCAAGATAAATCTACATTTAATGTTGATCGAGCAACCCTAAATGGTGGTTGGAGAGAATTAAGAGATTGGCAATGCGATGTTAAGGAAAAGATACTGAAGAATAAGATCTAATCAGTTTCTGTTGAAATTTAGATAAACAGAAAAATGTAAAGATAAATGCCAATCTACTTTCACTGAGAAATTGTTTCTAGCACTCGTTTTTAATGAAAGTCTCAGTCACGCTAGTCAACGAAAAACTTGCCCACGCAAGGGGTGGTGAGGTTGTTCTCTACAAGCGTAGCGACAGCACTCGTTGGCAAGCACGATTCAAACTCAAAGACTTGAAATGGCACAGAGTTGCAACTAAGTATCCGTCACCCGTTCGGCTAAACCAAACTTGCTTTACTTCAAATTCAAAGTGTTTCATAATATGAAATATTGGAGGGCTATGGATAAATATCTTATGACTGCTGGAGGAAAAATTACCTGTTTGAGATGCACGGCTAAATCTACCAGATCAGGTAACCAGTGTCGAAAACCTGCATTGAAGTTGAGTCGAACCCAAAAATGTCAAACTCATGGGGGTAGAAATAAAGGACCAATTACTGTGGAAGGTAAAGCCAGGTCAGCAGCGGCACATATTAAGACAGGCTTGTACACCCGACAAGCCATCATGGAACGGTCACAGAAACTGACTCAGATGCTCCAACTTGAGGACGTAATGCATGTTTTAAAAATGACCACGGCAACTCGGACAAGAGGGCGAAAACCGTTGGGTTACAAGCGACTCATAACCATTAAAGATGTTGTGCTTTTTGCGTTGGACAAAGAACTAAACAGGGGTGCAGACTCAGGCGCTGTCGCTGTCAAAAATAACTGATTCAAAGCATCAACCGATGAGAACACCTCCTTTAACAGGAGGGGTTTCTGTCCCTTCTGTCGAGTGTATATAAGGCGGGGGGGGGTGCTTTCTTCCTCTCTTGAAAAATAAATATTTACCTACCTGCACCTGACAGAAGTAATAATTAGAACCGCTTAAGTCAATTCCAAGTTGGTGCACCAACTTCCGTCCCCTTTTGTCAGGCGCTTTCTGGTGTATTTAAGAGTCATGGGGCTTCTGTCCCTTTTGTCGGATGCCTTCTGGTGTTTATTTGAATTTTTCTATATATATATATATTAAAAATACACCTTATATGGCCCGACAAAAGGGTACAGAACTAGGCTGGTGCTAGTAATGAGGGGTGGATGAATATGTGCCGCTTTGGTCGTCCCTCCGTTTTGACTTCAACATCACGGATATACCCGTGAGTTTTCAGCAAGCTTAAGGCTCCTTCAACTTCAGCAGACTTTGTGAGTCCCTCCCACTCTTTACGCATGACATCATCTCTAGGGTTAAAGCCATCCACGACCTGACCTTTTCTGATCCGATGCAACAACTCATGCGCAGAAACAATGTCCCCTCTAGTGGTAGCCGCATAAATCCTCTCGGCATGCTTATTGTAGAAAACCAAAAGCTCTGTTGCTTTTTCAAGCGCTGAGTCACTTATCTCCAAACATTGAGGGTCTTCTGCAAGTGCAATGATTAAAGCCAATTTAGGTAATGTCCCACGATATTTACCCCGATGTGATGAAAGCACTGGGTTATTGAGCCCACTTTTCCTGAGTTTATTTTCAAGCCTTATTAGAAAGTCATTAAAACGTTCTTGCGCTTCAGCACTGAACTTCAGCTTTCTAGGAACAATACGGTTTGTCAGTCCATCTCGTGGAAGTGGCCAGTTGTCACACGCTTCAAATACATTCATTGCGGCTTGAATTGCCTTAGGGTTGGGCTTAGAGTCCGTTAAAACAAAGTCAGCATCGATCGACGGCTGTATACCCAACTGAAAAAGTCTTTGTATATACCCATCATCGTTGCCTCCATATTTAAGTTCACGAAGGTACTTTTCCACCTTTGCCGGTTGTAAGTTACCAAATATAGCTAATCGGGGAGCCTCGGCTACAGAACTTCCTCTTGAGATTCGATCATTACCGTAGTCCTCTTTGGCATCATAGAACTGAAGTTCCTGAGCCCTTGCATTCTCATAGCCCTCTTTACGCATTTGAGAGACATGGCCATCAAACTCATCTCTTGCTAAAAGACACCCGTTGGGGTTGTCAATAAGAATTTCAAGTCTTGCCTCAGGTGTAGCATCAGTCACAGTATGCCGTTTTTTAACTGGTGGTTTGATTTGTTTAATTGAATCTAACTCCTTACGCGCCCCCCACTCATCCCCACTCTTCATCATTTTCTTGGCCTTTTGTTCCGCCGCAGACGCTTTCAACTTATTGATCTGCTCATCACCAAGCCATATTTCATGCTGTTTTAAGTAATCCAACTGGACTCTATATTCCAGTTCATGGATAAAGTAAAGCCCCGCCTTCATTGCAGGAGACTTCAGCATGGCAGGAGGCAAGATGCTGACGCCCCAAAGATTTGGATACTCAAACCAACTACTATCGTATAGCTTAGGTTGTACAGTAACTTTTTTCCCAATGACACTTCCAAAGGATATTAATAAAGGAGTAGCAATCATCTCAGGAGGGACCTGCATGCGGTTGGCACAGTCTTCAACGTAAGCTTTAAAAGGTTCAGGAAGTACCCTGCAGTCCATCTTGGGTGGTACTGGGTATTTGGGGGGTAGCGGAGTGGGGGCCTCCCACTCACCCACCACTATTTCCTTGGTTTCAGCCTCGCCCTGACCATACCTATCAAGAAGTCCTTGCACCTCCTCAATTGGTAATGGCTGGGCAAAACGTTGGAAATTGGCTTCAAATGCAAGCGTTGCAATTTCCCCAGTTGAACACCCATTCACCCTATTGTGTCCGATGAACGACAACATGGTTGAGTTTCTATTTCCCTCTTCAATTTTGCTCTCAGGCCACCCAGTCCACTTCGGTTGAGAAAGAAGGTGTGACAACATGCGCTCCGTGGAGCCAGACACTATTTTAGTTTTTGGCCGAAATGTAGCCAACAGAGCATCCACGTCTAAGGCAGCGCCCGTAAAAATCCAAGCATCCGCTTGCCTCGGAGCACAAAAACACGGTTGTTCATTGTTGTAGGTACTTTTGTCAAACTTAACAAAATCAATCCCTAGAGTGCGCCTTTGTTCCACCTCAAGTGCAAGCCCTAGCTGCACTCCTTCATCCCTGTTTACAGGCCTTGATAACTCATAAATGATCCTGGCCCTTGGTGTCTCCTCAGTGTGTCTCCAAGTAGTGTGAACAAAACAGCTTTGAGTCTTAATATGCCCCAGATGCCTCTTGAACGCGTCAGCGTCTTTGTATCCATCTGCGTCTTGACACAGGAACCTTCGGTCACTAGCGTGGGTTAAAAGCCTATAGTGGCCCTCTAGGGGGTACTTGGTTTCATTATGGTGCTTCCCCTTCTTTAAGGGGCCACATATATATTGTTGCCCTTTTGCATCTGCTCGATCTTCAAGAAACACTTGAGTAAATTCTTCAAAGGAGCCGACTTCAAGTTGAACAGGCGAGTTATCGTATTGACTAGATCCTCGTGAGTATTTAATTGGAAACATAGCGCACTCCCATATTTGTATCGTGGCTAGGCTCTCCAGAGTTACCATAACTAATTGCTGGAACACAACTTAAATAAACTTGGCCAGTCTCAATGTTGAACCCACACAGTAAAACTAGTGAAGTTCGAATCAACTTACAGTTTTCCAACACACCCGTGATGTACTTTAAGTCTTTCGCGCCCACACATGCGTCAATAAGTTTTTGAAGCGTACGCCCGTGCTCTTGCCCCCCTCGTCGTATGTGCTCCCAAACACGATCATCCACCAGCTGTTGTATTGCACCTTTACTCATCGCGTACTCGGGGACCTGGACACCATTGCCCCCAAAAATCGCTAACTGCCCCCTATCCCACGCAAAAAAGAAGCCCGCAGCCCCTGCATGACTTGGTGGCAACACGAAAGTCTGTGCATTTCTCTCGGTTGGGCATGTGTTTAAAAGAGTTTGGGCCCGCTCCGGTAGTGCACCCAAAATATAACTAGAGACAGCTTGAGCGTGCCCCTTCCTAAATGCAAAAGAAAACGCTGAGTTCTTTCTGCTATCAAGACCCAGTTCGGCCTCTAAAAATGCTCTATCAATTGTGTTGTCAAAGCCCGGATTGCTCCAAGGCGACACTAAATTTCCTTGCCCATTTTGGGCGTTAAAGTTAAAATAAGACATTGAAATGCTCCAGTGTTGACCCCTCGTGAATTGGGGGGCAAAGTTAGATCTAACCCCCGTTGATGCGGGGGTTTCCTTTTGGAGCTTCAAAAATATTTGTGCGACAGATACAAACGCGGGCTGTCGATCCCGTTTAGAACCGAAAGGGTTCCTGATATATTTTTAAAGCAAATTTTGTACTAGCTTATTTGTGCGGCACTAGCGAGCCGAGTTTATTTGTCAAAATTTAATTTTGACCACCGCTGTTACTTGTTTGCACCGTGCAGTTTTGTTGGCGTACTGCTGGACGATTTCGGTACTACAAGTTTTAGTCGGCTGCCACAAGATTCAAACCGTCGCCGTTTCCTGTGCTTTGGCCCTTTGTTCGAGCCATTGTTTTAGTTGGTCTTCTGGCCACCCGCGAGCTTTGCTGGTCAACATTACTCCCGTTGGAAAATTTCCCTTTTTCATGTGCGCATAAATTGTGGAAGTTTTGAGTCCCGTAATCTCACACACGCCCGAAATCCTATAAATCTTATTCATAGACGTCCCTTAGTTTTTAATTACAAAGTCTTCTGTTACCTTGCATTACCAACTATATACAGTGTTTGTTATGTTTTCAACCCACTCCCGCTTATCGCCCTACACTTTATATGGGATTTATCCCAGTTTTCTGGCAAGGTCTTTTGCTGAGGGCTTGTAGTAATGTTTTAACACCATGAGACTTTTGTGTCCGCTCACAGCTGCCAGCTCAATCACGTTGGGCAGTTTGTCGGCCATATTGGTAATTGCCGTGCGTCTCAAGTCATGGAACCGTACACCTTCTAAGCCAGCTCGCGCAACCCCACGAACGAACGCAGCATCAAGAGTAAAAAACTTCACTGGAATGACCAAACCACTTATATGCCTTGGCAAATCTCCCAGAACCTGTAATGCAACGGTTGACAACGGCACTGTGCGCGAGTCTCCATTTTTAGTATCGGGTAGAAACGCTATCCTATTTACCAAGTCAATCTGATCCCAACGTAACGATAGCAACTCTCCTCTACGCATGGCTGTGTAAAGCGCAAGTTGAACAGCTGGCCGAGTCCAATGACTCCTTCTCCCCCGAGGCTCAAGCGCTTGCAGTAATTTTGAAACTTCCGTATCTGTCAGTACGCGTGTTCTTGGTTTGGGGGTTTGGGGCTTCTTAACCATCTGTACCGGATTGGGTATGTTAATCCCCCATTCACGCCGTGCATGATTGATGATCGAGGATAGGTAAGCCAACTCCCGTATGACAGTTCCACTACTGACCTCCTTGAGACGTACGTCTCTGTAAGCCCCAATCCGTGCTGCGCTTAGGTTTGCCATATTCAACCCAGCAATAGGTTTGCGTATCAGGGCTTTGAGCCTGATGGTGTCTTCTGATGCACCTTTCATCGTCGGCGTGACCTCAAGCAAATACCGCTCGATCAACGCCCCTAAGGTTGTACGCTGCGCCTCATCAATACTAACAAATTGACCTTTATCCATCTCAAACTCTAAGGCTCTTGCCCAACGTTCTGCGTCTTGTTTGTTCTGAAAAGTCTTAGTAGTGTCGGGGTAACCTTGTCTGCGTACACGGGCTTGCCAGCCCTTGCCGTGTTGTCTGAAAGATGCCATATCTGCTCCTGAGTGGGACAGAAATGGGACAAGAATCCATTCTCAGCGTACCTTTGTCATTGATTTGTTAGTAATCACTTATCCGCCTTGAAGCTTCCAGAGCGGCCGCCATGCTTCTCCAACAGGTAAACAGACGTCATCACCATGCCACGGTCAACAGCTTTGCACATGTCATAAACAGTCAACAATGCGATTTGTACCGCCGTTAAGGCTTCCATTTCAACGCCTGTAGAGCCAACGGTTTCAGCTTGAACTTGACACTGCAGACCAAACTGATTGCCTGCCTCCTCCACCCAGCTCCACTCCAGTGCAACTCGCGTTAAATACAATGGGTGACACAAAGGAATCAAATCACTGGTTTTTTTTGCACCTTGAATACCCGCAATTCTTGCGACACCCAAAACATCCCCCTTTTTAGCCTGTCCTTGCTTGATCAAATCCAAGGTACTTTTTGCCATCAAAATACGCCCTTGAGCCAAAGCAACTCGATGGGTCATCGGTTTTTGTGATACATCGACCATATGAGCATCGCCTTTGGCATCAAAATGGGTAAAGTCCATCTCATCTCCATTTATAGAGTTAATATTCGTTAACACGTATCATAATCAATTGAAAGCACCTTCAGCGCCCAGGCGCAGACTTATTCACCCATGTCACTCAAGCCTTTGTCTCACTATTTAAAGATTTTTATCGGGCTGTTGATCTTCAGCGCCCTGTGTGTTCAAGCTCAAGCCCCTGTCGCAGCCAGGAAAGACGCTCGGCTGCCAAGTCTTGGAGATGGATCTGAAATGCCGCTTGGCGAGGAGAGGCACATCGGTGAATCTGTCATGAGGGAGATTTTCAAAGACCCCGATTACATAGAAGATCCAGTGCTTTTAGATTACCTGATGTCCATTTGGCAGCCCTTGATCGAAGCCGCGAAACTCAGGGGAGAATTGTCCACGGAAATGGAGCAACGGTTTGCTTGGCAAGGGTTCCTGATCAAAGACCCCAGCATCAACGCATTTGCTCTGCCAGGTGGATACATGGGTGTGCATCTGGGTCTGATTGCAGCCGTTTCTAATCGAGATGAACTCGCCTCTGTCCTTGCCCATGAATTGAGTCACATCACTCAAAGGCATATTTCACGGCTTTTTGCTCAACAAGCTCAGCAAACCCCCTTGATGCTTGGTGCAATGGTACTTGGCATCATTGCAGCCGGAAGAAATCCAAATGCGGCGAGTGCGCTGATGGTGGGTGGGCAAGCGGCGGCAACACAAAGTCAACTGAATTTTTCTCGCGATATGGAGCGTGAAGCAGACCGGGTTGGTTACGGTGTCATGCTTCAAGCAGGCTACGATGGAAGTGGTTTTGTAAGCATGTTTCAAAAGCTTCAGCAAGCCTCAAGACTCAATGACAATGGCTCATACCCCTATTTAAGAAGTCACCCTTTAACCACCGAGCGCATCGCTGACATGACCTCAAGACAAGTAGGCGCCGCACAGAGCATCAATCCCCAAAACAACCTCCCTAGCAACTGGGCTCACCTGATCATGAGCGCCAGAGCAAAAGTTTTAAGCAAGACACATTCCGACGCCCATCAACTCAACATGGACTTGGCCAATCAAGCAATGCTTAACACCAAGGAGTCCCATACAAATAAAATCTCTAAGCTGTACGCTGGCGCCTTGTCGTCGATGACAAGCTCTAACTTTGTACAAGCCCATCGGTTCATAAACGCATTAGAGACTTTATCAACTGAAGGTAAAACACCAGAATTTGCCTACCTTTTGACACTGCTTAAAGCTCAACTTTTTACCCTAGACAATCAAGCAATGCTTGCATTGAGCGCACTTGAACAGCTGCCAAAAACACGCGCTGTGAAGTTCATGATTTGCGAAAATCAAATCAAAATCAATACCAGTGCATCCAAGCTTTCTTGTTCCTTGACTTTGAGAGACTGGCTCAATGCTCATCCTAAGGACATACATGCTTGGGAACTATTGTCTCAAGCGCAACTTCAAAACCAGGAAACATTGAGTTCCATCCGATCAATGGCCGAAGCTTATGCCCTGAGGTTTGATTATGCACCGGCCATTGATCGCCTCTATGCAGCTCAGTCTTTGTCGAAAGAAATTGCAAAAAAAACAGGGCTCAGCAAAGCACAAGAAATGGAATCGTCCATCATCGACGCTCGACTAAGATCTCTATTGGCTTTGCGCCGTGAACAGTCTCTCCAGCGCTGAATCTATCATTAAGCCAAAAAAGCTATAGATCAAGGAGCCAAATAAAGCATGGGGAAAACTTTGGACTTGAAACCCCTCTAACATTGCAGAAGCCATCCAAAACAAAAATGCGTTGATCACAAATAAAAATAAGCCCAAAGAAATCAAGGTCACTGGAAGGGTCAGAACAACCAAAATAGGGCGAATGATCAAGTTCAAAAAACCAATCACCAATGTTGCAAGCAAGGCCGACTCAAAGCCATTGATTGATATTCCAGCATCAATATAAGAAAGACTCATCAGTGCAAAAGCACACAAAAACCACTTAAATAGTATTTTCATGATGTGGAAAACATGGCCTTGTTCGTGAAGTAGATGGTTTTGCTATTTAGAACAGTGCTTTCAACTGTTTGATTTCACACTATAGCCCTTTTTATAGATTTTTCTAGATTTATGCGATTATGATAGCGCTCCTATGTCTTCTATACACATCACCGATATTGAGTCGGCCATCAATTACTGGCGAAACAAAGAGTCCTCAGTAGACGGTATCACTTTATCGCCTTCCCTAAGGTCTTTGGCACATGTCTATGCGCTGATGGTGCATTTTCATGAAGAAGAGGTCGCCACAAGTGGATTTCCTTCACTCGCTATGAAAGCTTGGCTGGAATGGTATGAGCACCTCAGTGACACGCCTTGCATTGCCATCTGTTCAACCAGTCAGGGTGACGAAATTTGCAAGGGTTGTGGCCGAACGTTTGAAGAAGTGCAAGATTGGACAAAAATGACACCCCCTCAAAAGCGAAAAACATGGAGGCGAATTACCATGGAAAACACTGCGTGGAGATTTAACCGTTACAGTGAAAGAGCCGTCCTTAAAGAAACCACGCCCAATTGAGCTCTACTTAACTCGTATGGCTAACTGCCCTGCCAAACCAATGTAGTTATCGGGTCTTAACTGAAGCAGTCGTTCTTTCTCTTGCGCTGGGATTTCTAAAGTTTGAATTAACTTCGCCAAATCTTCTTGTTTCACAGCGCGACCTCTGGTCAAGTCTTTAAGGCTTTCATAAGCTCCGCTCACACCATAACGACGCATCACCGTTTGTATGGGCTCTGCCAATACCTCCCAAGCATTGTCCAAATCTTCCGCCAATTTGACTTTGTTGATCTCTAGCTTTGACAATCCAATCGACAAGGACTGATAGGCCAGAACCGAATAACCAAAGGCTACGCCTATGTTTCGAATCACTGTGCTATCGGTCAAATCTCTTTGAAATCGACTGATCGGAAGTTTGTCGCTCATGTGTCGCAGCAGGGCATTCGCAACACCAAGATTACCCTCTGCATTTTCAAAATCAATGGGGTTGACTTTATGGGGCATCGTGGAAGACCCAATTTCACCCTCCTTCAATCGTTGCTTAAAGTATCCCAAGGATATATAACCCCAAATATCCCGACACCAATCAATCAATATGACATTCAGTCTAGATATCGCATCAAAAAATTCTGCCATGTAGTCATGTGATTCGATTTGGGTACTGTACGCCTGAAAAGTCAAGCCAAGACCAAAGTGCTGATCAAATGATGCGCCTTGTTGATAAGCGGGCGTCTCAATCACATCTTGGGCAATTTTCTCCCAATCCATTTCTGGGTAAGCCGCCAATTGAGCATTGTAATTACCCACAGCACCATTCATTTTCGCCATCAAGGGGATGTCGACAAGTTTGCCTCTTGCTTTTTTAAGTCGAACCACAAAATTAGCAATTTCCTTTCCGACGGATGTTGGCGTTGCCGTTTGACCGTGCGTTCTAGACAACATTGGAATGGCCGCATACTCTAAAGACAGCTGCAGCATGGTGGAGATGACTTGATCGATAAAAGGCAATAAAACAGTATCTCTCGCAGCTTGAATTTGCAAAGCATGGCTGGTGTTGTTGATGTCTTCACTCGTCATTGAAAAATGAACCATCTCCTCAATCTTTGCAAGTTCTTTCTTGACTGAAGCATTCAATTGTTCCGATTTAAATTGTCTTTTAATCCAATACTCAACAGCCTTGACATCGTGATTGGTTGTTTTTTCAATTTCTTTGATTGAAACAGCATCCTCGTGTGAGAAGTTTTGAAACAAGCCGACCAAATATTCTTTTGCTTGAACGGAGAGTGAAGGACACTCCTCTAAGCCCAGTTGACTCAATGCAATTAACCATGTTATTTCAACTTGAATTCGGCGCTGCATATAGCCCATTTCGGACATGATGGGCCTCAAAGAGGCCAACTTAGGCGCATATCGACCATCCAATGGGGACAAGGCAAGTAAAGATGAATTGTTCATACGCTTATTTTATCCGCATGACCTGCAGCAACAAGGAGGAGGAAACGAAATTAAATAAACAAGGTTTATATTGTGTTTCGTCTCTTTGCACCGTCGCTAGGACACAACACAGCACAAGGTGTTCCCCTTAAAATCAAAGATTAGCTTAAATACCAAAAAATGAAACTTATCGGTGCAATTACCAGTCCCTATGTGCGCAAAGTTCGCATTGTCATGTCAGAAAAAAAACTTGATTATCAACTTCTCCACGAAGAAGTCTGGTCAAAAAACACTCAAATCTCTCAATACAACCCCTTAGGCAAAGTTCCATGCTTGATCATGGAGGGTGGAGAAGCATTGTTTGACTCAAGGGTCATCGTCGAATATTTGGACACCCTTTCACCCGTTGGAAAGTTAATTCCCAACAGCGGCAGAGAGCGTGCAGAAGTTAAAACATGGGAAGCCTTGTCTGACGGCGTCTTGGATGCAAGCATTTTGGCCCGACTTGAGCAGACGTGGGCAGGTCGCAGTGAGCAAGAACGCTCTCAGGCATGGATTGACAGGCAAATGGGTAAAGTTCAAACAAGTCTTGCTGCGATGGAGAAAGGCCTGAGCGAGAAAGCGTTTTGTTGTGGCATTCATTTAAGCTTGGCCGATATAGCCGTCGGTTGCGCCCTTGGATATTTAGATTTTCGTTTCCCAAGCTTCAATTGGCGAGAGTCTCATATCGCGTTGAATAGACTCTTCGAAAAACTACGGACTCGCCCTTCTTTTATTGAAAC
>CANCLK010000114.1 GCA_947378785.1 Comamonadaceae bacterium
CGGGCTTCCAGCGAACGATGCGCTTCGGCCACGTCGGCCAAAGCAAAGCGCTGGTCAATGGCAATTTTGACCTTGCCACTGATGACCATCTCGAACAACTCATCGGCCATGGCTTGCGTGCTTTCCCGGGTCGCCAGGTGCGTGAAGATCGTCGGCCGCGTGGCATACAAGGAACCCTTGCCAGCCAACACCCCGAGGTCCAGCGGCTCGACCTTGCCGGAAGCATTGCCGAAATTGGCGATCAAACCAAAAGGACGCAGGCAATCGAGTGACTTCAAAAAAGTATCTTTACCGACCGAGTCATAGACCACTTTGACGCCGGCTCCACCGGTGATTTCTTTGACGCGGGCGACAAAGTCTTCCTTGGCGTAATTGATGGTGAAGGCCGCGCCGTTTTCTTTGGCCAGCGCACATTTCGCATCGGACCCGGCGGTGCCAATCAGCTGCAGGCCCATCGCACGCGCCCACTGGCAAGCAATCAAACCAACACCCCCAGCGGCAGCATGGAAGAGCACAAAATCACCCGCCTTGAGACCCCCTTGCGGCTGGGTCTTGCTCAGCAGGTACTGAGCAGTCATCCCCTTCAGCATCATGGCGGCACCGGTTTCAAAGGAAATCGCATCAGGTAATTTGCAAACGCACTTGGCCGGCATCACACGCAGTTCGCAGTAGCTGCCCGGTGGCTGGCTGGCATAGGCGGCGCGGTCTCCCACTTTCAAATGCGTCACGTCCGCGCCAACGGCTTCGATCACGCCCGAGGCTTCCATGCCAAGCTGCAGCGGCATGGGCAGGGAATACAAGCCAGCACGCTGGTAGACGTCGATGTAGTTCAGACCGATGGCTTTGTGGCGAATGCGGATGTCACCCGGACCGGGCTCACCCACGTTGACGTCGACCAGCTTGAGCTGTTCGGGGCCGCCGTGGGCGTCAATGCGGACGGCTTTGGAGGTGGTTGCGTTCATGTCTCTTCCTTTGTTGATTTGTCAGTTGATTTTAAAAGGTGCCGGGGTAAGCGCCGCCATCGGCCAGCACGTTTTGGCCGGTGATGTAAGCCGCGTGCTGGCTGCACAAAAATGCGCAGATCGCACCGAACTCTTGCTGCGTGCCAAAGCGTTTGGCTGGAATGGTTTTACGCCGTGTGTCGGCCAAGGCCTCGACCGTCAGGCCGGTTTTTTTAGCGGCACCGGCCATCGTCACTTTCAGGCGATCGGTGTCAAAAGCGCCCGGCAGCAAAGAGTTGATGGTGACGCCCTGACCGGCAATTTTGCTGCGCGCCACGCCCGCCACAAAACCGGTCAAGCCACTGCGCGCACCATTGCTCAAACCCAGAATATCAATCGGTGCCTTGACTGCGCCGGAGGTGATGTTGATGATGCGGCCAAAGCCACGCTCGGCCATTCCGTCTACCGTGGCTTTGATCAGCTCGATCGGCGTCAACATGTTGGCGTCGAGTGCCTTGATCCAAGTGTCGCGTTCCCAGTCGCGGAAATCGCCCGGTGGCGGACCGCCCGCATTGGTGATCACGATGTCAAAGTCCTTGCGAACCGCAAACACAGCCGCCCGGCCTTCGGGCGTGGTGATGTCAGCCGCCACATGCAGCACTTCGGTTCCCGCTGGACGAGCTTTGTCAGCCAACAAAGTGGCTGATGCAGCTTGCAGCGCCTCGGTACCGCGGGCGACGATCAACACATGCACGCCTTCGCGCAACAGCGCCTCTGCACAACCGAAACCCAAGCCCTTGCTGGCACCGCAAACCAGTGCCCATTTACCGTTGATACCTAAGTCCATGTTGTTTCCTTTTTCGTTGTTTAAATTGCTACTGAAGGGAATGTCCCTCAACCCGGCCATTCAAGTGCCGGGCCGCCGACTGCGCGTGAAAACATAAATACCGGCCAGCACCAGCACCGTCCCGGCAGCCACCCAGGCAGTGAAGGGTTCGCCCAAAATCAGCACACCCATCAGGATAGTGGAAATCGGGCCGACCATGCCGGTCTGCGCCGTCATGCCAGCGCCTATGCGTTCGACCGCCATCATGACCATCAACACCGGCGCCACCGTACAAGCCGTCGCATTGATCAGCGACAACCACATGACTTCGGATGCGACATTTTCCAAGGTCAAGGGCCGCAGCACAACAAACTGCAGGATGCAACACAGACAGGCCACCGAGCTCGCCAGGCCGACCAAGCGGAGGGAGCCTAAGCGCCGCACAATTTCGCCGCTGTAAACGAGATACATCGCGTAGGTGACGGCACTCAAGAAGACCAACAAGGCACCCCAGGCGGCATGGCTACCCTGGTTTGACATCTCGCTGCCAAACACCAGCACCACGCCCGCATAACTGATGGCCATCCCGAGCAGCTGACGCAAGGCGATTCGTTTGCGGTAAAAAAGCCAACTGAGCAACAACACAAGCGTCGGGTTGAGGTACAGAATCAAACGCTCCAACGAGGCGCTGATGTACTGCAGTCCCGCAAAATCGAGATAGCTAGACAAGTAATAACCGGTGAAGCCCAAGCCCAGAACGCCGAGCCAGTCTTTGCCTGTGAGCGGCGTTTTTCCCCAGCTTGCCCAACACGCCATGATGACGAAAATCGGCAATGCAAATAGCATCCGCAGCATGATGAGGGTGACTGGATCGACGCCATGCCGGTAAGCCAACTTGACGATAATCGCCTTACCACTGAAGCCCACCGCGCCGAGCATCGCCAACGCCAAACCAACCGTCACCCGCTTATCAGTCAATTAAAAACCGACCGCTTGACCATCCCGCCGGGCATCGCTGGCGGCTACATAGCCTTCAACCTTCGGGTCGCCCGCACGCCAAATGAACTGGCCCGCGCCAAAGTCCTGGTAAGAATCGTTGATCACTTCAGTGCGGTGTCCGCGCTCCGACAGCGCCTGCACAGTCGCGGTATCCATGGCCGATTCGACGTTGATCTCTAGGCCCTCGTTGTAGCGCCAGCGCGGCGCATCACAAGCCGCTTGCGGGTTTTGTCCGTAATCAAGCATCCGCACCAGCGTTTGCATGTGGCCCTGCGGCTGCATGTTGGCGCCCATCACCCCATAGCTCATGACCGGCTGGCCGTCTTTGGTCAGAAAGGCCGGGATGATGGTGTGGAAGGGCCGTTTGCCGGGCGCGACCTGGTTGATGCCCGTATCCAGGCTGAAGCCATGACCACGGTTTTGCAAACTAACGCCAAACTCAGGCTCAACGCAGCCCGAACCAAAGCCCATGTAATTGCTCTGGATGAAGCTCACCATCATGCCGTTTTCGTCAGCTGCCGTCAGGTAAATAGTGCCGCCCTTGACCGGGTTGCCGGCGCCAAAGTCCTGTGCCTTTTTCATGTCAATCAGCTTGGCGCGGCTGGCCAAATAAGCATCGTCCAGCATCTGCTCCACCGTGACATCCATCGACGACGGCTCGGCGACATATTTGTAGACGTCGGCAAAGGCCAGCTTCATGGCTTCGATTTGCAAATGCTGTGAATCCACCCCATCGACTGGCAGGCTGGCAACGTCAAACTTATCCAAAATGCCGAGCGCAATCAGTGCCGCAATCCCTTGGCCATTGGGTGGAATCTCATGCAGCGTGTAGCCACGGTAGTCCTTGCCAATGGGCTTGACCCATTCAGGCTTGTAATTGGCGAAGTCCTTCGCCGTCAGGCTGCCGCCGTTTTGTTTAGAAAACTTCTCCAGTGCATGGGCGATTTCACCGCCGTAATAGGCCTGCCCTTTGCTGGCGCCGATGGCCCGCAAGCCCTTCGCTGCGGCTTTGAACTGGAACAACTCGCCAACCTGCGGCGCACGGCCCCAAGGCAAAAACGACTGAGCAAAACCAGGCAAGCCTTGAAGCTCGCTGGTGGCCGCAGCCCACTTTTGCTGCACCACAGTCGATAGCAGGTAGCCACGCTCAGCAATCTCAATCGCTGGCTCCATCAAATCCGCAAATGGCAGTTTGCCAAATCGCTCACTCATGCTGACCCAGCTGGCCACAGCGCCGGGCACGGTCACAGAATCCATGCCGCGCTTGGGCGGCGTGTGGCTGCCGTCGCCATATTTGCGCTTGAAATAGTCCGGCGTCCAGGCCTCAGGTGCACGGCCGGAAGCATTCAAACCGTGCATCTCCTTGCCGTCCCACAAGATGCAAAAAGCATCGCTGCCCAGACCGTTGCTGACCGGCTCAACGATGGTCAAGGCGGCGGCGGCGGCGATTGCAGCGTCCACTGCATTGCCGCCTTTTAGCATCATGCGCAGACCGGCCTGTGCGGCCAAGGGATGTGAGGTCGACACGACATTGCGGGCGAACAAAGGAAGACGCGTGGTGGTGTAAGGATTGTTGAAATTGAAGTTCATGACGTAGCTTGTACTTTTAAAAAATGGATCCATGCGGGGCGCACCTTCAGCCATGCAAAACCCAGGCCAAGGTGATGACGATATGTCAATCCGAGCTTATTTTTCGCTCGGAGATGATTTTTTTCCACTTCGCGGCATCGGTCTTGACCATGGCCGCAAAAGCCTGAGGCGTGCCGCCGGTTGGCTCAGCACCCAGACGGGCAAAACGTTCCTTCACATCGCCTTCGCGCAAGGCCGCGTTCAGCGCGCCGTTGATTTTGAAGACGAGATCAGCCGGCAAGCCTTTCGGGCCATAGACGCCAAACCAAGTGACCGACTCGAAACCCGGTAGCGACTCAGCCACCGTTGGCAGGCCGGGTGCCAACGCCGTCGGATGCAGGCTGGTGACAGCCAGTGCGCGCAGTTTGCCGTCTTTGACGTGCGGTAGACCCGTCACCAGGGAGTCGATCAACAAGTCCAGCTTGCCGCTGACCAAATCAGGAATGGCCAAGGCGGTGCCGCGGTAAGGAATGTGCAGGATGAACGTACCCGACTCAGCTTTGAAATACTCTGTCGTCAAGTTGATGATGGTACCGTTGCCACTGGAGGCGTAATTCAACTTGCCCGGATGCTTGCGGGCGTGATCGATGAACTCGCGCATGGTCTTGGCCGGCGACGACAGCGGCACCAGCACCACATTCGGTGAGGTGGCCACGTAGCCAATCGGCGTGAAGTCAGTTTCAGCGTTGTACGGGATTTTCGGGTTGATGGCCGGTCCGATGCTGTGCGTGCTGGACGTCGACAACAGCAAGGTATAGCCATCGGGGGTCGCCTTCGACGCAGCATCGGCACCAATCGTCCCGCCCGCGCCGGGACGGTTGTCAACGACCACCGTTTGACCCAGTTTTTCACCCAGCTTGAGCGACAGGGCACGCGCCAGAATGTCAGTCGCCCCACCCGCAGGGAAAGGCACCACCATGCGAATCGGCCGCACCGGATACGCGGCGGTCGCGGCTGCCGGGGTTTGAGCCGCCACCGGAACAATCGTCATGACGACCATGCCAACGAGCGCCATGCCCCACAAGGGAAATTGAAGTGATCGTTTCATGGGTTGATTGTGCAGCGATTATTCAAATCGACAGAGCCAAGGTCTGTATCGACCCGTCGCGGGAAGGGAGAGTGAGTCTCTTGTCATCAACAAAAACGGCGTCCGAAGACGCCGTTTTTAGACTCAAGCAGGACTCGTCACTCTTCGACGAAAGCCTCTTCGCGCTTGTTCTTGATGGACGGCAGCAGCACGATGGCCAGCAGCAGAGCACCAGCAGCCAGCAAGCCAGCCGACAGCGGACGCGTCACAAACACGCTCCAGTCACCGCGTGACAGCAGCAGCGCACGGCGCAGGTTTTCTTCCATCATCGGGCCAAGGATGAAACCCAGCAGCAAAGGTGCAGGCTCCGTTCCCAGCTTGACAAAGAGGTAACCAATCACACCGAAGATACCGACCGTCCACACGTCAAACGTGTTGTTGTTGGTGGAGTACACGCCGATCGCGCAGAACAGCACGATGGACGGGAACAGATAGCGGTAGGGCACGGTCAGCAGCTTGATCCACATGCCAATCAATGGAAGGTTCAAGATGATCAACATCGCGTTGCCAATCCACATCGACGCAATCAGACCCCAGAACAGTTCTGGGTTGCTGGTCATGACCTGAGGGCCTGGCTGAATGTTGTGAATCGTCATCGCGCCGACCATCAAGGCCATCACGGCGTTAGGTGGAATGCCCAGCGTCAGCAATGGAATGAAGGAGGTTTGTGCACCCGCGTTGTTAGCAGACTCAGGGCCAGCCACACCACGGATGTTGCCTTGACCGAATGGCACTTCGCCCGGCTTCAGCTTGATTTTCTTCTCCAGCGCATACGCTGCAAAAGCCGCCAACAAAGCACCACCACCCGGCAAGATGCCGAGCAAAGAACCCAAGGCAGTACCGCGCAACATGGCTGGGGCCATGTTCTTGAAGTCTTCCTTGGTCGGGAACAAGCCCGTCACCTTGGCCGTGAACACTTCACGCTCATCTTCTGGCTGCGCCAGGTTGCTGATGATCTCGCCGTAGCCGAACACACCCATGGCGACCACCACGAAACCGATGCCGTCGGTGAGTTCAGGAATGTCGAAGCTGAAACGCGCCACGCCGGAGTTCACGTCGGTACCGACCAGACCCATGAGCAGACCCAGCACGATCATGGCGATCGCCTTGAGCAGTGAACCGGAGGCCAGCACCACAGCGCCGATCAGACCCAGCACCATCAGCGCGAAGTACTCAGCAGGGCCGAATTTGAAAGCCAGTTCAGTCAGCGGCGGAGCGAAGGCAGCCAGAATCAGCGTGCCGACACAACCCGCAAAGAACGAACCAACACCAGCGGCCGCCAAAGCAGGCCCCGCTCGACCCTTTCGGGCCATTTGGTAGCCGTCAATACAGGTGACCACCGAAGAGGACTCACCCGGCAAGTTGACCAAAATAGCGGTGGTTGAACCACCGTACTGGGCACCGTAGTAAATACCGGCCAGCATGATCAGGGCCGACACCGGTGGCAGCGCGTAAGTGGCGGGCAACAACATGGCGATAGTCGCCACAGGGCCAATGCCCGGCAGCACGCCAATGAGGGTTCCCAAAACGCAGCCGATGAAGGCATACAGCAGGTTGATAGGCGTGAACGCCACGCTAAAACCCAGCGACAGATTCGCAATCAGTTCCATTTTTTAACTCCTTAGCCGGTGATGAAAGCAGGCCACACCGGGAACTGCAACTTGAGAACCAGCACGAAAGCCACGTAGCTGATGACGGCCAAGACGGTGGCGAGGATGAACGTCGCTTTGACCTTCATGCCCTTTTCGGCCATGCTGGACACAAAGGTCAGCACGTAAATGCCGAAAATCATGCCCATCGCAGGAATTTTGATAGACGGCAAACCGCCCAAGCAAACGCCGAAAATCAAGTTGGCCGCGATGATGAAGAACAGCGGCTTGTAAGCCCACTTGCCGATCTTGTCGCCACCGACACGCTCAACGACCAAGGCGTTGAAGGTGATGAATGCGCCCAGCACGGCCAGCATAATGCCCAACAGCAGCGGGAAGTAGCCAGGACCCATACGGGCACCGGTACCAACAGAGTAAGTGGTCGCACCCCATGCGAAAGCCATACCGACGCCCATGAACATGAGCCCGGAAAAAAAGTCTTTTTGACTTTTGATATTCACGGATTGTCTCCTTGAGAAATTGATCGAACCGCTGGATTGTGCATTCAATAAAGCTGAGTTTCGATGTGGCTTTCACCTACAAAAAGAGACTTCTCCGGCCCGAAAAAAAACCAATCAAATCAAGGGCTTGAACAATCGCAACCATTTGCGTGCGGGTAAACCCCAGCGCGATTCCACGAGTTCTGCCCGCTGCAACAGCAACTCGCGTCCGGGGCGGCTGGGCTGGCGCTGTGCAGCGACCACGGTATTGCCTTCGCGGGTGGGCCGAAAAGCCCACACGGCCTCCGCACCAAAAGCATCGGCGATCTTGTCCATCGAGCTTTCAAAGCTGCCATCGCGGCCAAACAAGTTCACCGTCATCACGCCGTCGTCAGTCAACAATCGCCGGCAATCGGCATAAAAAGCGGCGCTGTCCAACACCGGCGCGGCGGCCTCGTGGTCGTACAAATCAACCTGCAGCGCATCGACGGTGCCGAGGTGGCTGTCTTTTTTAATTTCACGACCAGCATCGGCCAGCAGCACCTGCAAACGAGCGTCTTCGGGCGGCAGTTTGAACCACAGACGGCAAGCGGCCAGCACCTGCGGATTGATCTCGACCGCGGTGGTTTTGGTGCGCAGTTTTTTGTAGCAAAACTTGGTCAGCGCGCCTGACCCCAGACCGAGCTGCATGCTGTGCAACGTTGGCACCGCCTGCGGTTCAACAAACAGCAGCCAGACCATCATGCGTTGGACGTACTCGAGCTGAATGTCAAAGGGCGCGTCGATCAACATCGAACCCTGCACCCATTCGGTCCCAAGGTGAAGAAAACGGATATCGCCGTAGTCTGAGAAGTTCACTTCCGGCAGCTGGCTGGAGGCTGTAGAGAGGGCGGCGTTAGAGGCTGTGTCGCCGGGGGAAACGGTCTTGCGAGACATTAAATGAGTCCATGTGTTTTAAAAACGGCCTGCCAGGCGGCGAGCTTGCGCTCGAACGACCAGCTGGCGTTGGCAGCGCTGGTCGACGGCAGCCGCTCAATTGGCAGTCCCAGCGCAGCCGTGTGTCGGGCGTGTTTGAAACTTTCACCACCATTGTGTGCGATGGCTTGCAAGTTCGGGCAACGCTGCCGCAGACTCGCGAGGTCATTGACCTGCGCATGGCGGATCGCACTGTCAAGGCTGCCTTCGCGTTCGCAGGCGGCGTAGACGTCCCACAAGCCAACGCCCTTGCCCAGCATCCAGCGGGTTGACGCGGCATAGTCGCCAGCGGCGACAGCGGCTGGGTGGTCCAGCCACAGAGCGCGCAAAATTTTCCAGAAATGATTTTGCGGATGCCCGTAGTAACGCTGCGTGGCCAGCGAGACAGCGCCCGGAAAGCTGCCAAGCACGAGCAAACGCGTGTTTTCTGACAGCAAAGGCGGCAAGCCGGTGAGCCGTTTGTCTATCTCAACACGCATGCCAGCAATTCCTTCAACCGCGGCAAGGCCACCAGCGCATTCGCCGTGCTGGCCAGCGCCAAGTCGTGCACGCTGATGCCGCGCAGGTCGGCCAGAACCTGTGCGATGCGCGGCAGTTCAGCGGGCTCGTTGCGCCCTTGCGCGCCGCCCTCCGCCCGCACCTGCGCGGTTTGGTAAAGCCAGTGCGGCGGCATGTCAGGCGCGTCGGTTTCCAGCACCAAGGCATCCAAGGGCAAGTTGACGGCCAGCTGGCGGATTTGCCGCGCCGCCTCAAAAGTCACGGCGCCCCCAAACCCCAACTTGAGACCCAAACCGATGAACGCCTCGGCCTGCTGCTGACTGCCATTGAACGCGTGCGCAATGCCGCGCCAACCCTCGGGCGGCGCCAACTCCCGCAAATACTTCAACAGCCTGTCCGCCGAGCGCCGCACATGCAAGATCACCGGCAAGCCATGCTGGCGCGCCAGCTTGAGCTGCTCACGGTAAAAGAATTCTTGGCGCTCGCGCAGCGGGCTCAACTTGAGTTCAGGGACAAAAAAATCAAGCCCGATTTCCCCAACCGCCAACAGGCGCGGGTCGTCTCGGTGACGGAGCAGCGCAGCGTCGAGCTGAGCCAAGTCGGCATCCATCGCACGCTCTACAAACAGCGGATGAATGCCCAGCGCGTAACCGTCACCACCGGTGTGCGCCAAGCTTTGGACGGTCTCAAAATGCGCCGCGGCAACCGCCGGAATCACGCACAGGCGAACGCCCGCCTGCTGCGCGCGCGCACGCACTGCCCGTACATCAGCACTGAACTCGGGTGCGTCCAAGTGGCAGTGGGTGTCGATCCAGGAAGTCATGCCCTGATGATGCCTCAGGCCACGCCGTTCTTGACACTTGAGCAGGCTTCAAACCATACTCGAGGTCCTTTTCGACAACCCAAAGAGTCCCTGATGCCCCACATGCCCGCCTCCGCTGCACTGCAACGATTTCGCGTGATTGACTTGACCCAGGTGCGCGCCGGCCCGACCGCCTGCCGCCAACTGGCGGACTGGGGTGCTGACGTGATCCAAGTGCAAATGCCCGAACACATGCGCGGCGACGACACACTGGGCGGGCAAGACGGCTCCGACTACCAGTACACCCACCGCAACAAACGCTCGATCACACTGAATCTCAAAGAAGCCGAGGGCATTGCGATTCTCAAAAAATTGATCGCCACGGCAGACGTGGTGGTGGAGAACTTCCGACCCGACGTGAAGTTTCGCCTTGGCATTGATTACGACACCTTGGCCAAAGATCAGCCGCGCTTGGTTTACGCCAGCATTTCCGGCTTTGGCCAGTCCGGCCCTTACGCCAAACGGCCGGGTTTTGACCAGATCGTCCAAGGCATGGGCGGCCTGATGTCGGTCACCGGCCTGCCGGGCCAAGGACCCGTCCGCGTCGGTTTGCCGATCGCCGATTTGTGTGCCGGCATCTTTGCGGCACAAGGCATTTTGGTCGCGCTGCTGGAGCGCAACGATTCGGGCAAAGGTCAGTGGGTGCACACCTCACTGCTCGAGTCGATGGTCTACATGATGGATTTCCAAACCGCGCGATGGCTGATCGACGGCGAAATTCCAGCGCAGTCCGGCAATGCGCACCCGACCAGCATCCCGACAGGGGTCTATAAAGCCCGCGACGGTTTCATGAACATCGCTGTCTTTGGCTCGAAGATCTGGGAACGCTTTTGCCATATCCTCGGCGCACCCGAGTGGATGACCGATGAGCGCTACCACGACAAACCCAGCCGCTCAGTGAACCGCGAGAGCCTGAACGCAGAAATCAACCTGCGCTTGGCCAGCCACGACCGGGCGCACTGGATTGAGTTATTCAATGACGGCGGCGTGGCCTGCGGCCTGATCAGCAACATGCAGGAGGTTTTCGAACTACCGCAAATTGAGCACCTGAAAATGGTCAAGGACGTGGTGTCCAATCGACTTGGAGCCCAGCGTCATGTCGGCCAACCGATGCAGCTAGAGCGCACCCCCAGCGACATCGTGCGCGCGGCACCGCGTCGCGGCGAACACACCGCCGAACTGCTGGGCGAGCTGGGCTACGCTGAAGCCGACCTGGCCAGAATGAAAGCCGCTGAAATCTTCTGATTTTTCTAAATTTCCAATATCAATACTTAACTTTTTCTCTGGAGTTTCCCTTTGCCAATCACGCCAAGCACACCCTACACATCACCCACAGAACGGGTCGAGGTTTGGACCGAAGCAGCGACGCTGCATATCCGTTTCAACAACCCCGCGCGCCACAACGCCTTGTCCGTCGACATGTGGGAGGCTGTGCCGCCACTGCTGGCGCAAGCCGAAGTGGACGACGACATTCGCATGGTGGTGTTTTCAGGCGCTGGTGAAAAGGCCTTTGTCTCAGGGGCCGACATCACACAGTTTGAAGACATGCGTGCCGCCAAAGAGGCGGTTAAATATTACGAAGCGATGGCCGAAGAATCGCTGATGAGTATTTACAACTGCCGCAAACCAACGCTGGCCTTGATCCGCGGTTACTGCATCGGCGGCGGTGTCAATGTCGCTATCAGCTGCGACATCCGGCTGGCCTCGACTGACTCGGTTTTCTCAATCCCCGCAGCACGCTTAGGGCTAGGTTACCGCTACTCGGCACTTAAAAATCTCGTCAATTTGATCGGCGTTGGCGCGGCCAAAGACCTGTTCTTCACCGCCCGCCGCATCGATGCCTTAGAGGCCAAAACGCTGGGACTGGTCACGCGCTTGGCTGAGCCGGCAGAGCTGACGGCATTGCTCGCGCAATACACCGGCGCCATGGCCGACAACGCACCCATCACGGTGCAAGCCGGCAAGGCCATCATGGCCGAAATTCTCAAACCTTCGCCGGATCTCGACATGACGCTGTGCCAGCAGCAGATTCGCAATTGCTTTGAAAGCGAAGACTACGCCGAAGGCCGCAAGGCCTTCATGGAAAAGCGCAAACCAATTTTCAAAGGCCGTTGAAATGATGAAATCGTATTGGCTCAAAACCCCTGAACTCACACATGGCACAGAGACCTCACTGGAGCTGCGCGACACACCGATACCAGACCCGGGACCCAAGCAGTTGCTGGTGCGCGTGCGCGCGGCAGGCCTGAATCGTGGCGAGTTTTTGAAGGGCGGCTTGCACAAGCCGGGTGCCGTCAAAGCGGTGGGCACAGAAGCCGCAGGAGAAGTCGTTCGCGTGGGTGCAGACGTCAAAAAATTTGCAGTTGGCGACCGCGTCATGGGCCGCATGGCGGGCGCCTTTGCCGAGTACGCGCTGGTCGACGAAACTGAAGCGATGGCCATGCCGGCGCGTCTCAGCTGGGAAGAAGCCGCCAGCATTCCCCTGACCTTTCACGTCGTCTACGACATGCTGGTGATTCAAGGCCAATTGAAACCTGGCGAATGGCTGCTGATCAACGGCGTCTCCTCTGGCGTAGGCGTCGCCGCAGTGCAGATGGCCAAGGCCTTGGGCGCCAACGTCATCGGCACCTCCGGTTCAGCCGACAAGCTTGAACGCATGAAAGCCATAGGCCTTGATGTCGGTTTGTGCACGCGTGCGCCAGATTTCGCCGCGCGCGTGATGGAAGCCACCGGTGGCCACGGCGCTGACTTGGTGATCAACACCGTGGGCGGCACGGTGTTTGCAGAAGCCATGCGCTGCATGGCTTTTGAAGGCCGGCTCGCCATGGTCGGTTATGTCGATGAAGTGACCCACAGCGACATTGACCTGACAGCCCTGCACACCAAGCGCCTGCGGCTGTTTGGTGTCTCCAACAAGCTGCGCACGCCAGCCCAGCGCATGCAAGCGGTGCCACAGTTCATCAAGGACATGTTGCCGCGTATTGCGGATGGCAGCGTCCGGGTGATGCTCGACAAGGTCTTTCCGTTTGAGCAGTTGGCCGAGGCCAAGGCGCTCATGGAAGCCAACCAACACCTTGGCAAGATTGTGTTGGCCGGCGTTCCTCAGCATTGAATAATCCATCGACCCAGGAGAGAACATGACAAGCCAAAGAACAAAGACTTTGCACTTGGTGTGGGCGATAGCGATCAGCGCCATCAGCACGCTGAGCATGGCCCAGACGTATCCAATGAAACCGATCAAGCTCGTCGTCGGATTCACGCCAGGCGGTGCAGCCGACTTCACGGGCCGGGCGACGGCTGAAGCTTTGGGGAAAATTCTCGGTCAGCCGGTCGTGGTTGAAAATAAACCCGGTGCAGGCTCTAGTCTGGCGGCCGAATACGTCTCCCGCAGCGCGGCACCCGACGGCTACACCATCCTGCTGGCCAGCCCCAGCAGCATCTCGGTGAACCCGGCGATGAAACCCAGCATGACCCACACCGTCCATACATTGGTGCCGATCACCTTGGTGTCGAACGCGCCCATCATCTTGGCCGTCAACCCTAGCCTCGGTATCAATTCGGTGGCCGATTTGATCGCCGCGGCCAAAAAATCGCCGGGTAAATTGAACTTCGCGTCCTCCGGCAATGGCTCGGCACCCCACTTGGGCGGCGTTTACTTCGCGCGCGCCGTCGGCATCGACATCCAGCACATCCCCTACCCCGGTGGCTCGCAAGCGTCGCAATCGGTGATCGCCGGTCAAGTGCAGCTGACGTTTGGAACACCGCCGTCAGTCCTGCCGTTTGTGAAAGCCAACCGCATGAAAGGTCTGGCCGTCAGCACGCCCAAGCGCTCACCGTTTGCACCCGACATTCCGGGTATGGCCGAACTCGGTTACCCACAGTTCAATTTTGGCTTTTGGTACGGCCTGTTTGCGCCAGCAGGCACGCCGCCAGACATCGTCAAAAAATTGCACGCTGCGATGCAAATCGCCATGAACGCAGAAGGCCCCAAAGCCGCGCTGGCGCGTGAAGCCACCGACGTCGCCCTGTCGAGTTCACCTGAAGATTTCGCGGCCTTCCTCAAAGAGGACGCCAAACTCTGGACCAAGCTGGTGAAAGATTCTGGCGCGACCGACAACTGAAAGATCAGCCCTAGGTCAGCTTGCCAAGCGTCAGGCGCAGTTGGCGTGCGCAACGCGCCGCCAACGTTTCGTCATGCGTGACCACGACAAACGCGGTGCCATGCTCATGGGCGAGTTGAATCATCAACTCGAACACGCCATCGGCGGTGCTCCGGTCTAGGTTACCCGTCGGCTCATCGGCCAACACACACGCCGGCCGTGTGACCAGCGCGCGGGCGATGGCAACGCGCTGACGTTCGCCACCTGACAACTCTGCGGGTCGGTGGTTCAATCTGTTTTCAAGACCGACCGATGCCAGCATGGCCGCAGCAGTTTGGGCCGCCACCTCAGGCGTTTGCCGACGAATCCACAAGGGCATGGCAACGTTGTCGAGTGCGCTGAACTCCGGCAACAAGTGATGGAACTGGTAGACGAAACCCAGGTGTAGATTGCGCAGCCGGCCCTGTTCAGTGGCCGACAACGTGGAGAGATCTTTGCCCTTGAGCTGAACCGCCCCACTGGTAGGCGCGTCCAGCCCGCCCATCAGGTGCAGCAGCGTGCTTTTGCCAGAACCCGACGCGCCGACGATGGCCAATGTCTCGCCCCTGTGCACCTGCAAATCAACACCACGGAGCACCGTCACATCGAGCGGACCTTCCTGAAAACGTTTGGTCAAGGCCTTCGCGCTCAGGACAATTTCTGAATCTAATGCCAAGGGCGACAGTGGCGGCTCATTTTGTGTAGCGATGTTGAGTTCACTCATAACGCAAGGCCTCCGCCGGATTGACACGGCTGGCGCGCCAGCTCGGATAGAGGGTGGCCAGAAACGCCAACACCAGTGAAATCACAGCGATCGGCATGATGTCGGCGTACTGCGGCTCACTCGGCATGCGACTGATCAGGTAGATGTCACGCGGTAAAAAACTGGCGTTCAGCAGATGCTCCAGCGCGGGCACGATCACATCAATGTTGAAAGCCACACCCAGCCCCAACAGCAGGCCAGACAGCGTGCCCATCACACCGACCATCGCGCCCTGCACCATGAAAATGCCCATGATGCTTTTCGGGCTGGCCCCGAGCGTGCGCAAGATGGCAATGTCGGCGCGCTTGTCGGTGACGGTCATCACCAGCGTGCTGACCAGATTGAAAGCCGCCACCGCCACAATCAGCGTGAGGATGATGAACATCATGCGTTTTTCAAGCTGAACGGCGGCAAACCAAGTTCGGTTTTGCCGCGTCCAGTCGCGCACCAGCAAATTGCCGCTCAGCGTGCCGGCCAGTTGCTGAGCCACTTCACGGGCCTGATGCAGATCGCGCAATTTGATGCGGATACCGGTTGGGCCTTCCAACCGAAAGATTCTGGCGGCGTCATCTTGATGCATCAGCACCAGCGCAGAGTCGTATTCAAAATGGCCGGAATCAAACGTGCCCACCACCGTCATCTGCTTGAGTCGGGGCACCACGCCCGCCGGCGTCACCTGCCCGCTGGGGGCAATCAGGGTGACGCTGTCGCCTTGTCGAACACCCATCGAACGTGCCAGCTCGATGCCCAGCACCACGCCAAATTCGCCACTCACCAGCCGCTGAAAAACACTGTCTTTGAGCTGCGCACCGAGCTCGGAAACACCGCCTTCGAGCGCCGGATCAATACCGCGCACCAAGGCACCCTTCATGTCTTCGCCACGCGCCAGCAACGCTTGGGCCGCGATGAATGGGGCCGCAGCAATGACCTGTTTGTTTTGCCGGACTTCAGATAAAGTTTGCGGCAAATTGGTCAAGGCCGCACCGCCCGGCGCAAAGACTTCAATGTGCGCAATGACGCCGAGCATGCGGTCACGCACTTCTTTCTGGAAACCGTTCATCACGCTGAGCACGATGATGAGTGCGGCCACGCCGAGCGCAATGCCCAACATGGAGACACCGGAAATAAAGGAAATGAATCCGTTTCGCCGCGTGGATCGGCCGGCGCGCGTGTAACGCCAGCCCAAAATCAACTCATAGGGAATCTGCATGCGGGCCATTGTGGCATTCCAGCCGGGCCATTTTTTGTCCATCCATGACGCCCTACCCGCTTCCAGGACAATAGTGCGCATGTCCACCGTTTCCCAGACCAGCGCTTCGACCTCAGTACCGCCCGTGCCCCACCTGCTGTTGGCCTTTGCAGCCTGCGCCGGTCCCAGTTGGCTGACCACCCTGAAAGCAATGCCTGCGGCGCACACCAGTCACTTCGCCAAACTGTTGCAAGGCATGCAGCTGGTAGCCACCGACACTGACGATGCACTCTCGATGTCGCCACCCCATGAGCGGGCGCTGGCCAGGGTCCATGGGCTGGATGTCGATGGCCAGCGCGATGGCCTGATTCCATGGGCTGCTTGGGAGCATGAACAACGTACCCAACGCGCACCCGACTCAGAAACACGCGCACACAGCTGGGCTTATGTGACACCGTGCCATTGGCTCATGGGCCGTGAACACGCCACGCTGACAGACCCCGACGCCTTGGCGCTGAGCGAAGCCGATTCACGCGCCCTCATGGCCGCCATGCAGGTGTATTTCGACGCTGACGGCATTCACTTGCATTACGTTGCACCCCAACGCTGGCTGGCTGAAGGCGATGTTTTCCGTGACTTGCCGACAGCATCACTAGACCGCGTTCTCGGCCGCAGCGTCGACCCTTGGTTGCCCGCTGGCAGCACCGGTCAAACGCTGCGCCGTTTGCAAAACGAAATGCAAATGCTGCTCTACACCCACCCGATCAACGACGCGCGGACGAGCCAACGGCAACTGCCCGTCAACTCGATCTGGTTCAGCGGCACGGGCGACTTGCCGGCACAAGGTCACCGTCCCGCCGCCACACCCGAGCGGCAGCAACTCAGCGCACCCCGCACGCTGGTCGACGCCGCCCTGCGCGATGATTGGGAAGCGTATGCAGCGGCTTGGGCTGCACTCGACGCACGGGAAGCCAAAGACTGGCTAAGCCGTCAATCTGCCGGCGAAGTCGTGCGACTGACGCTGTGCGGTGAGCGCAGTGCACTGACCATCGAGAGCTCGCCCCGCAGCCTGCGCGGGCGCTTAGCCCAATTCCTGAAACCCAAGCCCTTGTTGGGCCTGCTTGAGACCTTATGAAAATCACCGTCAGAGATGCGCCTCCGCGCAGCGTTTGGGCCTTGCAACAAGCCGGTGTACACCCGCTGCTGGCGCAGTTGTATGCCGCTCGCGGCGTGCTCAGCCCGGATGAACTTGACGACGGCTTGGCCCGACTGCTGCCGCCCAGTGCCCTGCACGGCGCGGCCGAAGCTGCTGTGCTCCTAGCCGACAACATGGCTGCGGGTCGCAAAATCTGCATCGTCGCCGACTACGACTGCGACGGCGCGACCGCTTGCGCTGTCGGCGTGCGCGGCCTGCGACTGCTCGGTGCGCCGCTGAATTTTTCCAACGTGAGTTACCTGGTGCCTGACCGCGTGGTCGACGGCTATGGCTTGACAGCAGCGATCTCTGAGCGCGTCAAGGCCGCTGGCGCTGACCTGTTGGTGACCGTTGACAACGGCATCGCCAGCATCGACGGCGTGGCGCGTGCCAAGGCCCTCGGCATGCAAGTTCTGGTGACCGATCACCACCTGCCAGCACTGCTAGACGGTGAGATCGTGCTGCCCGATGCAGACGTCATCGTCAACCCAAACCAGCCCGCTTGCACCTTTGAAAGCAAGTCCATCGCCGGCGTCGGCGTGATGTTTTATGTGCTGCTCGCACTGCGCGCCGAGCTGCGCCAGCGCGGCGTGTTTGACGCCGCCAGCCAACCCAAACTCGACGCGCTGCTGCCGCTGGTGGCCCTCGGCACCGTGGCCGACGTGGTCAAGCTCGACCCGAACAATCGCCGCTTGGTGGCGCAAGGCCTCAAGCGCATTCGTGCAGGCGCGCTGCAAGCCGGTATCAGCGGTTTGTTTTTAGCAGCGGGACGGCAAGCCAACGTGGCCACGGCATTCGACTTCGGCTTTGCACTTGGCCCGCGCATCAACGCAGCCGGACGCCTGTCCGACATGACGCTGGGCATTGAATGCCTGCTGACGGACGACTTAGGCCGCGGCGAAGAACTCGCCAAAATGCTCGACAGCATCAACCGTGAACGCCGCGACATTGAAGCCGGCATGCGCGAGCAGGCCGAACTGGCAGCGGACGCCATGATTGACGAGGACGAAGCGCCACCGCCCGCGATCGCGATTTTTGACCCTGACTTCCATGAGGGCGTGGTCGGCATCGTGGCCTCGCGGATCAAAGACAAAATGCACCGCCCGACCTTTGTCTTTGCGGCCAGCCAAGCCCCGGGCAAAGAACACGAACTCAAAGGTTCCGGCCGCTCGATTCCGGGCTTTCACTTGCGCGACGCGCTGGACTTGGTGGCCAAACGCCATCCGGGTGTGCTGCTGCGCTTTGGCGGTCATGCCATGGCCGCCGGCTGCACCATCGACGAAGAAAATTTCGACACGTTTGAACAAGCATTGCAAGAAGTCGCCCATGAATGGCTGGACGCTGGTACCTTGACGCGTCGGCTTGATACTGACGGCCCGCTGGCCCCCGAGTACCGGCGCACCGATGTGGTCGACACGTTGCACACCGCCGTCTGGGGACAAGGTTTTGCAGCACCCACCTTCAGCGAAGAACTCGAAGTGGTGTCTCAGCGGCTGGTCGGCGAAAAGCACCTGGCACTCAAACTCAAACACCAAGGCCAGCCGGTCGACGGCATCTGGTTTGGCCGCACCGAATCGCTGCCAGCCAAGGTCACACTGGCCTTTCGGCTTGACGCCGACGAATGGCAGGGTGTCAGGCGGGTGCGCTTTCTGGTCGAGGGCGCTGAGCTTTGACGCTCTCGGGTTTTGCAAACAGCCTAGAATAAAAATCGTGATTTCAAAAAACATTCTCAACGCAGACTTGCATTGCCATTCGATCGTCTCTGACGGCACACTGACCCCCGAAGCCTTGGCTGAACGCGCCAAACTCAACGGGGTTGAGTTGTGGGCGCTGACCGACCACGACGAAATTGGTGGTCAGCACCGTGCCGCGGCAGCGGCCAAAGCGCAAGGCATGCGCTACCTGACGGGCACTGAAATCTCGGTCACCTTTGCGGGTGAAACCGTGCACATCGTCGGGTTGGGGTTTGACCCAGATGACGAAGCCTTGAAACAAGGTTTGTACAACACGCGCGGTGGCAGACGCGAGCGCGCGATGGAGATGTCAGACGGCTTGGCCAAGGTCGGCATTCAGGGCGCGTATGAAGGCGCCTTGAAATTTGTCGGCAACCCCGAACTCATTTCGCGGACGCACTTTGCGCGCTTTCTGGTCGAGTCCGGCGTCTGCAAAGAAACTGCTGACGTGTTTCGAAAATACCTGACTGAAGGCAAACCCGGCTTCGTGCCGCACCGCTGGGCCTCTTTGCAAAACGCCGTCACCTGGATCACCCAGGCGCACGGTGTGGCGGTCATTGCGCACCCAGCTCGCTACAAATTCACACCGAATGAAGAGTACGCCCTCTTTACAGAATTCAAGAACCATGGCGGTACAGCCGTTGAAGTGGTGACCGGTAGCCACACCGTGCAGGAGTCCGTGAAGTACGCCGAAACCGCCCGCGAGTTTGGCTTGGCTGCATCACGCGGCAGCGACTTTCACAGCCCCGACGAGAGCCGGATTGACCTCGGCACCCTGCCCTTTTTGCCGGGCGAACTGACCCCTGTCTGGGAATTGCTGGAAGACCGTATCCAGTGAGGCCAGCCCCGTCGGCCGTCTGGGGCATTGCGCTGGTGATTGCAGCAGTCGCCTGTTTTGCAACCCTCGACACCACCACAAAACTCATCAGCACCGGCGTACCACTGCTGATGGCGCTGTGGTTTCGCTATTTCTTTCAGGCCGTGGCCACCACCGCCTTGGTCTTGCCAACACGCGGCTGGCGCTCTTTAAGAACTGTCCATCCCAAGTTCCATCTGCTGCGTGGCCTGTTGTTACTGAGCAGCAGTTTGTTCGCGTTTTTAAGCCTCAAACACATGCCTGTGGCCGAGTTCACCTCCGTTGTCGGCATCACGCCTCTGGTGATCACCTTGCTGGCGGCTACGGCGCTGGATGAACGTGTCTCAACGCTGCGTTGGTCGCTCATCATCGGCGGCTTTCTTGGCACACTCATCATCATCCGGCCGGGCAGTGAGCACTTTGGCTGGTCGACGCTTTTTCCATTGGTGGTGGTGGTCACCAATTCTTGGTTTCAGGTACTCACCAGCAAACTGGCCCGCACCGAAGACCCGGTCACCATGCATTTTTATACTGGCTGGGTCGGCACGCTGATCGCGTCATTGGCGCTACCGTTTGTCTGGACGGCATTGCCATCGTGGTGGCTGTGGGCCGCCTTGATGCTGATGGGACTGGCCGCCACCGCAGGTCACTTGTTACTGATCTTGGCCTACACCCGCACCTCCGCATCGACCCTGACACCGTTTTTCTATGCCCAGATCGGCTTCGCCATGCTGGGCGGTTGGCTGGCTTTCTCCCACGTGCCTGACGGCTGGTCCATGGTCGGCATCAGCATGATCGCGCTGTGTGGCGCACTCGGCGCCTGGTTGACGGCTCGCGAGAGCCAGGCTCTGAAGCAGGTCAAGCTGCAACCCGTTGAATCCTAAACGCAGGATGACTCGATTGAGACAATCTGCACATGGCCCAATTTTTTGAAATTCATCCTGACAACCCGCAGCCAAGACTCCTGAAGCAGGCGGTGGCGCTGTTGGCCCGAGGCGGTGTGGCGGCTGTACCGACTGATTCCAGCTACGCACTGGTCTGCCACCTTGACGACAAAGCCGCTGCCGACAGCTTGCGCCGCATTCGCGGGGTCGATGACAAGCACCACCTGACGATTCTTTGCCGCGACCTCAGCGAGTTGGCCAATTACGCCCGGGTGGACAACAAGCAGTTCCGGCTCATCAAGGCTGCCACGCCGGGGCCGTACACCTTCATTCTGGAGGCCAGCAAAGAAGTGCCACGCCGGCTCAGCCATCCGTCGCGTAAGACCATTGGCCTGCGCGTGCCCGACCACAAAACCCTGCAAGCCCTGCTGGAGTTGCACGGCGCTCCGCTGCTGGCCACCACACTGATCCCCCGCGGCGAGACCGAGCCGCTGAATGACGCCGAAGAGATCCGCCGCCAGCTTGAGCACGAACTGGCCGCTGTGATTGACGCTGGCGCCTGCCCGCTAGAAGCCACCACCGTGATTGACCTGACCGGTATGAGCGACGGCGGTGAAGCCATCATCGTGCGGCAAGGTCGAGGCGATCTGGCCGTACTCGGTCTGTAAACACCCGCGGCGTCTGAGACAATCGCGCCATGGACTTTGCCAACCTGATTCAGACTGTCGCCATTTACGCCCTGCCCGTGGTCTTCGCCATCACCGTGCACGAGGCGGCCCACGGTTATGTTGCCCGCTACTTTGGCGACAACACGGCTTGGTCTATGGGCCGGGTGACCTTGAACCCGTTCAAACACATTGACCCCGTCGGCACCATCGTCATGCCGCTGGTTCTGTACATCGCCACAGCGGGCACCTTTTTGTTCGGTTATGCCAAGCCCGTCCCCGTGCAATTTGGCCATCTGCGCAAACCCAAGCAACACATGGTTTGGGTAGCGCTGGCGGGCCCCGGCGCTAACTTTATCCAAGCCCTGCTGTGGGGCGCTTTGTTTTATGCCGCCGCTGCCGCGGGCATCACCGAACGCTTTGTGCTGGAAATGTGCCGCGCTGGCATGCTGGTGAACGTGGTGATGTTTGTCTTCAACTTATTTCCATTGCCACCTCTTGACGGTGGCCGCATTTTGGTTGGCCTGCTGCCGTGGCGACAAGCTCACATGGTGTCGCGCGTTGAGCCCTGGGGATTTTTCATCGTCATGGGCTTGGTGCTCACCGGGGTGATCAGTTCGTTCTGGATGCAACCGCTGATGTCTTTAACCTACGATGCGCTGCAAACCCTGTTGTCGCCTCTGGCCTTCTTGCTGCGATAACCCAACGTTAGCGCCAAGATCTTCGCTGCCCTATTTTTTGCCATTTTTGAAATCTGAATTCTCATGAGTCCACTGCGCGTCCTGACCGGCATCACCACTTCGGGCACGCCCCACCTAGGCAACTACGTGGGGGCTATTCGCCCGGCAGTGCGGGCCAGCTTGGCGCCGGGTGCTCAGAGTTTTTACTTCTTAGCCGATTACCACGCCTTGATCAAGGTCGGCGAGCCAGCGCGCATCCAGCGCTCCACGCTTGAAATCGCGGCCACTTGGCTGGCCGCAGGGCTGGACCCGGAACGGGTGACGTTTTATCGCCAGTCTGACATTCCTGAAATTCCTGAACTCTGCTGGTTGCTGACCTGCGTCACCGGCAAAGGCGTGCTGAACCGCGCCCACGCCTACAAAGCCTCCGTCGACAAAAATACCGCCAGTGGCCATGACGCTGATACAGAAGTGACCGCTGGCCTCTTCATGTACCCCGTGTTGATGGCCGCTGATATTTTGCTGTTCAAGGCGCACAAGGTGCCGGTTGGACGCGACCAGATTCAGCACATTGAAATGGCCCGCGACATTGCCCAGAGTTTCAACCACCTGTATGGCGAGCATCTGGTCTTGCCCGAAGCGGCGATTGAAGCTTCAGTCGCGACGCTGCCCGGTCTTGACGGCCGCAAGATGAGCAAGAGCTACGACAACACGATTGCACTGTTTGCGCCGCGTGAGCAGTTGCGCAAGCAAATTGGTGGCATCGTGACCGACTCGAAAGCCCCCGGCGAAGTCAAACGCTGCGAGGGCTCGGCCCTGTTCGAGATTTACCAAGCCTTTGCCAGCGCCGAAGAAACCGCCGCACTGCGCACGGCTTATGCCGAAGGCATTGCCTGGGGCGATGCCAAGCACATGCTGTTTGAGCGCATTGACCGCGAAGTCGCCCCCATGCGCGACAGCTACGAAGCCTTGATCAACGATCCTGGCAAGCTGGAAGACATCTTGCAAGCCGGTGCCGTCAAGGCCCGGCTTTTGGCAACGCCCTTGATGGCGACACTGCGCCAGAACGTCGGTCTGCGCAATTTACGCAGCAGCACCGAAACACGCAGCGCCAAGCCAGCCAAAGCAGCGTTGCCGACCCTCAAGCAATACCGCGAAAAAGACGGTCTTTTTTACTTCAAATTGGTCGATGCGCGTGGCCGTTTGCTGCTGCAGAGCCTGAGCTTTGAATCGCCACGCGACGCCGCAGCCACCATTGCGCAGTTGCAGGCTCGCGGCTCAGCGGCCTTGGCAGAACTTCAAGCCCAGCTGCAGCCAGTAGAAGGTGTTAGCACTGAAGACGTGGCCGCAGCCTTGGCACTGCTTGCCTGATATCCAGAAAATATTACTCAAATATCTTTTAGTTACCGAATAGACAACGAAATATAGGTAGTTCTACTTTTTTTTTGTAAAAGTCAACTGGTAACATTTACCACTATGATTCGTCCGGTTATAAACGCTTATATTTAAATTCCCATGACCACTGAAACACTTAAGCCCATGAGTATTTTTGTTGTGGATGACCATCCCCTGATGCGGGAAGCGGTTGTCATGCTGATTCGTCGCCTCAACAGCAAGGCCAATATTGTTGAGCTCGACCGAGTTGCAGCCGTGTCGCCTGCGGTCGAAAAGCATGGGACCCCAGAACTCATCTGCCTTGATCTCAAGCTGCCCGACACGCATGGCGTGTCCGGTGTTCGCGAACTCAAGCTGCAATACCCCGACGTGCCACTGGTGGTGTTGTCGGCAGCGCCTGCGCTGGATTACGAAGACCTGTCCTTAGAAGCTGGCGCTGACGCGTACATCCAGAAGTCGGCCGGCGCCACGGAGATCTCGAATGCACTTCGTTTGTTTCTGCTCGACGACCCAGACGCCGAGGCCGGAGCCGTCCCTGAAAAACTCTCCAAGCGACAAAAACAGTTGCTGGTCATGCTTGACCGAGGTCTGAGCAACCGCGACATAGCCGAAGAATTGCAAATCAGTGAGCACACCGTCAAAGTGCACTTGTGGCGCCTGTTCCGACGCCTCAACGTGAAGAGTCGGTCGCAAGCGAGTCATTTGGCACGCACCAAAGGCCTGCTCTAAAAGCAAATAGGCCGTTCAGCGCACTCGGCCAGACCTCAGACACGTGCTGGCACTATGGCCGAGCGTGCTAACCAATGGCGTGACACCCAGACGCAGCTCCAGCCCACCGTTGCACAAATCCAGGCAGTCCAGAGCGTATGACTAGGCGCGTGCGCCCCTCGGAGGGTCTGCGCCGCACCCATCAACGCACCCAGCACCAAGATCGTCCAGAAAAGATGGCGCCCCCAACGCTGCGCGGCCATTGATTCGGCACTCAAACCGACCCAGGCTAGGCTCAAAAAAGCCAGCGCACCTGACACATGCCCGCCCGGAAAGCAGTTGCCCGAACCGCCATCGAAAACACCCCAAGCCCAATGCGACAGCGGCTGCGCCAAGCCCCCAAAATCTTGCCACTCCCAAGGACAACTGGTGGCGCTGACTTGCTTCAGGCTGCTGACAGCAATCAGACTCAAGGTCACCCCCAAGATGCCCCCCCAACGCTGCCGCCGGTTGAACCCACGCGCCCAACCGACTGGCCAGAACACCATGAGCCAAGCCAACACGTAGAGCACCAAGAGGACATTTTTAAGCTGGTTGTGCAGCACGCTGGCGAGGATGTAATGCTCGCGCAACGGGAAACCCTGAGGCGTTCCAATCGCGACCATCACCCAACGGTCCAGCCCCAGCGCGTCCCAAGCAATCGTCAAAGCCAAAGCCGTCCAGAAAAGTGGCTTTTGAAGTGGCGCATACCAAGGATGTGGTGAAGCAGGATAAGTAGTCATTAAATGTGATTGCCCCTTGAAGACGTGTAGGCTGCATATGTAACGTTGACACCTCAAGCAAACCGTCAAAAACACTGGGATTGTGACCACAGGGACGGCAACTGTCCAGCTTGTATCAATTGGCAAGACAATAGGTCTTATTCCAGCAAAGAGCCATGGCATTTGATGTTCAATTTTGGTAGCATCTCAACCTTTCGCACGCGAGTGCAGGATTCCTCCGTATGTCGTTGAAGTGGTTGAATTGGTTAAGGCCTGGCGTTTATATGCAAGGTCGGCACCCTTGGCTCGTCAGCGCTGGTTTGGCCCTGGCACTGAGCACGCTGGGCAACGCCCCTTTTTGGTGGGCCTTGGCGCAATTGCCAGAGGTCAACAACCTGCGAGCCTATGCCGGTCTGATCGGTATCTGGGCCGCACTGACGCTGCTCATGTGGGTGTTTGTGAACTTGGTGGTGTGGCCTTGGTGGCGTAAACCATTGGGCGTATTGCTGCTCGTCATGACCATGACTGCGAGCTATTTCATGGCCATGTATGGCGTCGTCATCGACCCGACCATGGTCGCCAACGCGATGCAAACCAACTCCGCTGAAGTGCGGGATCTGCTGTCGCTCACGTTGCTGCTGACTTTGGTGATCGGCGTCGGCGTGCCGGGTCTTTGGTGGTGGCGCCTGGAACCCGGAGCTTGCCTCGGCTGGCAGCGTTGGACACATCAACTTGGCGCAGTGGTGGTGGGCTCGGCACTGACGGCCGCCCTGCTCTTACTGGTGTTCCAAGACTTGGCATCGCTGATGCGCAACCACACCACCTTGCGCTTCATGATCAACCCCTTCAACACCGTCTATGCGGTAGGCCGCTTGGCCAAGACCGAACAAGCGCAGCGCCAGCAACCGCTGCAAGCCATTGGCGATGACGCAAGTGCGCGCCCGATCGACGCCAAAGCAGCCGCGCCTGTGCTCATTCTGGTAGTGGGTGAGACTGCCCGTGCAGCCAACTTCAGCATCGGCGGCTATGAGCGACCCACCACCCCCAAATTACAAGCGCTGCAAGCCCAAGGAGATTTGTACTATTTCAGTCAGGTGCAATCTTGTGGCACCAACACCCAAGTTTCAGTGCCATGCCTGTTTTCGCACCTTGACCGCAAAGCCAACACCGACAACACGGTGAGCTATGAGTCTTTGCTCGATGTCTTACAAAAAGCTGGCTGGGCGGTCCTTTGGCTGGAAAACCAATCTGGCTGCAAAGGTGTCTGCGACCGTGTAGCCCATGTCGACACCAGCATCATCAAGCACCCTCAATTTTGTGTCGCCGGCGAGTGCTGGGATGAAGTCATGCTCGACGGCCTGTCTGAACGGATGGCCACGCTGTCAGCAGAGCGTCGCGCTCGCGGCACCGTGGTCGTGATGCACCAGATGGGCAGCCACGGCCCGGCTTACTACAAGCGCTCACCGCCCGAACGCAAGGTATTTTTACCGGAATGCACAAGCAACGCCCTGCCCTCATGCAATACACAGGCCCTGCGCAATGCCTACGACAACAGCATCGCGTACACCGACCACTTCCTCGGCCAAGTGGTGAGCTGGCTCAAAACACAGCAGCAGCCAACGGCGCTGTGGTACGTCTCAGACCATGGCGAATCTCTCGGTGAAAATGGCATTTACCTGCACGGCATGCCCTACAAAATGGCGCCAAAAGAACAGACCCATGTGCCCATGGCCTTGTGGGTCTCACCAGCCATGCGCCGGCACTGGGCTGTCGACGATGCTTGCCTGCGAGCTCAACAATCCAAGCCTTGGTCGCACGACAACTGGTTTCACACCGTGCTCGGCAGCGCCGATGTGAAGACCGGGCTCTACCAGCCGGAAATGGACATCACGCGCGCTTGCCGACACTGACCCACAGTTGTTGGGTGAGTTACAAATTGGCATGTAGGCTACATCTGCTCACCAAAGACATGCCGTGCAACGTTGACAGGGAAATAGCGACTCCAGATGATGAAACCACAAATAGAAAAGCATCTCACGCTTTTAATTATTTGAGTGTTTTATCCCTTTGGTAGCTGCTTTTTTCTTGGAAGGTTTGTATGAAAACATTTCTCACCACCTTGGCTTTCAACGGTCATCTGGGCCGTTTTAGCAAACGCCAACAAGGCGTCACGATGATCGAATATGCCTTGATCGCCGCGCTCATCGCGGTCGTTTTGGTGGTCGTTCTGACTGCATTGGGGGTCGAGCTCGGGGTCACCTTCACCAAGATCAAAGACGCACTGACCAGCGCGAACCAGTGAGCTTGGCGACCTAGGAACCAGCTTTGGTGAATTCAATTGAAACCTTCAGTGCTGATTTCTATCGCTCTGCTGGTTGGGGCGATCGCCGTCTTTTTGGTGGCACGCTGGGTCGGTGTGGGGGGGTCGTCAAAGGCCGGGCCGCGCGTGGTGGTCGCGGCCAGCATTGTCGATGCGGGCATGCCGCTGGCCGCCAACAACCTTCGAGTTTTGCAGTGGCCTAGCCAAACAGCGCCGCAAGGTGGTTTTGACAGTCCAGAGAAAGTGGTTGGCCGCGTGGCTCGACAGTCATTGGTGCCCGGCGAGCCGATCCTTGAGTCGAGGCTGGCCCCGGTCAACGTCAAGGGTGGGTTGTCTGCCACGCTGGAGCCCGGCAAGCGCGCCATCACAGTCCGCGTCAATGATGTGATTGGTGTGGCGGGGTTCGCATTGCCTGGCAGTTACGTGGACGTTTTGGTGAGCGCGCGCGATGCGCGCAACGAACCGTTTTCAAAAATCGTTTTAGACCGCGTCAAAGTCTTGGCTGTGGCGCAAGAAACCGCCGCCGACCCGGCCAAGCCCAAAGTGGTGAATGCAGTGACGCTGGAGCTGACGCCTGCTGAATCAGAGCGGCTTGACTTGGCCCGCAGCGTGGGAAGTTTGTCGCTGGCGCTGCGCAACGAACTGGACCGGGCTCAACTGACGTCAGCCGGTACTCGGCTGGATGACCTGATGCATGAAACCGCTCATGCAGCCGGATCGGACCTGAAGGCTGCCGCCACGCCAGCCGCCGCTGGGACGCGGTCAGCACCAGCAGCCCGACAAGCGCCTAGTGGTGTTGAAGAATATCGCGGGATTCAACGCGGCATCGGGAGTGAGTTGTGATCTCGCTCAAGCACATCGCTGTAGCCGTGGCTGTGGCCATTGCAGCCTGCTTGAGCAGCTGGCTGCTTGCACCCTTGCCTGCCGCCAGCGCTGCAGATTTACAGCCACCTGCGGCTCCAAAAATTCGGTGGCAAGACGGGATGCGCGCTGTGGTCGGGCACGTTGTGGTGCTGCCACTGCCAGAGCCGGTGAGCCGGGTCGTGGTCGGCGACCCGAGGGTGGCTGATTACCGACTGATCTCGCGCACCGAGCTGTATGTCTTGGGAAAATCAGTCGGCACGACCAACTTTTTGATGTGGCGTCAAAGTGGGCCACCGGTCTCGCTCACCGTCAAAGTGGGTGCCGATTTAGCGCCCTTGGCGGAGTCGCTGAAAACAGCCCTGCCCCGGGAGTTGGACATTGAGTTAACGATGGCCTCAGGTTCGGTGGTGCTGCGCGGTAGCGTGGCAGATATCGGCGCAGCAGACGCGGCCTTGCAACTGGCGCAAGCCTACACACGGCAGTTGAACCGCTATCTCGCCAGCAGCGCAGGTGGATCGGCCTCAAGTGGGGCCAGTGCTGCAGTAGCCCAACCGTCGGCCAGCCCAGGGGTCGGCGGAAGCAGTTCAAGTGGCGCACCCCCTGCAGGGGGTGCGAGCGGTCAGTCGCAGGTCATTAACTTGCTGCGCATTCGGGATGCGCAACAGGTGATGCTGGACGTGCGCATTGCCGAGGTCTCCAAGTCGCTGCTGGACAAGCTGGGCCTGCAAGTTCAAGCAGCCGGTGGCGGTGACATTCGCTGGAATGTTTTATCCAACTTTTTGGGCGGTGGTGGCGCAACGGCGGGCCTGCTGTTCAGCAACGGCAATGCCATCAACCTCGAAGCCGAAAAGCAGGATGGCTTGGTGCGCATCTTGGCCGAACCCACCATCGTCGCCATGAGTGGTCAGGAAGGCAGCTTTTTGGTGGGCGGCAAGGTTTTCATACCGATCACGCAATCGGTGGGCACCGGGGGGACCGCCGTGACACTGCAAGAGCGTGAGTTCGGCGTCGGACTTAAATTTGTGCCAACCGTGCTGGACGGTGGCCGCATCAGCCTGAAAGTGGCACCCGAGGTGTCTGAAATCTCCAAGGAATCAGTCAAAACCGGGGCCACATTGCTGCCCGCCTTCACAACGCGCCGGGTCTCCACCACCGTGCAACTGCAAGATGGACAGAGTTTGGTCATCGGCGGCTTGGTCCGCAACAGCACCACTGCCAACCGGAACGCTTTTCCGATCCTCGGTGAGATCCCCATATTGGGTGCGCTGTTTCGCAGCAACCAGTTTGTGGCCGACCTGACAGAGCTGGTGGTGGTCGTGCGCGCCCGCTTGGTGCAGGCAACTGAAGCGCCGCCAAACTTGCCAACGGACGGGGTGCTGCCGCCAACACGGCGAGAATTTTTCATCGATAACAAACTCCAGGGAGCCAAACCAGCGCCCGACACACCAGCAGGAGACCGCAATGCGAGCCCCTAAAGCGTGGACTTTGGATGCCCCGTCCCTCGCCAGCAGGTTGATCACATTGACCTTGGTCATCACCGGCTTCGCCATGCTCTGCCTATCCGGCTGTTCACCCGTTTTGATCGATCAGCAAGACCACGGCCTGTCCGTGCAAAAGGCCTTGGCGGCACAGCGCCTGCCACTCTCACCACGCGACGCGGTGAGAGCGCCCTTGCAACCCGCCGCTAGCGAACTCAAGCCGGCCTATGACCGGTATTTGCTGCCGCCACCGCCCACCAGCCTCACACCGCAACTGCCATGACCGAACAAGCCAGCGCTCCGGTGCGCGGGGCTCAGCAGCAGCGCGGGGTATTTGCCGTGGCCACCGCACTAGCCATGTTGGTGATGCTGGGTTTTGTCGGCTTGGCTATAGACGCCAGCCGCCTGCAACTGGTGCAAGCAGAGCTGCAAAATTCTGCCGATGCTTGCGCCTTGGCAGCCGTGCTAGAACTCAATGGTTTGTCGGACGCGCCCAGTCGCGGTGCCTTGGCAGGGCAGTTCGTAGGCGGAGCACACAACCGTAGAAATTTTCAAGCTGAGTTGGTGGGCACCGGCCAAGTGAGCCCCACCTTCAGCACGACTTTGAACGGCAGCTACCAAGCGGCAGGTGGAGGTGCCGCAGCGGCTTCACGATTTGCCCGCTGCAGCGTCACGCAGAACAGTCTGCGGCATTTCTTCATGGGCTTGTTGGGCGTCGGTTCTTCAAATTTGGTGGCCACGGCCACCGCCACCGTGATGCCATCTCAGAGCGTTTGCGCCATCCCCATGTCCATGTGCAAAGGCGCCGGCCCGAACGCCAACACCTTCGGCTACCAGCTCGGTGACAAGATCACATTGGGAACGTCACAGGTCAGTGGTTTTTTTACATGGGCCAATGTGCTGGGCACAGACACTTCGGGCAGTCTGGAGCCTTATGCGCAGGCTTTCATTGGTTTTGGTTTTTGTGAAGTGCCTACCGCCGCCGACCGTTGTATCGGTATCCATACCGGCGTGGTCACCTCACTGGACGATGGCTGGAACTCCCGCTTTGGGGTTTACAAACAAGGCGGCAGCGGACTCGACCCCGCCTTGGCGATTCCGGACCTCACCGGTTACGGCTATCGCCCGCCCCCGGTGGGCGGCGCTTACAGCGACTACACGCAAAATCGTGCGCCTAGCCGGCAGGCTTTTCAGGGTCACATCCCCAGCTACACCTCACCGGCCAACGTGCACACGCATTACGGCTCATCGTCGCGCAGGCTGGTCTCCATGCCGGTGGTGGCCTGCAGCAGTTCGGCCTGTGGAACAGGTGCCAAGCCCATTTTGGGTTGGGCCTGTGCCCTGATGCTGAGTCCGAAGTCCCCCACACAAGATGCAGAGATCGAGTTTAGAGGCCGCGCCGATGACCCGCTGTCCGGCTGCAGAACAGCCGGCCTTCCTGGCGGAACAGATGCCATCGGCCCATTGGTGCCTGTGTTGGTGCAATGATGCTGAAAGACCGATGCACTCTGTGCAACAACTACCGACAGAGCAAGGGGGCAGTGCTGGTCGAGCTGGCCCTCTTGTTGCCCATATTGCTATTTTTGACGCTTGCATCCGTCGAATTTTCGCAAGCTATTGCAGCCTATAAAGTGGTGGTCAATCAGGTGCGCAGCGCCGCCCGCCACCTGTCGACGAAGGCGGCGGGGACGGGCCACATAGAGGCCGAGTGTCTGGTCACCAACGGCAAACCCAGCAGCGCAAAACCCTGCACCGGCAGTCTCTTACTGCCGGGTTTTTCCGCCAGTAGCTTCAGCGTGTCAGTGGCCGACGCCATCAATGCGCCGACCACCCACCGATCGCAACGCACCACGGCTGACCTGACCGTCACCAGCGCCACCACCATCAACCTGGTGACTGTCACGGCCTCTGGCTACCAGCACCATTTGTACTTTGCAGGCTTTTTATCTGGCGTGGTGGGTGACGCAACGACCCTGACGTTCGGGTCGATCAGCATGACCATGAGGCAGATCAACTGATGCGCACGCGAATACGCCAACAGACGGGCTCGGCCCTGGTTGAGTTTGCGCTGTCTTTGACTGTTTTTTTCATGGCACTGCTCGCCGTGATCGAGTTCGCCCGCTTCATGTTGGTCGTCAATACCGCTGTCGAAGCCTCACGCTTGGCCAGTCGCTTAGCCAGCGTGTGTGACACCGGTGCCGTGCAACAGGACCGAATCAGGGAAAGGGTTCGGTACTTTGTGGAGGCTTCGGGGCAGATCGTGGTCGGCACCCGCAGCGACTGGCTGGTGTTCACTTACTCGCCGGCCAACTGCACGCAAGCCAACTGCGCGCTAGTCGAAACCAGCCTGCGCAACTTGCAGGCGCAGCTGCTGATTCCGGTGTCCGCCATCACCCTGCCCATCCCGGCCTACCGCAGCGCGCAGGTTCGGGAGGCCATGAGCAATGTCATCGCCGGCGAACTGAACAGCAGTTGCAGCTGAACGCCATGCACATCGTCTTATTCTCAAGCCAAGCGTGGACCTTGCCTGCCGCCACCTTTGAGGCGCAGCATCAAGTCACCGCCCTGCATGGCGCGCTGACTGATCTGCAAGTGCGTGTCGTGGCGAGAAAACCAGACTTGGTGCTGTTGGGCGGCTTCGAGCAAAACGATGCCTTGCTCGAAAAAATGGAATCCCTGTGTGCAGCGCTACCGCATGCGGCCATCTTGCTGGTTTGCACCAATCCAGAATCTGACTTTTTGATGCGCGCCATGCGCGCCGGCGTTCGTGAAGTCATTTCATCAGATACGCCAGAAGCCATCACCACGGCGGTGACGCGGGCTCAGGCCAAATTTCACAGCAACCGACAGAACGGCGCGCTCACCAGTCGCTGCATCGGCATCATGCCAGCCAAGGGCGGTGACGGCGCCACCTGCGTGGCGGCCAATCTCGCTTCGCAGCTAAGCCAAACCCCGAGCTTGCGGGTGCTGCTGATCGACCTGTCTTTACCATTCGGTGATGTTGAGTTGTACCTGACCCGCGATACCGGGATGCACAATTTGGCTGATTTTGCAGATGAAATAGAACGACTGGATGGTGCGTTGCTGGAGGGCATGGCAAGCCACATCACCAGTAATTTTCATTTGATCCAGTCACCGCAAACGATTGACCAGTTGATGCACATCACGCCCAGCTATGTCGATCGACTGATCCGAATCGCCATACAGCACTACGACTACGTCCTGCTTGACTTGCAGCTAGACACGATCAGTCTGAGCGTGATGGAACTGCTGGACCAGTTGGTGGTGGTGACAACGATGAACGTCCCATCCGTACGGCACGCAAGCCAGATTCTCCGCATGTGGGAGAGCTTGGGTTACGCAGCGACGAAGCTGTCCATCGTTGTCAATGCCTTCAACAGCCAATCCATCGTGCGCATTGCTGATTTCGAAAAAACAGTTGGCCGTCGGGTCAGTCGCGTGTTGCCACTGGAGACAGACGGCGTTGAAGCATCACTGTTGAAAGGCATTGCAGCCGTGCTGCTCAAGCCGAAATCTGACTTTTCAAAATCGATCAACGCGTGGGCGGCGGAGCTGACGGGGCGAACTCCAACGGATAAATCCATATGGCAACACTTCGGGATCAAATAGCCGCTTGGACCAAAGGCGAGGCGTTCAAGCCGGTGGCTAAACGCGCCCTGGAGCAAGTGACATTGCCAGCAACAACACCCGAAACGGCGCCATTGCCGCCACCGCCTGCGACGCCCCATGTGCTGCAAACGCCAGCAGTGCCGAAGCAAGCACCGCCAGCACCTGCGCGGCCGCTGGCCAAAGATCTGTCCCCGGGCTATTTCGCGACCAAGATCGGTCTTCACAAAGCACTGCTGAAACGGATGGACTTGGCAGCGGCAGAAAGCCTGCCCGAGGAACAAATTCGCAGCCAGCTGGCCCACATGGTCGACTTGCTGATCTCCGAGGGGCAACTGCCTGTCAATGAGCACGAGCATCACCAACTGATCATCGATCTGCAAAACGAAGTACTCGGGCTCGGCCCGCTGGAACCATTGCTGGCAGACCACAGCATCAGCGAGATCATGGTCAATGGTTTTGACAAAGTATTTGTCGAACGCAAGGGACGACTCGAGTTGGTCGGTACCCGCTTCAACGACAACGATCACCTGATGAAAGTGATCGATAAAATTGTCTCGCGCGTCGGTCGACGTGTCGACGAGTCCAGCCCCATGGCCGATGCACGGCTGGCAGACGGCTCACGCGTGAATGCCATTGTGCCGCCGGTGGCAATTGACGGCCCAGCATTGTCAATTCGTCGCTTTGAGGTCATCCCTTTGAAAATGGCTGACCTGATTGCCAAACACGCATTGACGTCGGGCATGGCCGAGCTGCTGGCCGGGTTCGTGAAAGCCAAAGTGAACATCCTGATCTCCGGCGGGACGGGTTCCGGCAAGACCACATTGCTGAACATTTTGTCGGGCTACATCCCAGAAGGTGAGCGCATCATCACCATTGAAGACACTGCAGAACTCCAGCTGCAGCAAAGCCATGTTGTGCGGCTGGAAACCCGCACCCCTAACTTGGAAGGAACCGGTGAGGTGACCATGCGCTCGCTCGTCAAAAATAGCCTGCGCATGCGGCCAGACCGCATCGTCCTAGGTGAGGTGCGCGGCAGCGAAGTGATCGACATGCTGCAGGCGATGAACACCGGACACGACGGCTCGCTCACCACCGTGCATGCCAACTCCCCGCGCGATGCGCTGTCGCGCCTTGAAAACTTGGTCGGGCTCGGCGGTGTCAACTTGCCAGTGCGGGCGCTCAGACAACAGATCAGCTCTGGTATCAACGTCATCGTGCAGGCCAGCCGCTTGAATGACGGCAGCCGAAAAATCACCAGCATCCATGAAATCACCGGCATGGAAGGCGATGTCATCACAACGCAAGAAATTTTCTTTTTTGACCGTCAGGGCATGAACCCCGATGGTTCGGTGATGGGCTCCTTCAGGGCCACCGGCGTTCGGCCACAACTGGCCGAAAAACTCATCACCTACGGCATCGTTCTCAACGAGAGTCTGTTTGATCCAACGCATCCGCTGGATGATTCAGGGGTGAAAGCTCAACCATGACGGAGAACCTACTATTCGCTGGACTGGCGCTCCTATTTTTACTGGTTGCTGGTGCAGCGGTCGGCCTGTCAACATTTTGGTCCCGGCGTTTCAGCGCTCATTCACGGGCCTTGTCGAGTCGCCTGAAGGATATTGCCCTGCGGCGCCGGGAAGACCCACAGAGCCAACTGCTCAAATCTGGCGGTGGCTTAGAAGCGGCGTGGCTGCAATGGATTTTGGGGCATGCACCAGGCGTTCATGCGCTGGGTCTGCTACTGATACGCTCGGGCAGCACGCACTCGACGGCCGAGGTCATGGCCCTCAGCGCCGGGCTAGGGCTGCTGGTCTGGCTGCCCCCCACCCTGCTGCTAAATGCACCCTGGGTCATATCCATCCTTGGCGGCCTGTTGGCTTTTTCACTGCCGTGGGTTTACCTGGTGCATCGTGAAAAAAAACGCCGTTTGCACTTTGAGGAACAGTTGCCCGAAGCCCTTGACTTCATGACGCGAGCCCTGCGCGCTGGTCACGGTTTGTCAGTCGCCATCGGCATGGTCGGCGATGAACTGCCTGACCCTATCGGACCGGAATTCAAAACCGTCTTTGAACACCTGAAACTTGGCATGACCTTTGACGATGCCATGGCGCAAATGGCCGATCGCATCAACAGCAGCGACCTGAATTTTTTGGTTATCGCCTTGATGATTCAACGCAAAACTGGCGGCAACCTGACCGAGCTTTTGACAACCCTTTCACTGACCGTGCGCGAGCGCATCAAGCTCAAAGGCAAGATCCGAATACTTGCCTCAGAAGGTAAGCTGTCCGGCATCATGATCGGCAGCTTGCCGTTCGCACTGGGCAGCATTCTGTCGGTTCTCAACCCGATTTACATGTCGACCCTCTGGACCACCAAGTCGGGGCAAACGTTGCTGCTGGTCAACGTCGTGATGATTATTTTGGGCGCCTTGTGGATGTGGAAGATCGTCCAAATCAAGGTCTGAGGTGACACGCCGTGATTGACTTTTATTCACTTATCGCATTGACCGTTGCGTTCTTGGCCTACGCGTTGCTGGTGTGGGGTCTTGTCAAACTGCTCCATCAAAGACAGATCAACCGGCGACTTCAACAGACGCACAGTGCGCAGTCAACGGCCACAGTTCACGAACCGCTGCAAGTGCAGCAAGAAGGCGGCTGGCATGCGCTGCTCGTGTCCATGTCTAAGCTGTCTGTTCCTGAAGGCGACTGGCAAAATTCACAGCTCAGGCTGAAGTTCATTCGTGCCGGTTTCAGAGGACCGACTGCAGCCCAAACCTACTTCTCCATTAAAACAATCTTAACGCTGGTCTTGCCGCTGCTGGTGGCCTTGCTGATCGGCGTTTGGTCGCCCGCAACGCCCTACCCGCGCTTGGCTTTGTATGCCGTGTCGTTGGCCGGGATCGGTTACTACCTGCCTGACATTTACCTCGGATGGATGACGCGACGCCGCTTGGACGAAATGCGCGACACGCTACCCGACCTGATTGACCTCTTGGTCATCTGCACTGAAGCAGGCTTGGGCATGGACGGCGCCATCAACCGCGTGTCACTGGAAATTGCTCGCAGCAGCAAGATCCTCGCAGAAGAATTTAATTTGGCAGCTCTTGAAATACGGGCAGGCTCGGGCCGCTCAACGGCCTTGAAAAATCTCGCCTTGCGCATCAACCTAGAAGACTTGGATGGGCTGGTTTCGATGCTGGTGCAAGCTGACAGGTTTGGGACCAGCGTGGCTGAGTCGCTACGCATCCAGTCTGAGGTGATGCGCATGAAGCGGATGCAACGTGCCGAAGAAATCGCCGCCAAAGTACCAGTGAAGATGCTGATCCCGTTAATCTTCTTTATCTTCCCGGCACTTTTATCTGTCCTCATCGGACCGGCGGTGATTCAGATCTCAGCAATGTTCTCGAAATAACACGCGAGGCTTGATTTAGGCTTGAACCTGAGTGCTGACATTCGTACTCTTGCGGGCCGTCAGCCGCCGCCAAATTCTGCTGAGCTTGGCAGGAATCTCCCGTACCAGTAGACCTAAGCCGTACAAATCAAAAGCGCGCGCCCTCAGCAGTCGCCCCCTTTCCGTACGGTCTGAAACCAGTCGCCACCACGATGAAGGCATCAACAGAGGGTGCCGTGCGTAAAACCGGCCTGAGGTGAGTCGACGAGGCAGCACGGTAGCGTCTGACAGCTTGATACTTTCAGACGCGAAGTTGAGCCCACAGTCAACAGTGGATGCCAATGTTGCCCAAAAACGAGGGTTGGATTCAATCACGAAAACATCACCGGTTTTTGTATCGAGACGAACATCCGCATTCATCAAACCGTTGTAATGGCTCATGCGGCATATTTTTTCGGCGATCTCTTCCAGCTTAGGGTGGGGCATGAAGTCGATGAAGAACTTACCCGGTCTGTGGATCGACACAGCCCGAAGCTGACCCGCCACCGAAAACAAGTTGATGTCCATGTCAATGCCCTCGATGTATTTTTGTGCAATGAGCGGGCTGAATTGGTACGCGGCATTCTTCACTATGCACACGTCGAGTGCATTGCGGCTGTTCACAAGTTGAACGCCGTTTGAACCTGATTCATTGCTTGGCTTAATGATGAATGGCAAGCCCAATTCGGATTCAATCGTGTCGAAATCGAGATTCGACTTAGGGCCAATAAACAGTGTCAATGGCACCGGCAATGCGTTGGCCAAACAGAACTGATAGAAGGCCCATTTGTCATCGAACATATTCAGCGTTGCCAAGTCTGGTACTGGAATTGATCTGAGGCTCAAACGGCCCTGCACGCGGTTGACGAGGCGAATGGCTTCGCAGTCAAAAGGAATGAGGAGAGCGTGGGCATTTTGCTGCGCCATGTGGTTGATGACGCGCACCACAGCTTCGTCTTGAGTGAGGTCCATCACGGCGTGCTGACGGCATAGATGAGACCATCGCAGCGCTGCAGTCTGCTGGCCACCAATGAGCGCGCAGCGCGTATTGCCGGCACTGTGCATGGCCTGAAGAACCGGCAGCGCAAGGCGGGGGCTATTGCCAATGAGTATGAAATCGACCATTGATTCACCGGTCCTAGACGAAGTACACATTGACTTCGTCATCAAGTGAAACCATAGCGCCGAATGTGTCGAGCGCGGTAACTCGACTGAAGAAATTTTTGCAGGCACTTTGCTGAGCAGCCTGCAAGCCGCGTTTACCTCGAGCTTAAAACTCTAGCGTCTGCCCCTCGGTCATGGGCACAATTTTGGTTGAAGAGCCTTTCATGGCGGCTTGGAACTCAGCCAATGTGCCCTTGGTCAGCGGGTTCGAGTTGTAGTGCATGGGGATCACGGCTTTGGTTTTGATCCACTTTTTCATGGCGTAGGCCGCGTCATCCGGGTCCATGGTGAAATTGCCACCAATGGGAATCAGCACCAGATCTGGCTTGTAGCGGTCACTGATGAACTTCATGTCGCCAAACAAACCGGTGTCGCCCATGTGCCAAATCTTGAAACCGTTTTCAAGCTGGATGATGTAGCCCATGGCTTCGCCGGCAGGGTGCGATTCGTTCTTGTCGGTCGCGGGATTCTTAAACACGATCAGGGACGAGTGCTCGGCCTGGACAGCCGTGACTTTGATGCCAGGCAAGGGCTGAACGTTGCCTGTTTTGTTGAACCGATGACCGAGATTCGGGGGCAACAAGCCCAGCGTGTGCAAAGGCGTGACCATGTCGGCCGGGCCGTACAAAACCGTGTTGTTCAGCTTGGCTAGCGCGGGCGCATCACCCAAGTGGTCAACGTGCGCATGGGTGACCAACAACAGGTCGATCTTGCCCAAGGCAGCTAAATCAGCTTTGAAAGCTGCTGGCGCTTTAGGGCCACCAGTGATCCATGGGTCAATCACAATGATTTTCCCGGTTGGCGTTTTGATACGGAATCCAGCTTGTCCTAGCCACAAAAGCTCAGTTTTACCGGTCACTGCGGCCGCCTTTTCAGGCTGCGCGTAGACCGTCGTGGCCGCCATGCTAAGGGCCCCTACCGAAGCCGCTAGAAGTGTCTTGAGAAGAAAAGAAGAAGGCATGCGATGACTCCAAAAATAGTATTAATTTCCGCAACGAATCCTAATGGGGTTCTGCCAGAAGGACACTAGGGTTTCTCATAGTGGGGCATAGAAAGACTTTTTTGCCCGGATGTCTTTTCCCTGAGAAACTAGCCTTTTTATAGTCAGGGATGGTCATGCCAACATTTTTGCGTTCCTTTTGGTCTTCAGTGGCGGCACTTGCCATCTTGGGCTGGACCCTCATGGCAACGCCAAGTCATGCGCAGGTGGCATCGTTTTTTGCGCCCTCCGGGACCCTGCGGGCATCGATCAATTTGGGCAACCCCATTCTGGCGAACAAAAATTCATCTGGACAAGCTGTGGGCGTGTCTGTTGACTTGGCGACCGAGCTGGCCAAGCGTCTGGGGCTACCCCTCGAGTTGGTGATTTTTGATGCCGCCGGAAAGTCAGTCGATGCGCTGAGCCAGGACAAAGCGGACATTGGTTTTTTTGCCATCGACCCGGTGCGCGGAAAAGACATCGCATTCACAGCCCCTTATGTGTTGATTGAGGGCAGTTACCTGGTTCGCCAAGACTCAGCATTGACCCGAAATGAAGAAGTCGACCGAGCGGGGACTCGCATCGCGGTTGGTAAGGGAAGTGCTTACGATTTGTTTTTAACCCGCGAAATCAAAAGCGCGCAGATCATGCGTGCACCCACATCGCCAACCACCGTGGATTTTTTCCTAGCCCAAAATTTGGAGGTCGCGGCAGGCGTGAAGCAGCAACTGGAAATGGACGCCAAGCGCTTGCCCAAGCTGCGTTTGTTGCCGGGCCGCTTCATGGTGATTGAACAGGCCATGGGCTTGCCCAAAAACCGGAACGATGAAGCGCGCGTCTATCTACAGCGGTTCGTAGAAGAGATGAAGTCGTCAGGCTTTGTCGCCAATGCGTTAACCAAGCATCAAATCGAAGGGGCTGTCTTGGCGCCACTGGTGGCTGCGAAGCCTTGAACATGGAGGTCAACGGGCTGTCCAGCCGTCATTGAGGGTTTTGAGGAATGCGATGACATCTTCAATTTCAGCATCGTTCAGTGCGGGCGCGTCCCCGGGCTGACGGTCGTAGGGCACCTCTTTGGTGTTCACGTTGACGCGGTACTTTAGCGGAACGTCGTCAAACTTTTTGATGCTGCCGTCCGGGTTGGCCGGGTACCACTTCTCTGGATGGGTATCGCGCTGCACGTAAAAAACTAGCGCGTCTTTCAGGGTCTTGAATTTCCCGTTGTGAAAGAACACCGGACGCAGCGCCACATTGCGAAGGGACGGAACTTTGAACGCGCCGCACAAATCGCCTCGCGCCTTCAAGTCAACTCGACCACACAGGCCGAGGTCAAAATAAGTGGGCTTGCTGTTGGCCGCGATCTCGGCATTTCTCGGCACACCCAGGTTGTCATAAGTGAAGTCGGTGAACAGCGGATGATCGCCGTTGGCTGATTTTTCGGAGGTGTGGCACGACGCACAGTTGCCCTTCGCTGCGTCATTGAACAATGCCAGGCCACGCGCTTCAGGTGCACTCAAGGTCGCTTTTTTGCGCAGCACCGCGTCGTACTTGCTGGAGAACGATTGGAAAACTTTGTCTTCCAGTTGGTAGCGCTGCAGCGCTTGCGTGAGTTTGTCAAAAGCACTGTCAACGTCATTCAGTACGTCGACGCCATACACAGATTTAAAGTCTGCCACCCATGTCGCATTGGCTATTTTTCGAACCACGCTGGCCTTGTCCGGGTTGGCCATCTCGATGTCTCTGAGCAACGGGCCGGCAGCCTGAATCGCCAACGAATCAGCCCGGCCGTCCCAGAAAAATCCGCCCTTTGGCGTTCCCTCTGCGTCAAAGTGAAATGCCTTGTTGGTGGCGAGGTAACGCAAAGAACCGGAGGACCTCACGCCTTGCAGGCTCAAATCGGCGCCGCCCAACTGGGCTGCCAGCGCATTGGGGGCCGCGTGTCCAACAACTGCAGAGTGACAACTGGCACACGACTGCCGCCCTGATGCGGACAAGGAGAGATCGTTAAACGCCTTTTCACCCAGTGCCGCTTCCGGACTCAGGCGCTGAACAGAATTACCTAGGCTACAAGCTGTGGTCAGCACCGCGACGCCAAAGACCATCAGCACCGACACCAGACTACCTCGAAGCCAAGCCCAACCACGGCACTGGGTGGCCACCGGCTTGTTTTTAAGGCTCTTTTCCTGCGACATGGAAAGATTCTAAACAGGAATTATTCTTATTTGTAATTTTTTCATGCTCAGCTTGCTTTCAGCGAAACATCGTTGCAAAGTCATTTCGGGGGTTGGACCAATGACCAGAAACGGATTGACCATCATGAAAAAAACTTGGATTTTGATCACCGATGCCGAACGTGCACGGTGCTTCGAACGTGACACTTCGGACCACAGTCTCAAGGAACTGACTGACTTCATTCACCCACGCGTCAGTCTTCAGGGCAAGGCTGGTGGGGGAGATATGACGGGTGAGGCGGGTAAGGGACATGGGCGCACCGGACACGCCGGGACACAGTTTGAACCGCACACAGAAGCCCTCGCAAAAGAGCGTGCTAACTTCGCCCGCGATCTGGCGAATTACCTCAACACGGGGGTGGCCGAGCGCAGTTGCCATGCGTTGGTGCTGGTCGCGACCAGCCCGATGCTAGGAGAAATTAAGTCTCAACTGAACTCTGCTTCCGACAAAGTGCTCGTCCGTTGCATTGCCAGCGACCTGACCCGATACACCGGCCGAGACTTAGAAAAACGGGTAGAGATCGCCTTGCGATTGCCCGAATAAAGGGAAAACACTTGAGGGATAACACTTGAGGATAGTCGTTCATCTCCATAGCAAATCTATCCAATGCCTGATAACGTAACGGTGCTTTCGGGCAGGGTTCAGTCAACTCCGATCATTCATTTTTGGACGCTCAATGGACAACTATCACGGTTTCGGCAGCCACTGCGGCTGCCACACGGGTCTCAACCTACTGGCCTCGCGCCGCAGCTTTCTGGGTGCTCTGGGTGCCATTGGCACAGCGGGCGCACTGGCCAGCAGCGGTTGTGCCAGCGTTGGCGCCCCAGCCAAGCCACACCGCATTGATGTGCATCACCATATTTCCCCACCCGAATGGGTCACCGCCCTGAAAAAATCCAAGCTCGACTCGCCACCGGTCAGCAACTGGACGCCTCAGCGTTCACTGGACGACATGGACAAGGCCGGCATCGCCACTTCGATGACCTCACCCACTCTGCCAGCGGTCGGCTTCTTGCCGCCCGCTGAGGCGGCTGCCGTAGCGCGTGCCTCCAACGAATACGCTCGCAAGCTGGCAGACCAGTACCCGGGTCGCTTTGGTGTGTTCGCATTGCTGCCGATGCCGCATGTGGACGAGACGCTGAAGGAAATTGCTTACGCTTTTGATGTGCTCAAGGCCGACGGCGTGGCCTTCATGACCAGCTACGACGACAAGTTCTTGGGCGACAAAGCCTTTGCGCCAGTGATGGACGAATTGCATCGACGCAAAGCCGTCGCTTACACCCATCCGAACGAGCCCTCCTGTTGCCGCAACCTGACCACCGGCGTTCCCTCAGTGATCATCGAATACGGCACCGACACCACGCGAACCATCGCGAGTCTGATTTTCTCAGGCACCTCGATGCGCTGCAAAGACATCAATTTCATTTTCTCGCATGGCGGCGGCTCACTCACTGCCTTGACAGAGCGCTTCGCGATTCAGGCTGTGTCCTTTCCGCAAATCAAACAACGCGGATTCACAGGCGAAAACGTGATGAACGAGATCCAGCGCTTTTATTACGACACCGCTCAAGCGGCGAATCCGATCGCCATGGCCTCGCTCACCAAGATGGTCAATATCTCACAGATCGTGTTCGGCACCGACTACCCGTACCGGACGGGTGTAGAGCATGTGACCGGTCTGGCACCCATCTTCAACGCCAGTGAACTCCGCGCCATCGACCGTGAGAATGCCCTGCGCATCTTGCCGGCTAAATGGCGCAATCTCTGACGCTTATTCGACGAACGGCTCAATACCGATCGGCCGAAGCACCGCCGCCGCGTCGGGCCTGGTCATGAACTTCACCAGTGCGCGCGCGGCCTCGACTTGTTGGGTCCGAGCACTAACGCCCGTCGCAAAACCAATCCAGGTTTGCAGTTCGTTCGGAATCAGACCCAGCATGTCGACACCCGGCACACCATAGATACGCGACGCCACGACCACCACCATGTCGACCCCGCCATCGGCGACCACTTCGACGTTGTACTCACCCGACATGGGCCGCATTTTCGACTTCATCTCGTTAGCGATACCCAAGCGGTCGATCAGGCTGACGAAATACTTCCCGCTGGCACCGTCACCGGGATAAGCCACCGACTTCACATTCAGCAGCGTGCGCTTGAAAGCGTCGGCGGTGGAGATATCTGGCCGCTGCGCACCCGCGCGTATGGCGGCACCCAGACCAATACGACCGATCACAGCGCGCGTATCCGCAACCACCAGGCCTTGCTTGATCAGTTCGTCAAGCACCGGCGGGTTGAGCACCGTGACGTCAAACGCTTCACCCGACTCGATCTTTTTCTTCACTGTTGGATTGACGGCGAATTCAACGACCACCTTGTGGCCCGTCGCGCGTTCAAACTGTGCGCAAAGCGCGATCACGGCGGGCCGAGAGCCGTTGCCGCTGAGCACCTTGAGCTCGACGGCCTGCGCCGCGCCAGCGAGCAACATAAGGCCGAGTAAAGCTTGCGCCACGCGTGATCTGATTTTCATCTGGGGGTTCCGTTTTGTTCTGTTGGCGAGTATAGGATTCGCTTCAGTGGTGCATGACCTTAAGCACGGACTGGTGAGAGAAATCAAAAACGTGTTGCCTGTGCCGGTCGCCGGTGGCGGTATTGGCGGACTGGCAGCAGCGCTCGCGTTAAGCCGTCAAGGCTTTGAGTAAATCACCCTTGAATCTGCGTCCGCAGTCCACGAATGCACTCAAATCAGGGGGAATGACACTTAATCCCAACAGCCCTCCCACCTTGTTGACAACACCCGGCCCTTCTGATATCTTTAAGATATCTAACTTCAAAGGAGCCAGAAATGAAGGCTGCAGCAGCCCAGATCGCCTTCCGTTATCGCCCGCAAGACAGCGCAACTGGCGTGACCCGCACAACGACCAAACGTCTGGCTGATGTATTGGGTGTTGACGAAACGCAAGTGATTCACCTGGCGCTGCATGAGCTGGCCACCAAGTTCCTGCCTCAATACGAGGCCGATGAGGGAGCTTTGACCAAAGCGCAACTCAATCAGGTTAAAAAATCAGCCCCCAAGGCCAAAGGCGGCACTGTCCGCAGCAGTCTGTTTGAATTGGAAAACGCCTGATGCGCTGGTGGCCGGAACCCACGGCTGGCGAAATCGTCTGGTGCCATTTCCCTGACAATATTCACCCCAAACCAAAGCCACGCCCCGGCCTCATTGTTTCGACCAAGGAAGACGACGAAGGCATGATTTTCGTGAGCGTGGCGTATGGGACCAGCCAAAAGACGGATCGTCTCTACAGCGGGGAATTCAGAATCGCAAAGAGCGAGCAACCTAGTGCATATACCAGCGCCGGTTTGAGCTACGACACCAAATTCGACCTGAGAAACGTTCTTGAGCTCCCGTTCAACGACGCCTACTTCTCGGTCCCACCGCATGCGCCATACGGCCAAATCCCAAAACTCGGAACTCTGCATCCGAGCATGGTCCGGATTGCCGCCACCGCTTTTGCGGCAGCAAG
>CANCLK010000115.1 GCA_947378785.1 Comamonadaceae bacterium
AAACTCATTGAACTACAAGGGGGATGTTTCATCGCCCCGGAGTCTTTTTAAAAATATTTCAAACCGAAGTATAAATTTACTTACTAGATATGGTACTTATCCAGGCATGGCGCCTTGGTTAAAAGTAAATTAAAAGGGCGAGTCATGAGCAATGGACAAGTTATTTGGATTACAGGCTTATCTGGAGCAGGCAAGACAACATTGGCAACAGAGTTGGTTGCGCAAATGAAAACTTTGGGGCAGCATGTAGTAATGCTGGATGGAGATGAGTTGCGTAAGGTGTTTGGTGCGGTTGAAAATAACTCGAGAAATCATGGGCGAGAAGGCCGACTTGCTCTTTCTATGCAGTACTCTCAGTTATGTCTTCTTTTGGCAGGTCAAGGATTGACAGTGGTAATAGCAACCATTTCATTATTTAAAGAAATACATGAATGGAATAGGAAAATATTACCAAATTACTATGAAGTTTATATTAAGGTGCCGCTTGATGAATTGTTGCGTCGTGACACTAAAGGTATTTATAAAAGATTTGAGTCAGGTGAATTAAAAAATGTTGCCGGACTGGATTTACCGATCGATGAGCCTAAATCGGCAGACTGGGTAGTGGAATTTGTTCCAGGTCGATCAGTACTGTCGCTAGCCCAAGAGATGAATAAAATTCTAATCTCAAGGAGAATTAATGATAAAAAAATAAATGCAGGTTATTAAACTAACTTAACGAGGCTATTCGCAAAATCGTAATGGCTACTGTGCTTCAATCATTAATAGACCTAGTGCCGTTCATTGGGTTTTAAGGTGTATAAGTCACTGAGAGCATTTGCGAATTTAGCAAAAAATAAAATTGATGAATTGATTATCTAAAGAAGAAAAGAATGAAAACAGAATGGGATTACTCAACGCTAGCAGACGCCTATTTGAACCGTCCGGATTACGCTGATGCAGCTATTGATGCGATGTTATCAATCGGGGGTGTTGAGAGGGGTGATAAGTTCTGTGATGTAGGCGCAGGAGTTGCCCATTTGACCTTGATGCTGGCCGCACGTGGTCTAGACGTGGTTGCAGTTGAGCCAAATGATGCAATGCGTTCTAATGGGATTAAACGCACAGAAAAGATCAATAATATTATCTGGCATGAAGGAACTGGTGAAGCTACAGGTCAACCCTCACAAATATTTGATATGGTGACATTTGGCAGTTCGTTTAATGTATGTGATCGCCAGCAAGCGCTAATTGAGACAGCACGCATTCTCAAGCCTCGGGGTTGGTTCGCGTGCATGTGGAATCACAGAGAGTTAGATGATCCAATACAAGCTCAGATTGAAATGATTATCAAGAGTCGAGTATCGGGGTATGGATACGGTACACGTCGTGAAGATCAAACTGCAATCATCAGTGCTAGTAAGTTGTTTGGACCGGTTGTTCATGTTGATTCGAGAGTGATGCATGAGCAGACCATTTCAGAATGTGTCGAAGCGTGGCGCTCGCATGCGACTCTAGAGCGGCAGGCTGGGGCGCAATTTCATGATGTTGTTGCTGCCATCGAAAATTATCTGCAAAGCCTAGGTGTTTCAAATATTCAGATACCTTATTCAACAAATATTTGGGTTGCGCAATTGCTGTAATTCACAATGAGCCTAAGTTTCTCAACTAAAGCCGGCACACTAATAGCCCTGCAAAGTGTGCTTAAGTCGGCACGAATCGCTCCTGTGCATGTCTTTACTTCTGCCGATTGGCAAGAAGATCGCACTGTGTGCTTGTCGGGAATCGATCAAAACCTGGGTGTAGGTCCCTGGATAGTGCGCTCTAGTTGCGGAAGAGAAGATTCGCTAGAGTCATCTAATGCAGGAGCATTTCTTAGTATTCTCAATGTTGATGCGGCTGGACTGGAGTCAGCGGTGGCGCAAGTCGTAGCTAGTTATGGCGACGTTCAGCCCACAGATGAGGTACTCATTCAACCTATGTTGACACAAGTAGTGCGCTCAGGGGTGGTGTTCTCGCACGATCCAAATACTTGTGCTCCTTACCGAGTAGTGAATTGGACTGAAGGCGATGATACTGCAGCGGTTACCGGAGGCATTGGCGGGCGCGTTTGGCAGCAGGCGGCTAGCAGTGCCGTTTTGCCGGGTTCAACTTTTGTACCTATAGTTGTTTTGCTTGAAGAGTTACTGGGTTTGTTTGGCAATGTGCCATTGGATTTTGAATTTGCAGTCACGCGCCAGGCGAGCGACGAGGTGCTGTGGCTGTTGCAAGTTCGACCACTGATTTTGTCCAATCCGTCCGAATTAAATGAAATCCAAGCGAGGCGTCTAGAAATAATCCAACGTAAGGTGGCACGAGGTATGCAGCCGCATCCATTCTTAATGGGGCGGCGTACGGTGTATGGAGTGATGCCTGATTGGAACCCAGCGGAAATTGTTGGTATTCGTCCCAAGCCATTGGCTTTGTCCCTGTATCGCGAATTGATCACTGATTCCATTTGGGCTTACCAGCGTCACAACTATGGCTACCGCAACTTGCGCAGCTTCCCGTTGATGCCGCATTTCTTCGGGTTACCGTACATCGATGTGCGGTTGTCATTCAACTCCTTCATCCCCGCCGATCTAGATGAGGGATTGGCTGGCCGATTAGTTGATCACTACATTGACCGCTTGCTGGCTGAGCCGACCTTGCACGACAAGGTAGAGTTCGAGATTGTATTCTCGTGCTACACACTAGACTTGCCGCAGCGATTAGAGCGCTTGGCCGAGGCTGGTTTTTCGAAACACGAGCGTGAGGCAATTGCAATAAGCCTGAGAAAACTTACCAATCGTATCGTTCACACAAAAGAGGGATTGTGGCGTGGCGATGCAGCCAAAATTGACAGCCTCAGTTCACGGCGAGAAGGGTTGTTGACGTCAAGTGCCGACCCGCTGGAGCGCATCTATTGGTTGTTAGAAGATGCCAAACGCTACGGCACATTGCCGTTTGCAGGTCTGGCTCGTGCCGGATTCGTGGCCGTACAGATGCTAAGATCTTTAGTTGCCGTGGGGGTGTTCTCGCAGGCTGATTACGACGCTTTTATTGGGGGGGTGTCTACTGTGAGCGGCCAACTGGCTCGGGATCGTGCGACGCTGGACAAAGCGACCTTCCTTTCACGCTATGGCCATTTGCGCCCAGGAACCTACGATATCCTCTCTCCGCGATATGACGAGGCACCAGAGCTTTATTTTGATTGGGCGCAGCGACCAGCAGTTCCGGCATCAATTAAGCCCTTCGCTTTGACTTTGCCGCAGATGCGCGAGATAGTTAAGCTACTCGAAGCACATGGCTTGCAGCCCGATCCGGTTGGATTGTTTGACTTCATGCAGGCTGGCATTGAACAGCGCGAACTTGCTAAGTTCCATTTCACACGTAATTTGTCAGATACGTTGGCATTGATTACTGAGATCGGCAGTCAGTATGGTTTTACTAGAGATGATCTGGCCTACTGCGATATTGCAGTTTTTAAGGAATTGCATGTTGCCGCAACCGACTCGAGAGATGT
>CANCLK010000116.1 GCA_947378785.1 Comamonadaceae bacterium
GCGATGAAGTTGGCGTTTGAAGACCATGTGAAGTTAGAAGCAGCGCTAGGTGTGCCGCTGTTTTTCACGTTTGCGTATTGACCATAAACTGTCAAATCCTTCAAGAATTTGTAGTAAACGCCAGCAGCATAAGTGTTTGTGTTGTAACCGCTCTTAGAGTCTTTGCTTGTGTAAGCGCCGAAGTCAAAAGTGGTTGTGGGTGTGTAAACGTAGTTACCACCAACACCAGTTGTGTTCAAGCTGTTGTAGGTAGGTGTCTTTTGGTTCAAAGCAATACCTTTGAGTGTCAACGCACCCAAGTTGTATGTCAAACCACCCACTGTACCGCTTGTGCCATTTGTTTGAGCTTGGTAAGAAGCCAAAGTTGCGCCCAAAGGTGCTTTGCTGTAAGTCAAAGAAACTGCATTGCCGTCTCTTGTTGCAACAGTTGATGTGTTGTTCTTGGATGTGAACTCAGCACCCAATGTAAAACCGTTCATTGAAGGTGATTTGTAAGAAATCGCGCCTTTTTCGATGGTGCCCAATGCGCCGTCAATGTCCACTGTGGCCAATGAAGAACCATAGTTTGAACCGCTTCTTGGATCAGCAAACAACACGCTGTCAAAAGCGAAATTAGACTGTGTACCAACAACCAAAGTACCAGTTGAACCTTTAACGTACAAATTGGCTTGACGATTGAAAATTGTGTTTCCACCAAAAGCATATGACTGTGAGTCAGTTGCGTTCAACAAGAAACCTTGCTCTAACTTAACGCCACCTGTGTAGCCGTCACCCAAGCTTTTCTCAGCTGTTAAGCCAAAGAAGTTGGGAGCGAAACCACCAGTGATGAATTCAGTTGTTGTTCCTGTTTTTGCTTTTCCGCCAGAAATTGCTGTAGAAGCAATGCCGCCGTCGATCAAAGCATAGAAACCGAAACCTTCAGCATGAGCAGCAACGCCTGCACCAGCCAACAATGAAATCAAAAGTGTTTTCTTAAAAGTACTTTGCATGTTTTCTCCGAGTTAAAAAAAGGTTTAAATTCTGTCAACCGAGTTTAATAGCATTTTTTAAGCCAATCGAAATAAGTCAGTAAAGTGTCGTTTTTTTTGCAAAACGTTGACAATTTAAATCGTAGGTATTAACAAAATATTGTTTTTGATCGATCAATGTGAATTTTGAAAATTCCCAGCGATTAAAGGGATACAAATTAATTGTTTTTGCATTTTTTTGGTGCGGTTTTCTTTTTCGTGTTCACTTTCGGTGCACTCAAATGATTTGCTTCTTGTTTAATTTGTAAAAAAAATTAATCATGTGAAATAATTTTTTAAAAATAGGATGTGAAATTTACGCAAATCCAATTCATGACTTTGTAAAGCGCACATCATTCTTTCTTTGTGATAGTGCTAAACACGAGGCAACTGATGCATATGACAAGTCGTGGCAAGTTCTATCTGTCAACCAACTCTCAAATGCCCTATGTGACCATCCTCTTGGATTTTTGCGTGCCTCTTTATCCTCAGCTCTCCCCTCGGGTCCTTTTCGCAAAGCAACCTCCATCTCCTTCAATATTGTTAAGCAAGCGCCAGGCTCTTCAATTTTCCATTCAGCCCTGCTTACCGAGCGGACTCCCCCACCTTGTTGACAACACCCAGCCCTTCTGATATCTTTAAGATATCTAACTTTAAAGGAGCCAGAAATGAAAGCTGCAGCAGCCCAGATCGCCTTCCGTTATCGCTCGAAGGACAGCGCAACTGGCGTGACCCGCACAACGACCAAACGTCTGGCTGATGTATTGGGTGTTGACGAAACGCAAGTGATTCACCTGGCGCTGCATGAGCTGGCCACTAAGTTCTTGCCTCAATACGAGGCAGATGAGGGAGCTTTGACCAAAGCCCAACTCAATCAAGTTAAAAAATCAGCCCCCAAGGCCAAAGGCGGCACTGTCCGCAGCAGTCTGTTTGAATTGGAAAACGCCTGATGCGCTGGTGGCCGGAACCCATGGCTGGCGAAATCGTCTGGTGCCATTTCCCTGACAACATTCACCCCAAACCAAAGCCACGCCCCGGCCTCATTGTTTCGACCAAGGAAGACGACGAAGGCATTATTTTCGTGAGCGTGGCGTATGGGACCAGCCAAAAGACGGACCGTCTCTACAGCGGAGAATTCAGAATCGCAAAGAGCGAGCAACCTAGTGCATATACCAGCCCCGGTTTGAGCTACGACACCAAATTCGACCTGAGAAACGTTCTTGAGCACCCGTTCAACGACGCCTACCTCTCGGTCCCACCGCATGCGCCATACGGCCAAATCCCAAAACTCGGAACTCTGCATCCGAGCATGGTCCGGATTGCCGCCACCGCTTTTGCGGCAGCTAGCAAATAGTCATCGCGGCATCAGGCTGGAATTAAGCTTGAGCAACAAGATTTTCTGCGCTGCTTTGAGGTGCCCCGATGGCCATATCAAATTCCCCCACCTGTGGCCACCCCAAACTCCCCCAGGCAAGACACCTAGATTATGACGATTCTTGCGTCGCAATGATGCGAGCCGCAGCCTCCTTTAGCCTGTAACTCTTCCCCTCGAACTCCAGCATCGTGCAGCGGTGCATCAGTCGATCCAAAATGGTGGTGGCCATGGTCGCGTCCCCCAGATATTTCCCCCAGTCTTGCACCACCCTGTCGGAGGTGGTGATGATTGAGCGGCGCAACTGGTAGCGCGGATGAACAATCGCTTGCAGCACTTCAGCGCCCACATCTGCTATTCGCCGCGCCAAGAAGAGATCGTCCAACACCCACAAATCTGCAGCCAACCACCCCTTCATCAGCTTGGCTTGCTCTAGCGAAGTTGCCAACGTGTATCGGGCGAACTCAGCGTCAGCTTCCGTATATCGCACGTCATATCCTTGCAAAATAGCTTGGTAGGCCACGGCCTTGGCGATGTGGCTCTTACAGGTGCCGGGCTTGCCTATTAGCGAGGCGTTGGCCCCTTCGGTGATGAACTTGAGCGCATGCAACTCGAAGCAAGCACCGCGTGGCACCTTGGGGTTGACGCGCCAATCGAAGTCATGTGAAAAATCTATGCGGTGATTATTTGAATATTTACCGTATTTTTTGCGGCGATTAGATTGACCATGCGGTGAATTGGGCGTCTAATAGCCGCATGAAAAGCGGCGATAACCTATACGTTTGGCAGAACAAAAACTGGCCCCATTGGCAATACAACGCCAAAAGCCTGATGCCATTGCTCGCCCACGTACATCAAGCCTTAGGGCACTTGATGGGACGCATGCGCGACCAAGGAATGAGCTCACAAGATCAAGCCACTCTTGAAGCTCTGACTGCGGATGTCCTCAAAACAAGCGAAATCGAAGGTGAGCATCTTGATGCAGAAACCGTTCGCTCGTCTATCGCAAGAAGGCTTGGTGTAAATGTTGGGGCACTCATGCCCGCCGACCGTCACGTGGACGGTGTCGTGGAAATGATTCTTGACGCCACAAGCTTGCACGCCACACCTCTCACTACCGAAAGACTGACAGCTTGGCATGCTGCATTGTTTCCAACGGGTCGAAGTGGATTGACAACCATTCGTGTGGGCGCTTGGCGCGATGATGCAGATGGCCCTATGCAAGTTGTATCTGGACCGATCCACCGACGCCGTATCCATTACGAAGCACCACCAGCACATTTGCTGCCTGCAGAGATGACTGACTTTTTGATTTGGTACGAAACCTATCAAGAAGTTGATCCCTTGGTGAAAGCAGGCCTTGCCCACTTATGGTTTGTGACCATCCATCCGTTTGATGATGGCAATGGTCGTATTGCACGCGCCATTGGTGACATGGCCTTGGCCCGCGCAGATCAAGGCAAGCAACGTTTTTACAGTCTGTCTGCTCAGATTCAAAAAGAGCGCAAAGACTACTACGACTTGCTAGAGAAAACTCAGAAGGGAAATCTAGATGCCACCGATTGGCTATCTTGGTTTTTGTCCTGTTTGCTGCGCGCACTTCAAGAGGCTGATCAAGTCCTCACGAGTGTTTTGGTGAAAGCCAACTTCTGGCGTCAGTGGGCAGGCACGCCACTCAACGAGCGCCAGATCAAAGTGCTCAATCGGATGCTCGATGGATTTGATGGCAAGCTGACGAATAAAAAATGGGCAGCCATTGGTAAATGCTCATCTGACACTGCGCTGAGAGATATCAACGATTTAATTGCGCGCGGGGTGCTACGTCGGACTGAAACAGCCGGACGCAATACAAGCTATGTCTTGGCTCGCTGAATTACCTAAAAAAGCAAAGCAATTTTCAGAGCAATACCAAAGTATTTTTAAAGCAAATAGCAAAGTAATTTTCAGATCAATGGTAAAGTAATCTTCACGGAAATACCAAAGTAGATTTATGAACTCATCACGCGGCAAGCCCAAGGGCAATCCGACGCTCGTCGCTGCACTGAAAACCCTTAAGCGGCTTCAGGAAAAGCACGACGGCGTTGTCGAAGCCTCAGACCTTAAGGACGACGAGCAGCGCATCCTGTTGGTCGAGACGGGGTTTCTGCGACCCGTGATGAAGGGGTGGTACATATGTAGCAGCCCAAGCGACAACGACGCAGACACCACTGCGTGGTACGCATCCTTTTGGGCCTTCGTTTCAGGCTACCTGGGCAAGCGCTTTGGCAAACGGTACTGCTTGAACCCGGAGGCATCACTGATGCTCCACACGGGCAACACCACCATGCCCAGACAAGTCACATGCGTCACGATCGACAGCGGCACATCCAAGGTGGATTTACCCTTTAACACCTCACTGCTGGTCTATCCGGACAAAAACCGGGTTTCCAACGCACGACTGGAAGTACGTGGCTTGCAAGCCTGGCCTGTTGCCGAAGCTTTGTGCTTGGTCGGGCCTTCGTTCTTCGTGAACAACCCGCGTGAGGCCGAGATTGCCCTGGCTACGGTTCGACATGCCTCCGAACTGCTACCGACGTTGCTGGCTGGCGACAAGATGGTGACGGCAGCAGGCCGGTTGGCCGCTGCATTCGAGTTCGTCAAACGTCCCGATGAAGCCGAGCACATTCAGAAGGCTTTCGCCAAGCTCAAGATCACACTCAAGCTGGTCAATCCCTTTGAATTGGCCGAGCCAACCATTACGCCCAGCAAGGAACGCTCACCTTATGTGCTTCGACTGCGATCCATGTGGGCTGGATGGCGCCAGGATGTGATCAATGTCTTCCCCCCCTCACCAGGCATCAAGCAAGAGGGTGCCGACTATCTGGCACAAGTTGATGAGCGCTATGTTTCTGACGCCTACAACTCCCTGTCGATCGAAGGCTATCGCGTCACCGACGAATTGATCGAGCGCGTAGCCAGCGGTGACTGGAACCCAGATGGTGACTCACAGCACAACAGGACCCGGGACGCGTTGGCTGCAAGGGGCTATTACCAAGCCTTTCAGGCAGTCAAGGAAAGCATTGGAAAAGTACTGGCAAAGGACAACGCAGGTCTGGTAGTCAAGCGCGATCATCACGAGTGGTATGCCGAACTGTTCGGCGCCTCAGTGACTGCAGGCATCGTCGAAGCAAGTCAGCTCACCGGTTATCGGCGTGATCCGATTTTTATTCGCAATTCGATGCACACGCCACTGCCCAGCGAGGCCTTGCTGGATTCACTGGAAACGCTGTGGGACTTGATCGAAACCGAGCCTGAGGCCAGCGTTCGCGCCGTGCTTGGGCACCACCTCTTCGTCTTCATACATCCGTACTTCGATGGCAACGGCCGCGTCGGTCGCTTCCTAATGAACACACTGCTGGCATCCGGCGGCTATCCATGGACGGTGATTCGGATGAGCAGGCGAGATGTCTACATGAAGGCACTGGAGGCAGCGAGCGTCCAGGGCCAAATTAAGCCATTGGTCGAATTCATTGCTCAAGAGATGAATGAATGGTCGCCAGAGCGCGAGACCAAGAACAACGCCAAGGGATAACCCGTTCCCTGTGCAGTCTTGAACCAGATGACAGAAGTGCATGTATCTAACATCGCCAATGTTAGATATGGTCGCAAGCAGGAATATGAATGCCAGCGTCAAGCCCAGCGAAAAAACGTGAATCTGATGAAACGTTCGCCCAAAAAATCAAGCAACAGCCCGAGCGGAACGGGTACGGCCAGTTCGACTCGAACCAAGGTCGCTTGAGGATTTTTCAGCGCCAAGATGATCTATGACCACAGGCGGGCGATTGGGAAATTGAGCTACCAACTCTAGCTTGCCGCCCATGCTTTCCACATAGTGACGCAGCGTGGAGAGCAGCATGTCGCTGCGCTTTTCCAAGCGCGAAATCGTGTCTTGCCCCACCCCAAGTGTTACGGCTAAACTTTCTTGGGTTTGCTCTGCAGCCTTGCGGAGGTCTTTGAGGGTGGCCAATTCCATGGCACGGCCCTCAATCCGAGCTCGGCGCGGTGCGGGCAATGCCGCCATGATTTCATCGAGTTTTCTTGCCATTTTTGGGCTCCTTTACTGTTGCGTCATCTAACGTTGCCAGATGCTCGCTGTACCGGTAATCCCTGGCGGCCTTTAAATTTGCATATGGTGGTGGATGGTTCACCACTCATGAACATTTTATTCGCACTCAAACATGCTAGCGAGTACTAGAGCGTGAATGCGAGATAGAGACTTAAAGCCAACCCTTGCGCAGATCTTAAATCGCCGCACCGCACCATCTCAACTTCAAATCCGTTCTTGGAAATTGAACCCAAGTCCACAACTGCCGATCTCAGCCCGCATGCAGCGGCTGTGCGTGGAGCTTGATTCCTAGCGCAGCAGTGACTTTAAGGATCGTGGCGAAGCTAGGGTTGCCTTCTCCGGACAAAGCCTTGTAGAGGCTTTCCCTGCCCAGACCCGTATCGCGCGAAAGTTGCGACATGCCCTTGGCTCGAGCAATGGTGCCTAGAGCCTTAGCAATAAAGGCCGCATCATCTCCTGCCTCTTGCAGGCAAGCCTCGAGGTAGAGCGCCATATCCTCTTCAGTTTTGAGGTGTTGTGCGCTATCCCATTTACGTAGCTTGAGAGCAGTCATCTGTTACTCTTTCAGTTGACGCGCTAGCTCCTGCGCGGTTTGAATATCTTGGGCCTGACTCGACTTGTCTCCTCCGGCCAAAAGGATGACGATCTCCAAGCCTCTTAGCGTGAAATAGACTCGAAAGCCTGGACCGTGATGAATCCGCATTTCGGAAACACCTTCACCCACAGACTTGTGGTCACCGAAATTTCCTTCTTACGCACGGTCAATACTCGCCTGGATCCGACGGGCGACTTGTTTGTCTCTCAAGGAGTCAAACCATCCGTCAAAAATTTCGGTCGTGTAGATCGTCTTCATGGCGCATTGTATCAATTGGGATACACAAATGTCAATCTGACAAAGAGCTTTGCAAAATTGTTGGGGCTAAAGCCGGTCACGACACCTGTAACAAGTCCGCAAAGTAACGGCATGGCAGAGAGTTTTGTGAAGACGCTGAAAAGGGACTATGCCAAGTTGGCAAACAGACCTGACTCAAAGACGGTGATGGCTCAATTGCAAGGCTGGTTCGATGACTACAATTCTTATCACCCGCACAGCGCGTTGGGCTATTTGCCACCAACCGTGTTCAGGGAAAAGCGATCGGTAACTTGAATATACCGACGGTACTGGATTACAGGGTCAAGACCGTTATTGCCCCGCCAATCTGCGTCCATAGTCTCTGCCCTGGCACTAGGCTGCGTCGGTCAAACCTTACATCTAAAGTCAGTCCGTCAAGCACCTGAACAATAAAGTCAATGTCCCGGTCCTCGTTGTCCTTCCACGCATAGGTCAACCACAGCTTTTTATTTGTCAAGATACCCCCTGTCACTGCTCAATTTACATAAATCAGTGGGTTACTACGTCATCGTCTTGCAGGCTGGGACGCCACTGGCCCCGAGATTCTTTGACTATGATTTTTTGCTTGACCAGGCGCTCCACGGTCTTGATCCGCTCGACTGCCTTTGCAATCGGCTCGTTGCCTTCCGCTTGGGCTGTATAGAGAAGGCGCACGAGCTTGTCCGCCCAACGCGGTACCTTGCTTGTTTTCTCCCAGCGAGCAACCGACTGACCGTCGATGCCCATCAACTTACCCAAAGCTGGCTGCGACAGCAGCATGCCCGCACTGCGGATGTAGCGAAACTCGGATCCTGTGAGCAACGACGCCTTGCGCGTCAGCGCCATGCAAATGGAGCGCGTGAGGCCATCGAGGTTGTGAAAAGCCACGCCCTCGCCGTAGGGGGTCTTCTTGATTTCGTATCCATTGGCCAGCCACACGTTGCGCAGCCCGCCATCTGTGTAGTGGTACATCTCAGTCCTTATTGACGTCTATCACGGTCACAATGACCAAATCAGTTGCGGGGTACTCCACGTACACCACAACCGCGACTTGCATGCCAGCCACGAACATCTGCATGCGGCACAAAAGGCCTGGATGCTTCATGTCCGGCTCAGGTGGCAGCGCGAAGCTGCCTTGGCGCAAGACCTCGAGCACCATCGGATCGTTGACGTGTCGCTGGCGCATGCGCTTTCGAGCATGCGTGGTGTAGACCACATGTGTAGAGTCTTTTGCAGACTGCCGAATGTGCCGCTCCAGTTGACGATCGGATGGAGAACCCAAGATCTGAACCTATTATTTTGATAGGTCGGATTGTGCCACACACAAGAAAATCTTGCGTCAGCCTAAAGGTGAAATTTTGTGATCTGAGATGATGTGGACTCATGAGCCATGACATCGTCATTCGCACGCCTGGGCAAGGTGCACTGCAGCCTATAAGTACGGCCACTCGCCGTTGTGCGATCTATGCACGGGTCTCGGTGAGCAGTCCTGAAACTGGTTTGAATTCGTTGCAGGCTCAGGTTCAGGCCTGCGAGGCCTACATCCAATCCCAGCGTGGTACAGGGTGGGAGTTGGTTGCACCAGCCTACATTGACGACGGTTACTCAGGAGGCAATCTAGATCGCCCTGCCATGGGCCAGCTCATACAAGACCTGCAAACGGGCAAGTTTGATGTGGTCGTTGTTCAGCGTCTCGATCGTCTGTGTCGAAGTACCAAAGACATTTGCGATCTGCTGGTTTTGTTTGACAGTACCAATACCGCTGTGATCAGCATCACCCAAGCACTGGACTCCGCGACCCCAGCAGGCCGACTCACAATGCATTTGCTGACAACGTTTGGTCAGTTTGAGCGGGAAATAGCCGGAGAAAGAACCCGGGACAAATTTGCGCTCACACGCTCCAGTGGCAAGTGGCAGCGCAACGGCATCCCATTGGGCTACGTTCTCAATGATCAGCAAGAGTTGCAGATCCACGCCAGGGAGGAGGCTATGGTGCGCGACATTTTTAAACGCTTCCTGAGTGCCGACTCCATGGCCGCCTTGATCGAGGATCTCAACGCATTAGGCTATCGAACCAAGTTGCACGTCAGCCTCAATGGCAACCGGCATGGCGGCAAACCCTTTGATCGCAATACGCTCAACCAGCTGCTCAGAAACCGCGCATACATTGGTGAAGTCTTCTACCGAGAAGAGTGGCACCCCGGTCATCATGAACCCATCATTGATCGCGCTCTGTGGAACCGAGTCCAGTCCATCAGAAGTGAACGCGCGCGGCGTACCGGGATCCCAAGCTCCAAGATCGACGAGACATATTTCCCGCTCGAGGGTCAGGTCTTTTGGCACGATGGCCGCGCCTATACGACATTCGAATCAAGCCTCAGGGGCAATGGACGTCGCTACCGTTATTACAAGGCGCCCGCCCGTAGCAAAGAGGATGCGTCATCCCCAGTGACGTTATCAACAACACAGCTACACAGATTAGTCATCGACTATCTGATGGCTTGCTTTGAAGACCCTCGGCCTTGGCTAGATAACTTGTCCGATGAATGGAAAAGCAGGCCCGAGTTCGACCCCACCCATGTCAAGAGATCTCTGCACATGATGCACACGGTGCGGCTGTATTTCATGGCGCCTATGCTCGCGGAACTGTTCCAGCATTTGATTGATCGCGTGATCGTTTATCCCAGCCAGGTGCAAATCGTGCTCAATTTGCCGGGACTATCCGAACTTTTACAGAGTTTCAAACCTATCGCTGCCAGCCCCTTGCCTCGACCAAAAAAACACCCACAAAAGCAGCAGAAAAACTTGAGGACGCCACAAAACCATTATTCAGATAACCAAAAGAGGCTACAAAAAAGCACTCGGTCAACCATGCCACCCATCAATCACATCAAACCATCGTGCTGGAATCCGCATGAATCCTAGGTTCTTCTTGAGGATCCGTCCTCAAGAAAACAGAGAAAACGTAGAGAAATCCGAGATCTCGGAGCCGAAAAATGAAACTTTTTGGGAAGAATTGACGCCAGTCATCCTCAAGGCAAATGCGAGGAATGCCGCCAATACTGGGCTACAGCCCGATAGAAAAAGGGGACAGAGAAAGTCTGTCCCCTTTGTGAATGGTGGTCCATGGTTCACGGCTCAGGAACTTTCTATTCGCACTCAATCATGCTAGCGGGTACTAGAGCGTGAATGCGAGGTAGAGATTTTGATCGGACCGCACGGATCAGATCAAAGCTCGGCAGTGATAACCCTGAAGGCGCTGTCACCTCTTTTGAACCCAGGGCGTAGGCTATCGAAAGACCGTGGCAACTCAGACAAGCCGAGAATTTCATCGACGTGGAACATTTTCCACCCAATTTATTCCCCGGATTCACTTCCACCACCAACTTGGAATGCTCGCAGTGCTTTGTGTCCCTTGGAATCAATTCCGCAGGTGTGCGGCTCAACCGTGCGAGAAAAACCATCGTAGGTAAACGCCAACAGATAGCGATTTTGAATTGCTCTTTCAATAATCATTTTGAAATCCTCAAATTGACATCCTCCCCCGCCCAAAGGCAGGGGATTCCTACGGTGCTACACATGAGTTGCCTCATGCATAGTCGCTTCGGTGGGTTCCTGCTTCACAGAGGCTGGTTTCGTCTTACGCTTACGCGCAAGGCCAGAGCCTTCCTCTCCACAG
>CANCLK010000117.1 GCA_947378785.1 Comamonadaceae bacterium
AGGCCAATCTGAAGCCCGCTACCGAACAGGACTGGTACGAAGAGTATCTGGCGCCGATCATCAGCATCAAGGTCGTGGCGGACGTCGATGAAGCGATTGCGCACATCAACCGCTATTCAAGCCACCACACCGATGCCATCATCACGCGCGACCACGGCCACGCACAGCGTTTTTTACGCGAGGTCGATTCGGCGAGTGTCATGGTCAATGCGAGCACTCGCTTCGCGGATGGCTTTGAGTTTGGGTTGGGCGCTGAAATTGGCATCAGCACCGATAAATTTCATGCCCGTGGGCCAGTTGGCATTGAAGGCCTGACCTCGCTGAAATATGTCGTGTTGGGTGAGGGCGAAGTGCGCGGCTGAACCTGTGTAACGCTTTTGAAGGGGCTTGTAAGACGAGCCGACGCCCACATATACGCTGAAAGCGTGTAGACCCCACATAATGTGCAAGCGAAGCCTAGTCGCTTGGCACTCATCACGACAACTCACTTGAAAGTGGCCGCATGGTCCCCCACCTCATCACCGCCCTGAACGGCCCCATCAACGAGTTGGAACAGCGCATCCTCGACTCCACGCCAGCCATTGAGCGCTGGTTTCGATTGGAGTGGATGGAGCACACGCCACCGCTTTATTCGTCGGTGGATATCCGCAATGCAGGCTTCAAGTTGGCGCCAGTGGACACCAATTTATTTCCGGGCGGCTGGAACAACCTGACCCCTGAAATGCTGCCGCTGGCAGTCCAAGCGGCCATGGCGGCGATTGAAAAGATCTGTCCCGAAGCGCGCAACCTGCTGATCGTGCCCGAGAGCCACACGCGCAATAGCTTTTATCTGTCCAACGTGCTGCAGCTCAAGCGCATCTTTCACCAAGCTGGGCTGAACGTGCGTTTTGGCTCGTTGGACCCGGAGATCAAAGACCCGACCACACTGGATTTGCCCACCGGCGAGACCATCACCATCGAGCCGCTGATCCGCACTGACCGGCGCTTAGGACTGAAAGACTTTGACCCCTGCACCATTTTGCTGAACAACGATTTGTCAACCGGCATCCCAGGCATGCTGGAAGATCTGCACGAGCAATTCCTGCTACCACCGCTGCACGCTGGCTGGTCGGTACGCCGCAAGTCGCGCCACTTTCAAGCGTATGAAGAAGTCGCCAAGCGCTTCGGCAAATTACTCGGCATGGACCCTTGGTTGATCAACCCGATGTATGCCAAGTGCGGTGAAGTCAACTTCGATGAAGACTTAGGGTTGGACTGTCTGCGCACCAATGTTGACGCCTTGCTGACCAAGATCAAGCGCAAATACAAAGAATACGGCATCAACGAGAAGCCGTTTGTGGTCGTCAAGGCTGACAACGGCACCTACGGCATGGGCATCATGACGGTGCGCGATGTCAAAGACCTCGATGCGCTGAACAGCAAGAGCAAAAACAAGATGAGCACGACCAAAGACGGCCAAGCGCTGTCTGAAGTCATCATTCAGGAAGGCGTGCTGACCAACGAGCGCGTCAATGACGCTGTAGCCGAACCGGTGGTCTACATGATGGACCGCTATGTGGTCGGTGGTTTTTACCGCATCCACGCCGAGCGCGGCGTGGATGAAAACCTCAATGCCCCAGGCGCCAGCTTTGTACCACTGGCCTTTGCCGACAGCGGCCGTTTGCCGCAACCGGGCCAAAAACCCGGCTCCAGCAGCCCCAACCGCTTCTATATGTACGGCGTGATCGGTCGCCTCGCCATGCTGGCCGCCAGCTACGAGCTGGAAGCCACAGACCCGAACGCAGAGATCTACGACTGATCGGCGGGTCTAGTTGCTGCAGTGCAACAAAACCTGATTTTTTAGGCCTGCTGCGGCTTCCCCTCACTGACGTCAGTCCAGCTTGAGCGCAAAATAGCGCTCCCATCAGCAACCATTCCCCTAGCCAGACCGGCGCCAGACACCGGCCCTGTTGTAGACGAAGGGGGAATTCCTTGTGACAAGCTCAAAATCTTCCCTCACGGCGCTCACCCTCGGCGCCATCGGTATCGTTTACGGCGATATCGGTACCAGCGTCCTCTACGCGGTTAAAACGGTGTTTGCCACGGGTCACGTGGACTTGAACCCGGTGAATATCTTCGGCATTTTGTCGATTTTTTTCTGGACGCTGACCGTCATCGTTTCGCTCAAATACGTGCTGCTGGTGCTGCGGGCCGACAACCACGGCGAGGGCGGCACGGCGGCCTTGCTGGCGCTGGCCTCCAACGCCGTCAAGGACCAACCGGTCTTACGCCGTCGACTGCTGGTGGTCGGCATGTTCGGCGCGGCGCTTTTTTATGGTGACGGTGTCATCACCCCGGCAATTTCGGTGCTGTCCGCCGTTGAAGGCTTGGAAATTGTCTCGCCGACATTCTCCAAATATGTACTGCCACTGACGTTGGGGATTCTGCTGCTGCTTTTCATCGTGCAAAAGCGCGGAACCGCCGGCATCGGCAAGTTTTTTGGCCCCATCACGCTGATCTGGTTTATCGCCATCGGGGTTTTGGGGGCGCTGCAAATCGCCGAGAACCCGGCTATTTTGAAAGCCCTGAGCCCGCACTATGCGCTGCTCTTCATGTGGAACAGCCCGGGCACGACCTTCCTTATTTTGGGTGCCATTGTGCTCTGCGTCACCGGGGCCGAGGCGCTTTACGCAGACATGGGGCATTTCGGTAAACGGCCGATCCGTGTCGCTTGGTTCAGTGTGGTCATGCCCGCCTTGACTCTGAACTACTTTGGCCAAGGCGCTCTGCTGCTGAGCAATCCTGCATCCGTTAAAAACCCTTTCTTCATGATGATGCCTGAGTGGGCTTTGCTGCCGATGGTTGGACTCGCCACCATGGCCACGGTGATCGCCTCACAGGCCTTGATTTCGGGCGCCTTCAGTGCGACCAAGCAAATTGTCCAGCTCGGTTATTTGCCGCGCATGTACATGCTCCACACAAGCATCAAGGAAACCGGTCAAATCTACATTCCGTTCATCAACTGGACGCTGTTTGTAGCCATCGCTTTGGCCGTGGTTTTTTTCAAATCATCCGATTCGCTGGCGACGGCCTACGGCATTGCGGTCTGCGGGAACATGCTGATCACCACGATTTTGACGTTCTACGTCATTCGCTATGGCTGGAAATACCCGCTGGTGCTGTGCCTCGCGGCTACGGGCGTCTTCTTTGCCATTGACTTCGCCTTTCTGGCGTCCAATGCGCTCAAGTTTGTCGAAGGCGGCTGGTTCCC